>DASVFK010000443.1:0-12204 GCA_036380095.1 Candidatus Angelobacter sp. | reverse complement strand
GCTGATGCCGCGCGTGATCATGGTGGCGGACACCTTTGACGCCATGACCACGAACCGTCCTTACCAGGCGGCCATGGACCCGGAATACGTCATCCGCATCATCAACTCCCTGGCTGCCACCAAGTTCGATGGGCGTGTGGTCTCAGCGATGACCAAGGTCTTTGAGACCGGCAAGCTGCGCATCCACCGGGCCGCCGCGGTCACGGGCGAGCAGGCCGCCGATGTCAACATCATCGCCACCGCCGAGCAGGTCTAAAAATTCCCTAGACAACTTCTAGATGAACAAGCCTCATCGTGTCTTTGCGGCTAGAGCCATCGCGCAGTTTAAAGCCGCTGTAGTATAGTCTTCATGCCGAGCTATCCCACAGGCCATAAGGGGCGAGGAGCCGCGGCCACAATCAGTTGAACGGCCGCCGCAGTGAAACGATTCGGAGCTGAACATCACAACTCACCGGAGGCGTTGCACCCATGAAGGTTGCGTTTGGAATACTTATCGGTATTGTTGTCATCGGGCTCGCTCTTGTTTCAGTTTTCCAGGCCAGCGGCCCCAAGGCCGTGAACAATTCGGCCTTGCAAATCGGCGAGGTACGCGGCGATCGCCTGGGCATGGACTTCAAGGACTACCAGAAACTTCATCCAGGCGACTGCGACAGTGGCGGGGCGTCCGCCTGCACAAGCTCGCTCGGGCGCACTACCTATGCCGGCGCTTCCGCCATCAAGAGCATGACCTTCACTTCGGATGGCAAGCTGGCGCAGATCGATTACGTCGCCGACGCAAACGATGCGTCAACCATCCTCGGCGCCCTCAAAGAGAAATATGGCGACAACGGCTGCACCACCAGCACCAAGCTGTGCAGCTGGACCAATGGAAAAGCAAAGGTCCAATACTCCAATGGAGAAAAGGCCGTCTCGCTCACGTTTGTCGACCAGGCCTTAATGGACCAATGGAGCCGCGAATATCAGCAAAAGAAAGCAAGCGAACGCAAGACCGACCAATGAAATATGAGGCGACCAGTGCGGCTGGGCAGCCTGGGCTTTGCGCTGACCAAGGCAGTTTGGGCTCCTGAGCATGGAAGCGAGCTACTTCTCAATGGGACGCCCAAAACACAGCACATATCCGCTGTTATCGGCGATCTCGAAGGCCCTGAGTCCATCGCTGGTATTGGCCAGTTCGCGATGCATGGGAACCGCCCGGCCTACGAATTCCGTGTACAGTGAGTCGGGATCATCCGTGTAGATGTAGGCGTCCCAGCGGGCCCATTCGTGGCGCGTACGATTGGGCTGGGGATGGACCTGGGGCGTGATCTCCTTGAAGTTGAGCATGACTTGGTCGCGTCCCATGAAGGCCCAATAATCATTTCCGTTTCCCTCGCTCCCTCCCTTGTAACGAACGTCGAACCCCAGCTTGGACTGATAGAAGGCAATCGTGGCGACCAGGTCGTCGACAATAAAGAAGGGAGTAACACTGTGCAACATAGCGCAACCACGGGGACACGAATCGTAGCACTACGTTTATAACCTACGCCGAGGAACTCGTGCAATCGGCAGCTGGGTTTGCAAGGAGGCTGTCATGCTGGGCGAACTCCGCACGAGCCGACTGCGCCTTTGCTCCCCTTTGCAGGCTCAGGGTCACGCAAGCTCCGCTCAGGGTGGCAAAGGGGTTGAGGGCATGGAGAGGAACTGGGTCTTTAGCAGGCTGTCATGCTGAGCGAACTGCGACTGAGCGCAGCGAGGGAGCAGGAGTCGAAGCATCCTGAGTGAGCGCGCACAACCATGCGGCTTTAGGGCATTTCAACGAGAGACCTCGTAGCACAGGCTTGATCGTTGAAACTCCCTGAATCCGCATGGCCGAGGACAGTCCCTCGGGATCCTTCGACTCCGCCCTTGCTCGCTTCACTCGCGCGGGCTGCGCTCAGGATGACAGAGGGTTGAGGGTGGACGCGCTTTCTCCTCATCTCTCTCCATTCTCCTCATCTTCCGGCGCATACTCCTGGCGCAGTTTTTTCTCATACTCAGCCACTGATTGTTCCACCACGCGCCACCATCCCTGCGGCGTCATGCGATAGCCACGCAGCTCACCCGACTCCAGCAGGCGGATGACCGTGTTGCGGCTGGTCCGCAACCGCTCCGCCACATGGACCACGGAGAGCGTGCGTGCCTCGAAGAGCCTTGTCTGTACCGGCTTGCGCATGGGTTTAGTGGACGTCACCTGGGCTGACTCCGACTTTGGCGTGGATTTAGTGGGGATCATTTGTGTCCGACCTCTGACCGCCGACTTTGCTTTTTCTGAAATCCCGAAAGGCACGCTGTTGCTTTTCGCGCCTGAGGCACCGCTATTCCTCTGAAATAGGCTAAAAGGGAACGTGGAAGATGATAGGGATCCCTCCCCTTCGCCAAGCTCAGGGTCGGGATTTCAGAAACAACCCTACGCATCGGCCACCTCATAGGTGTTGCCGCGCTCGTCGGTCACGTAGCAGGCTGTGGCCCACTGCAGATTGCGTCGCGGGTCTTGCGCCACCAGCGCAGTCGTGGTGCGCATGGCGATCTGGCGCAATTCACCGCAGGCCTCAACCTGCTCCACAAATGGGCCGAGAGGAAAGACCTCGCGCGCCTGGGCCATCACGCCGGCGATACGCGCTTCCCTGGCCCGGCGCGCCAGCGCGAAAGCGCGTGCTTCCTGGCGAGCGCGCAGCCGGCGCCAGGCGTGGAGGTAAACGGCTTCGCCGGCGCGGAAGGCAAGCACCGCGAGGATGGCGCCTACAATGGCGGCTTCGATCAGGTTGCGAGAACCGGCAATTAGCACTTGGCAATTAGCCATTAGCCAGAGGTCCATCGTCTGCCTCCAAGGTTCCGGGTTGAGCGATGCTTTTTTGTGAAATCCTCAAAGACGCGTTGGTGGTTTTCGCACTTGAGGAACCCCCATTGCTCTGAAATGAACTAGAGGCAAGATGTGTGGAAGGCGATAGGGATCCCTCCGCCGTAAAAGAAAAAGGCGCGGCGTTCGGGATTTCAGAAACAACCGCCCGCCTGCTCACGACGCCTTCGCCTCCTTCTTCCTTGCGACTTTCTCGCCTGCCCCGGCTTGCCGTGGGTCTTTCAGCGGCTCCACTTTCAGGGACGCAGAGTTGTCGCGGATGGTCAATGTGTTGCTGAAAAGGACGTGCAGATCCGACGGGGCGCCCTTGGCCAGCAGCCTGGCCACCAGCTCCTGCGCGCCTTCGCGGAGCACATAGACCGGCTCGCGTTTGAACAGCTTGCGGAACCAGCCGCCCCAGCCCGTGCCGGTGAGAAACATGCGTAGACGCAGAACCTCGGTGCCGTTCACGTCCAGGCTCTGGCTCCTGATGAGCGTGGCCTGGAACTCTTCGCCCTCAATGCGGCGCGACTTGGTGGCGCGCCTGGGCAGAAAGCCGTGGGCGGCGATCATCTCCGCAAGCTGGTCGGCGAAGATGCGCCGCGTCTCTTTGGCCTGTTCCACGGCCGAATCGGCATCAAGATAGAGCTGGGCCAAGGCGTCAATTTCGCTTTTGTTCGGGATGTTGTTTTTCTCGATCAAGGTCGTTTCCTCATGGGGCCTTATCTCGCCTCCGGGCTTTGAGCAGTCAGCATTCAGCAGTCAGCATTCAGTATTCAGCCGCGCAAAGGTCTACGCAGGCTTAAGCTGGGCTGAAGGCCAATTGCTAATTGCTGTGCTCTCACGCTTCCACTCGCTCTCCCAGGGACTTGCACATTCACCTCTCCCTGGCGGTTGAACTGAGCCTTCTCCCTCCGCTTCACTGATTCCGCGATCACGATCTTCACGGCCGCAGCGGCGTTGCGCTTGAACATGAGCGCGCGCAGATCGCCCTGGAAATTCGTATACTCGGCCGCTCCCAGCTCCTCTTTGAGCGCCGCCAGGCGCGGCCGCGTGTCGCGCTGAGCAATGTAATCGCCCAACAGCTCGCACAGCAGCGCGTGCGTGCGTTGGGTGGCGATGAAGGTGGATTTCATGAATAGCTCCTAGCTCCTTGCTTCCAGCAACAGCAGCACTTAGCAATTGGCAACTAGCAATTAGCCCAGCTAAAGCCGGTGCGGACCCTCTGGCTAATTGCCAACTGCTAATTGCTCGCTGCTTCCTCTCGCCGTTTCTCCCGCTGCACCCCGCGGCGCTTCCACGCTGCCCGTTGCCAGCCAGCGTTCCACCATCTTTTGCGTGCAGCCGTTCCCGCAGGAGTGCCGGACCTCGGAGTCCGAAGCGAGTTCGTCATTCCAGGAGGAAATCACCAACTGCTCCACCTCCGCGGCGCGCGCCGGCGAGATCATCCACCAGTGATTCACGGCGCCTTTGGCGCGGCCGCACACGTCACAACTGAAAGCCGATGTGTGTTTCATCGCAACCCTCCGAAGCTTCCCCGCATCCACGCGGCGACGACGTGGGCGGCGAAGTAGATGACCGCGAAGGAAAAAAAAGCGCGTAGGAAGAATCGGGCCATCGGGAGATCGGGACATCGGTTCAGCTTTAATTGGGAGAATCCGCGCATGTCGCGATGGTCCGATGGACCGATGAACCGATCTGGGGTGACTGCTGAATGTTTCATTTTTCCCTCCATTCGTTTCACTCGCAGCAGCCATGTGGTGACGTTCAGACATCCGGCGCCGCACTCCGCATCCCCCCTCGCTGGGTTTGAAGCCAGGAGATCGATGCCGAAGACCGCGCGGTCCAGCGGACTGCTGGTTGGCATGTGCGCTTTTGTGTGGCGCGGTCCCGTTTCCAGGGGACTGAGAGCGCGGCGCCCGATGCCTGAACAATTCGCAAGCGATGGCGCGATGATGCGATGGCCCGATTGCGGAATGCTGAATGCGGATTGTCGAATGGTCACTCGTCCCTCCGCGCGATAATATTGTTCGCGTGCCGCTCCACTTCACGGCGCGCCCTTTCCTGCTGCACCACGAGTTCGCCCAGGCTCACGAGATCGGCATCGCCGTTGGCCAGCAGCAGGAAGCCGGCTTGCTCGGCCAGATGTTGAATCAGTCGCCAGTCGCCGGTGACGGTGCAGAAGGCGCGCGTCCAGGCAAGAGGAAATCCGTGGGCCGGCCGGCCTTCGACGGAGAAGTTGTTGAGCGTCTCCGCGGTGACTGTGGTCGCGAGAAGAAAGCTCATGCAGCCAGCGATCTGTTCCCTGCTCTTGCCGGAGTGCTTGATCGCGTCGGCAAGCAGGCCGCGCGTGAGTGCATCGTCGTTGTGCCCGCCGGGGAGTTCGAAATCGTGCTCAACGTTTGCGACAGGGCTGAGTGGCTCGTGTGCCAGGTTGCAGGCCGTGCTGCCGAGCGTGTTATCTTTAGGGGCCATATTGAGGCAGGCCACGCGGTGGCCCTATAAGCGTGCTAATATATAAGTACACTTATAATAAGTGCACTTGTAACAAGTGCACCTATCGGCTGTCAAGGGAAAAATTAGGTCAAAAGAGGAGAGGGAAGTGCCCGCATTACCCGATTGGGCCGCACACATCGCTAAGCTGCTGAAAGAACAGAATCTTTCTCAACGCGCTTTTGCCGCGAAACTCAATGTCACCCAGCCCTCAGTGTGGCTCTGGCTGCAAGGAAAGAGCGAGCCCAAACCGGAACATTACTTTCGCATGGCTTCAACCTGGCCCAAGTCGAGTACAATTCCTTTCCTCTTGAAGCGCGCAACCGAAACCTCGGGCGCGATGCAAGTGAAAGGGATTAGTCAGATGTTGAGTTCGATGAAGAAACCAGTAGTTGGGACCCGTCGCGCCGGCAAGGGCGCATTAGTAAGCGAAGCCGTACAGATTCCACTTCTAAAAGATGCCGCCGCGGCGGGCACGCCGCGGCAGATGCAGGAAGGGGAGTTCGATGAAATCTTGCCGCTGCCTGCCTCGCTCTGCCCGCACCCGGACAAGATTATCTGCTTTCGCATCGCCGGCGACTCCATGAGTCCGATCCTGGAGGAAGGGTACATCGTGGCCGTGGATACGGCACAGCAGGACCACGCGCACCTTCACGGACAGATGGTCGCGGCGCGCGATCCCGAAGGCGGGGTCACGGTCAAGTGGCTGCGCCGCGTGGGCCGCGATTGGATGCTGGTGCCGCAACACACGAGCAAGCGCCATCAGCCGGTGATCCTCACGCGAGAGGGCAGCGAAGACGGAGAGGCTTCCTGGCAGATCGTGGGCAAGGTCCTGTGGTGGATTGGAATGCCGACGTAAACACCCTGTAAGGAGCAAGAGCAGGTGCAACAGGCTGTGGTGGTGTTTCAGCTCGGCGCTGCGGTGGTGGTTGCAGCCTTGCTCCTGTGGCGCCGCGTCTATCGCCGGCTGCCTCTGTTTGTTACCTACGTTGCGTACTCAGCGCTGGCCACGGCCGCGCGCCTGGCCAGCCTGGCGCATTGGCCGCTCTACTGGAAAGTCTATTGGATCACTGAAGCCTTCGACGTGGCGCTGGCCCTGGCAGCGGTTGCGCACAGCTTCTTTTTGGCTTTCCGCGGGCTCTTTCAGGTGCGTTGGTTTCGTTATCTGGCGCCGCTCGCGCCTGCTCTGGTGATTCTGCATGCGGCAGGCAAAGCCTGGTTGCGGCCGCCCGCCGCCGCAGGTCCCTGGGCGCCACTGATCGTGGGCGTGGAAATTGCCGCGCAAAACCTGATCGCTGCCAGCTTCCTTGCCTATATCGCTCTGCGACGCATACTAAAGCTTTCCTACTCCAACTCCAACCATGAAGTCATGCTGGGCTTTGCCGTGAATAGTTTCGGCATGCTTGCGGCGGTGGTGTTTCGTTCTGAATACGGAACGCAATTCAAGAACCTGATTACCTGGGCGCCTTCGATCGCATACTCCTGCGCTCTTTTGATCTGGGCGAAATCAGCATTCCACCAGCCCGCCGGCGCAGCCGAAGCAGCCCTGGAACCGGCGCTCGCGCTCGAAGACCTTGCCCAGTATGAGGCAGTGCTGAAAAAAGCGGGAAGGTGAAGGTGATCCGGAACGGCTGGGTTGTGGCTACGGCGTATCCAGCGCCCGGCGGGCGACAAAAGCATGGTTGACTCCTATTGGCGACAGACTGTGACCGCAGGTATATACTTAGATCACCTTTTGCAGCGGACGCAGTCCATTCATAAGTATCATGGACTATATACTTTATAGTTTCTAGTTCATGTTTTACTGCGCTGTGGTGTTGTGTTAGCTCGCAGGACGATGTTCCCAGTCTCCATGCCTAGTTGGCTCCGGGGAAGCCGGCGTGAGGGACGACAGCAAGGCAGTCGACGCCGAAGGGCCACAGGTATGTGGAGAAGCGACTGTCGCGACAGCACTGGCCGCCAAGATCAGCCGTTGGAAGCCCGGGTCCATGCTGTGGCGTGAAAGTAAAGGGAACATATGAATAGAACGTTCGTGTTGGTCCCGCTTCTCATTGGCGGTTGCACTCTTCTTTATGCTTTGATCGATCGCATTACCGGACTCTGGTGCACCAGGGAGTTGCCACTCTTCCTGCGCCGCGTTGACCTGCAACTGCTGGAGGAGTTGCTGGATCCCGCGGAGGAAGCGAAGCTGCGGCGGCAGATGTCGGCGCGTGCGTTTCGCCGCGCGCAGCGCGGGCGGATCCTGGCTGCCCGGGAGCAGATCCGACGCATCGCGCACAATGCCCGCATCTTCCTGAAGTGGGGCAATGAAGAATACAAGCAGCTCGCGCAAAAAAACCGCGGCGACTTCGATGACGGCAACCATATGGTGCTGGCGGTGATTCGCTCAGCAGCGGAGGTGGAGCGCGCGGCTTTGCTGGTGCTGGCCAAGGTGCTGCTGTGGCGGCTTACACTGGTGCATCTCTGGACGATGTTGCCGAGCCCGAGCCTGTACGATCTGCGCGAGGCCATGGGCGGCGACTTGCTTCAGCGCTATGAGATGCTCACGGCTTCCGCCGGCCAGTTGCTGCTGGCCAGCGATCGGGAACTGTATGAACTAGTGAGGGCCGCGCAGTAAAGCCGCGGCCCTTGCCGGGGATGAAAAGTCAGAATTCGCTCGGCGCGATGTACTTCTTATCGAGTGCTGGCACTACCAGACTGGCAGGGGCCATTCGGGCACCAGGGTGTGGGCCCGCCGGCGACACCTGTCAGCAAGGTAAAGCTCAGCAATAGGTAGAAGACAGCCTTGCTCATGTAGTATCCTCCTTTCGTCACTTTCCAGACAACGTACTAGGATCTGTCTGCTCTGAAGAAAGAATAGGCCATGAGGAGAGACAACAGCATACAGTTTGGAAGATTTGGGTTATACCTTGGACGCATGAGTGAAACGGTTTCACCGCGCCTATCACTATTGAAATAACGCAAGGGAGGAGAAAAGAACCGTGATCGTGCCAATCCTCGCACTGGTGTTCGTGCTGCAGCAGCCGCAATCCGCGCCGGCCAAGGAAAGTGCGCAACCAGCCAAAGCTGTTTCAACCATCCGGCTGTGGGAAACCGACCAGGAGGTCCATAAGAGCCTGGGCGCCCCAACCATGTACTTCGCGGCGCGGGCCCAGAAATTCTTCACTCCGGGTGAGCACGATGCCGCGGCCCGCATCTATGGCGTTCTCGACGATGTTTATTCGCGCCAGAGCGATGCCGGCGAAGTCCAGATCATCATCGGGTATCGTCTGGATGAATCAGAATCTCATCTGCATCCGCAGCTGCGAGTGGCGGCGATTGATTTTGAATTCGATAAACGCCTGACCCTCCGCAAAGGCCTGGGCGCTATTACTGAGGCCGCGGACCTCTGCGCCGCGAGCTGCTTGCTCACCGGCATCAACCGCTCCGTGAACACGACTGTCATTGTTGAACCCAAGAACCCAACCCCCGAGAACCAAGTCATAGCGCAAGCCCTGGTGAGCAAGGAAACAGGCGCCAAGTATCATTTCAAGGTCGGCATCACCGCCTGGTTTCGTGAACAGGGGACTACTTTCGAGCAGCTGCCGGTTGAAAAGCTCCGTGTGTCACTGGTTGATCCAGCGATTGAAAAGTCCATCATTGATAGTGAACGCGCGCAAATGGCTCGCTCCCCTTATATGCGGAATTCCGGAATGCAGACAGGCTCCTATCAAGAGCTGGAGCCGTGGCACCCGTGAGCGCGGCGGGTCATCCCGAGGCGCAGGACGAGAAAGTAAGCCCTCGCTGGCAGGACCTAGCCGAGTCTTCGGGCTGGAAGATGCTGTTTCCGGGACGGTCACTCGTTGAAATGCCCTGAATCCCTGCCCCAGCACGCGAAAACCGCGCGTGCCGGCGTGCCCCGCATGGTCGCGCTCGCTCGCCAGGGAAGCTTCGACTCCTGCTTCTTCGCTGCGTCAGTCGCCCAGTTCGCTCAGCATGCCAGCCATCCCGTCCCCCAAACTACCCAAACCATCCACACTGCCAAAAGCGACTTTCCTGGCCGGACCGCGCTCGGATTCTGATTAGTTCCGTTTAGTGTCAGCCGTGACGAGAAAGCCCGTTACAGCCGGGCGGCGAAGAGGCGACTTCAGGTCAACCCTCAGTCTCCTTCCTTCCTAGGGCACGAGACCCTCTTCGCCGCCGGGCGCCTTAACGGACAGTTTTCGTCACAGGGGCGCGAATGAAGAAGCAATTAGCAAATAGCAATTGGCAATTAGCCGCACAAGGGCCGGCTTCGCATCAGCCTTGGCGAGTTGCTAATTGCCATCCGCTCATTGTTAATGGCCCGATCACGGCGATTACGTGCGATTCCGGGGCCCCCGGCAAGCCCGGTTTTGGCTTGCTGGGGCGGGGCGATCACGGCGATGGGAGCGCAGCGACCCGTGTCTGATTTCACTCCTGCCTTCGATTACCTCATGTCGCACGAGGACGCTCACGCGCATGCGTGGCTGCTGGGGCACGATCCGGCGCACGCCGAGAAGATGGGCAAGGTGACGGTGGATTCCGGCGGGCGCACGCGCTTTGGGATCGCGGAAAAGTTTCATCCTTCACTGCACAAAGATTTCTTCACCATGCCGGCCGCGGACGCGCTGGCGCAGGCGGAGATCATTTATCGCGCCGAGTATTGGGGCCCGATGCGGCTGGGCGAGCTGCTCAGCCAGGCAGTGGCCTCAAAGATCTTCGACATGGGCGTGAACATGGGGCGCAACCCAGCCACGATCCTGGCGCAGCGCGCGGCCAACGGACTGCTCCTGGGTGCGAGCCTGGCCCCGCCCATTGACGGCAAGACCGGCAGCCGCACTCTGGGCGCGCTCAATGCCTGCCCCGCCGCCGCGCTGATGGAAACACTCTCAAATCTTTCAAAGATCTTCTACAACGAGCTGGCTGCGAAGAAACCTGAAAACAAAAAGTATCTCGAAGGCTGGCTCAAGCGCGCGGCCGCGACGCCGCCGGGAATAGCACTCAGCAGTCAGCAAGCAACAGTCAGCCAGAACGAAGCAGTCAGCACTCAGCAATCAGCACTCAGCCAGCGGGGAGGCAGCCGATGAAATTCATCTCTCCGTGCCTCTGTGTCTCCGTGGTGAGGATTTTTGTATTGGCTGCGATGCCAAGGAGGAAAGCATGACTCATTCATCTTTAACCAGCCAGCGCGCCGCGCGATCGCTTGCTCAAAGATCGCTTGCGTTGTGCCTGGCGCTCTCGATCGCAATCATTCCCATGTTCATCAGCGGCTGCGGGACGCTGCCGGAAGTGGTGCAGAAAGTGGAGGCAGGACTCAAGGTCGGCCGGACCTATGTGGCCGCGGCGCAGGACCTTGTGCCCGAACTTCAGCAGGTGAACCCGGAGATCGCCAAGGAGGTCCAGGAGTATCTGGCGCTGGCCGCACCCAACCTGGAAAACCTGATCAAGCTTTGCGACGCATACCTGGCGAAGCCCAGCGGCGACAAATACCAGAACATCCTGAATGGCGTGGACGCACTGGCAGCCGGCCTGGATGCGCGGGTGTTGGCCGGGGCCAGGGTGACCAACACGCAGTCGCAGGCCAAAGCGATGGCGATCTTGAGCCTGGCGGCCACTAGCGCGCACGTTGTGCTGGGGATTCTTGAACAGAAAGCGAGCAAGGCGCAGCTTAAGGCCATGCCGGTGATCGCCGGACGGGCCACGCCTGCGGAAATCACACCGTTCCTCGATCGCGGGCAGGCCGAGCAGCAGATGGTTGCCATGGGATTGGGCCGGGCTGAACGAGAGCGGGCGATGAGCGCGGCGGGAATGTAGATGAGGAGCGGCTGTTGGCTGTTGGCTATTGGCTCTTGGCTGTTGGCTGTTGGCTGTTGGCTCTTGGCTCTTGGCTGTTGGCGGTTGGCTGTTGGCCATGAACTGGACCTAAAGGCTAAAGGCTAAGCGCTAAGACCCAAGGCTAAGAGCCAAGAGCTAAAAGCCAAGAGCTAAAGGCCAAGAGCTAAAAGCCAAGAGCCAAAAGCCAAGAGCTAAAAAGCCAAAGGCAAGGAGTTAACAAACTATGTCTCAACTACGCGCATGGCTCCAAGGCAAGAAGACTTACATCTGCGCCGCAGCGCTGGCGGTGATCGGATGCGCTGGTTACTTTGCCGGCGCGCTGGATGGAGCCACCGCATCGGCCGTGCTGTGCGCCGCCGGCGGAGTGGCCGGCCTGGGCGCGAAGTGGCAGCGCGCGGCGGACTCAATCCTGGTTGCGCTCAACAACGTGCGCGATGCTCAGGCGCTCGCCGCCGCACAACACAAGCCGGTGGATGTGAAGCAGCTGGCCGCAGCCGTGGCCAAGGAGATCGCGCCGCAAGTGGTTTCCGCGATTGTGCCGGCCAAGGAGGCGCAACGCTGATGACTTTTCCGGCCGGGATCGCAAGCAAATTGCCGCACTGGCTGATCGGCGGCGGTGTGGGCGTGGGCGCCACGGTCGCGCTGATGGTCGCTGAGCGTGATCCGCACAGCGTGATCGAGACCCTCAAGGGCTGGGGTCCGCTCAGCTTCCTGGCGCTGGTGATGCTGGCCATGATTGATCGCGCGTCGCGCAGCATGACGGACGGCTTGAGCAAGTCCGCGGCGGCGCAGCAGGAGCTGGCCGATGCGGTACGACAAATCGCCGCGCGCGACAGTAACGAAGCGTATGAGCAGCGCGTGCTGATGGGACACATCGCCACGCAGACAGAAAAGATTCTCACGCGGTTTGAGGACCTGCAGCAGCGCATCGGGTCTCTGGACCGCCAGGATGGAGCACACGCATGACGGCGCCTTCGCCGCAAGTCGAGACCCGCAAACGGTTGCGCGGTCAGATCCTGGAG
>DASVFK010000442.1:0-4337 GCA_036380095.1 Candidatus Angelobacter sp. | reverse complement strand
GTGGAACGTCGTCATCGTCGTCAGCATCGTAGGAGATGCAAAAGCAGTTAGCGCTGGCGGCAAGGAACAATATAAGTGCCAGCGTGCTTCTGCGAAACCACTTGTGAACGATGAAGAACATCTCTGATCCGGTTGAGCCCCCTGCATTTGTGCAAGACGCCACCCGCATCATTAAAAATGTGTGGAATTAGAAACGGCTTAAGGAAAGGTTAGAAAAGCTAATTTTTTGAAAACGCTATTCTGTATTGCAAAAAAAGCCGGGCGCCCCAAGCCCGGCCCCCCGCCGAGAAACTACCAGCGAGGCAAAATCGAGATTTCATTCACGCTGTGTGCCGCAGAAACACCACGTCCTGACAAGGCCACATTCGATATGCCTTGAGGCGACTCTGCAGGACCTTGCCTATCGCAACAAACATCCTCCGGGATTCAGTGGGTGCTCACCGCGCCCGAAACGGAGAGATTTGTCCTTCAGCGAAAGCTGTGCACTGGCACTGGTGACAGCGGATTTGCGTGAACTACTGGCGCTTGGCGGCTGCGGCTAGCAAAGGAGAGGCGAGAGATGCTGCGAAGACAACTTGGACAAATCGGAGTTCAGCCGCGGACCTCTGAACAAAGCAACAAGCGGCATTCGGCTGCGTGCCGAACGGAGGTTGTGGTGAGGCACTGCCTGAGATCCGATTTGAGAGCCAAGAGTGCGGGCTGAAGCCCGAACCATGAACTTCAATTCCACCGTGACAGGGGGAACACTGTCCTGCTCGTCGGCGTCATACGACATCGAGACAAAGTTCGCCAGCCCGGCGAGCAGCAACGCCAGCCCCAGCAACGAGGAGCGAAGATAATGACCTGAGCAGAACATGAACCAGCTTCCAGACAGGATAGGGCGAAGCGCAGTTTTGCGCAACTCAAATTCAAACAAAATCTTTAGGCGGGCGCAGCTTAAGGACATAGGCCAAGCTTTGCTGCCGACTCCTGAAACGATCTCCCGCTCGGCCACATGCTCGATTCTACTTGGAACTGCTCAGCGGTGGAGCGTTGTAGATAAGGGTTTCGTTATGGCGGTTGCGACCCGATAGATAACCAATCACTCCGCCGCCAACCAAGCCGATCGTACCGAACACCACCGCGCCTGCAGCCTGAACGTTGATGATGTCGCCCTGCTTGGGACGTGTGGCAGCCGCACCGATGGCAGCTCCTGCACCACCGCCAATAGCGGCCCCGATCAGCGCCGGCCGCGCTGCCGACTTCCTGGCCCCCACCACAGCCACCGAGACTACTTCCGCCCGTTGGACCTCTACAATCTTGCCTTTTCGCTCCAGGAGCAACGTACTTTCCGATGCGGATTTCAGCGGCCCGCTCAGCTTTTTCCCATCTTTCATCTGCACGGCGAGCACCTCGCCCGGTGTGCGAGAGGACACGGTCTTCCAATCTCCTGCGGGAGACGGCGTTTGCGTATAGCCCGCTGCCTGAAAAACCATGGAAACGGCCATTAAAAGTGCGAATGTGTGCTTCAGCAATTTCATCCTTTCCGATTGTCCCGGGCGGGCGCCGGCAGCGATTCCCCACTGTGGCGCCGCAGAGCAACAATACACCGGAAGGGCAACATTCCTGGCAACTTTTTCCCCTCCGCTCACGTATGACTGTTTGAGGAGTCCCATTAGGGAGTATTCTCTCCAACACAGCTTCTGCCGGGACCAAAAGCAATGGGAATGTTGCAAAGTGAGCTAAAGCAAGTCCTGCGCCGGCTGGGCCGCGCGCCAATGTTCACCGTTGTTACGTTGATCACGCTGGCCGCTGGAGTGGGCGCTAATACAGTAGTCTTCAGCGTCCTTGAAGGCATTCTCCTCAAGCCTCTTCCTTATCCTCGTGCAGGCAAGTTGGTGAGTGTGGCGCACGCAGCTCCGGGCGTTAACATCAAGGAACTTCCGGCGTCTCCTTCCTCATACTTCATCTATCGCGAGCAAAACCAGACGTTCCAGGATATTGGCCTGATCACCGGCGATACCGCCAGTGTGACCGGCGTGGGAGAACCGGAACAGGTGCGGGCCCAGCGCGTCACGGACGGCATCCTTCCGATTCTCGGCGCATCCCCCATTCTAGGGCGCTCCTTTACGCGCCAGGATGATACGCCGGGAAGCCCGGACACCGTGATGTTGACCTACGGCTATTGGAAGCGCAAGTTTGGCGGCGATCGCAGCGTGGAAGGCCAAACCATCAAGGTGGATGGCAAACCTCGCCTGATGATCGGGGTCACGGCCCAAAACTTCAGGTTCATGGACCAGGACGATCCAGCGCTGATCTTGCCTTTTCAGTTTGATCGCAACAAAACGTTTCTTGGCAATTTCAGCTATACCGCTATCGCCAGGCTCAAGCCAGGGGTAACCCTCGACCAAGCCGTCACAGACGTGGCCCGCATGCTGCCCATCGTCAACCGGAGTTTTCCTGCGCCTCCTGGATTCAGCGTGAAGATGTTTGAAGATGCCAAGATCGGTCCCAACATCAAACCTCTGAAAGACAAAGTAGTGGGCGATGTAGGCAACCTGCTCTGGGTGCTGATGGGATCGATCGGTCTGGTGCTGCTGATCGCCTGCGCCAACGTGGCCAACCTGGTGCTGGTAAGGGTGGAAGGCCGGCGCCAGGAACTGGCAATACGCGCTGCCCTGGGCGCGCGCTGGAGCCGGATCGCATTCGAGCTGCTGGTGGAGAGCATGGTCCTGGGTCTGCTGGGAAGCGTTCTGGGACTCGGCCTTGCCTATGGCGCCCTGCGCGTGGTGGTGGCGTTGGCGCCGCGAGGTCTGCCGCGCATTCATGAGATCGGCATTGATGCCAACGTTCTTCTATTTGCGCTGGCACTCGCGCTGCTGGCCAGCCTGCTCTTCGGTTGCATTCCTATTTTCAAGTACGCCGGTGGAAGGCTGAGCACCGGCCTGCGTGAAGGCGCGCGCGGGCTCAGCCAAAGCCGCGAACAGCATCGCGCACGCAGCGCGCTGGTGGTGGTGCAGGTGGCCTTGGCTCTGGTGTTGCTGGTCTGCTCCGGGCTCATGGCACGCACGTTCGTGGCGTTGACCAGGGTCCAGCCGGGATTTACAGGCCCGGCGGAGATCCAGGGCTTTGCCCTCTCCATTCCCAAAGCCGATGTGGCGGAAGATGAGCGCGTGGCCCGCACCTTCGAGGAGCTTCTTCACAAAGTGGAAGCCATTCCCGGCGTCAAGTCCGTGGGCCTCTCCACCAGCATCCCCATGGACGGCAACAGCAGCTTCGATCCGGTCTTTGCCGAGGATCACAGCTACCGTCCCGGCGAGCTTGCGCCCATACGGCGGTTCAAGTGGATCTCTCCCGGCTTCTTTGCCGCCATGGGAACTCCGCTGGTGGCCGGCCGCGATCTCACCTGGACTGACGTTTACAACAAAACTCCCGTGGTCCTGATTTCAGAGAACATGGCTCGAGAACTCTGGCAGAGCCCGGCGGCCGCTCTGGGCAAGCGTGTGCGCGTGGGCACCACGGACGACTGGCGTGAGATCATTGGAGTAGTTACCGACGTATATGACGACGGCGTAAACAAGGAAGCCGCCAAGACCGCGTATTGGCCTATCCTGATGAGCAAGTTTGAAGGCGAGAACCTTCGGGCCATGCGTGATCTTTCATTTGCGCTGCGCACTTCGCGTGCCGATACTGAGAGCCTGATGAAAGAAGTTCGCCAGGCTGTGTGGTCCGTGGACCCAAACCTTCCTCTCTATGACGTCCACACCGCGGATTACTACTACCGCACCTCCATGGCGCGGACTTCCTTCACTCTGCTGATGCTGGCCGTAGCCGGCGCAATGGCGCTGCTGCTGGGGACGGTTGGCATCTATGGCGTGATCGCCTACACAGTTTCCCAGCGCACGCGGGAGATCGGTATTCGCATGGCCCTGGGAGCGCAGCGCCAGGAACTGACGGGAATGTTCCTGCGCCATGGCCTTTTGCTCACGGGCATCGGCGTGGCCTGCGGTCTGGTGGCAGCCGTGGTGTTGAGCCGTTTGATGGCGTCACTGCTGTTTCGCGTGCGCCCGGTGGATGCCGTTACCTACCTCGCTGTCTCCATTGGTCTGCTCGCAACCGCGCTGCTGGCCAGCTACCTGCCTTCGCGACGCGCAGCAAGCGTAGATCCTGTGGAAGCGTTACGGGCTGAGTAAATCCACAAAGTTGCTCGAGCCAGGTCTACTGTGGCGTCAGCAGGAAGACCCTGGTTGGTCCGGAGTGCACATGGCTATCCATATGCGCTTCCTGATGGCGGCTCACGTTGGGACTGCGCAGTCCGAAGGCCACGATCTCGCCTTTATCGTTGATGGAAAACGCCC
>DASVFK010000441.1:0-7777 GCA_036380095.1 Candidatus Angelobacter sp. | reverse complement strand
GAGAGCTGGACCCGCGTGAATGATGACGGCCGTCTGCGCCAGCGCGCCTGGTATTTCACCCACATCTTCGCCGACCCGAAGTCCGTGGACACGCTCTACGTGCTGAACACAGGCATGTTTCGCTCCACCGACGCAGGCAAGAGCTTTACCCTGTTGCCGGCGCCGCACGGCGATCATCACGGATTGTGGATTGATCCGGACGAGCCCAAGCGCATGATCAACGGCAATGACGGCGGCGCAACCGTCTCAGTGGACGGCGGAACCACCTGGAGCACGCAGTATAACCAGCCGACCGCGCAGTTTTACCACGTGATCACAGACAATCGCTGGCCTTATTACATCTACGGCGCCCAGCAGGACAACTCGACGGTCGCGATCAAAAGCTACGATGACGACGGTGTGATCGGGCGGCAGGACTGGTACCCCGTGGGAGGCGGCGAGAGCGGCTACATCGCGCCATACCCGCCGGATGCAAACATAACGTTTGCCAACGCGGAAGCATTTACGTCGCGCTTTGATAAACGGACGGAGCAACTGATTGACATCTCCGTGTGGCCGCTGGACGTCTCCGGCAACGGTGCGGAGAAGCTGTTGCACCGCTTTAACTGGACTTCACCGCTGCTGATTTCGCCACACGATCCTGAGACCATGTACACGGCGGGGGAAATGGTGTTCAAGACCACGAACCAGGGCCAAAGCTGGACCGCCATCAGCCCTGACCTGACTCGCAACGACAAAGCCAAACAAAAGCCCTCCGGAGGACCGATCACGCTGGACATCACCAGCGTGGAGTATTACGACACGATCTTCGCGGTGGCGGAGTCGCCGGTGAAGAAAGACATGATCTGGGCCGGAACGGACGACGGGTTGCTGCACCTGACGACCGATGGCGGCCAGCACTGGACAAACGTCACGCCCAAGGACATGCAGGAAGGCATGATCAGCATCATCGAGCCTTCACACTTTGACGCAGGTACGGCATACATTGCGGTGGACCGGCACAAGTTCGATGATTTTCGTCCCATGATTTTCCGCACACGCGATTCCGGCAAGACCTGGATCATGATTGCAAACGGTATCCCTGAGGGCGCTTATGTGCGCTCGGTGCGCGAAGATTCCAAACGCAAAGGGATGCTCTTTGCCGGAACGGAAACAGGAGTTTACTTTTCTCTGGATGACGGTGGCCATTGGCAGCCGCTCAAGCTCAACCTGCCGACCGTCCCGATTCACGATCTCACCATCCACGATGATGACCTGGTCGTGGCGACTCATGGGCGATCGTTCTGGGTGCTGGACGACATTACGCCTCTGCGCCAGATTGAGCCGGGCTCCGCCGCAGCGGACATGATTCTGTACAAGCCGCAGACTGCGCTGCGCCTGCACTTGACTACCGACATTGACCGCCGCGGGCCCGTCGGCGACGATCCACCGCTGGGGGCGATCATCGACTATTACTTTAAGGTAGCGCCGAAAGATGAAGTAAAACTTGAGATCTTGGACGCCGGAGGGAAGCCGGTACGCAGTTTGTCCAGCAAGGAGAAAAGAGAGGCTGAACAGCCGCCGGAGTGGCCTGACCAGGTGAAGGAAGTGACCACAATACCGGCCGCTGCAGGTATGAATCGCTATGCCTGGAATTTGCGCTGGGAGATGCCGGCGAAGATTCCAGGAGCGTTTTACTCCGGCCAGGGGCCGCAAGGTCCCATTGCCCTGCCCGGGCAATACACGGTTAAGCTCACTGCGGGCGGCCAGAGCCAGACACAGCCGATGGAACTGGTGATGGATCCGCGGGTGAAGAATGTGACGCCGGAGCAACTGCAAAAACAGTTCGACCTGGCCCAGCAGGTGAATAATGCGAACAACGATCTGCACAAGGCGGTAAACCAGATTCGCACCATGCGGGCGGAATTGAAGTCACTGCATGCGCGCTTTGAAAACGATGCCAGCCTCAAGGCTCTGGTGGAGCAGGCGGACGCCCTGGACAAGAAGATGGCCCCGGTGGAAGAGCAGCTCATCCAGGTAAACATGAAGGGATCAGAGGCGAACCTGGCTTTCCCCAACATGCTCAATGAGCAGTTCGATACCTTCAGCGCCATCGTCCAGGCCGGGGATGGCGCGCCTACACAGCAGCAATACGAAGTGTTTAAGATGCTGCGCGGCCAACTTGACCAGCAGCTTGTGGCCTGGAAACAGATCATGGCCACGGACGTGCCGGCGTTCAATGAACTGATAAAGAAAAGCAACATCCCCGTGCTGTACCTTCCGCCCGAAGGGGAGTAGAGTGTTACCGCACGGCGATTCACCCCCGGGAGCCGGGCCCAGCCAGAAACAATAAAGCAGCGCTCTCGGGCATCTTTTCCGGTTGATTTTGAAACCAAAAAACGAGGCCGCTTTGTCTCCGCTCACGGCCCATCAGTGTGAACAACGCAAACTTGTCTTCAGGAGGAGCGCATGAGAGCCATCCTGTTCGTAGACGACCATGAAGTATTGGCCCGGCTGAGCTGCGAAATACTGGAGATGCAGGGATATCGGGCGGTGAGCGCGTACAGCGGCGCGGACGCCCTGCGCAAGTTCGATGAAGAAGAGTTCGATATCCTGGTTACCGATTACCGCATGGATGGGATGAACGGACTGGAACTGGCCCGCAAAGTGCACGAAAAACATCCCGAGGTTCCGGTGATCATCGTGACTGGGTACGGGCCCGTGGAAGGCGGGAAAGACGTGGTCGCCTGCTTGCCCAAAGAAGATCTCTTCCCGGCGCTGCTGGAGAAAATCAAAACCTTCCTGGAAGAGCAAGAGCCGGCGCCGGCGGCGAAGAGCGCGTGAGAGATCCAAGTCAATCCTGCCGCATTTGCAGCACCAGGCTTGAGAAGTCGAACTGTGAGCAGTTTGCTCTAAGGTCAGAATCAGATCGAATTACTCCCCATCACCGTGAGCTCGCCTTAGCAGAGAAAGTCTTAGTAGGCAGGGCAATCAGCGCTTTACCAATTACAGGCCCTCGTCTCAACCTGCGACGTTCTCCCACGCAAAAAAAAGCTCCTCCTTGAGTGCTTCTGGCTGCGATTTTCGCCTTATGTGATAGGGAGGCCTCACATATGGCCCGCAAAACCAAACTGAATCACACATACATCAACTTTATTGGGGCGCTTGCCCTGGCTATGCTGGCGGGTTGCGGCGGCAGTAAGAGCGCAAACGTCCAGCAGCCACCGGTCACTCAGTCTTCTTTCAGCAAGATCTATGTCGGCAACACTGGCAACAGCGTAAAGGTGATCGATGCGGCGACCAAGGCTGTAGCCACCGTGCCGGCGGGCACCAGCCCGAGAGTTTTGGCCGTAAATGCCACAACCAACAAGATCTACGTCGCCAACCTGTTAAGCAACAACGTATCCGTGATCGATGGGGCGACCAACGCGGCGAGCGCGACCGTGGCAGTTGGAGCGAATCCCAACTCTGTGGCCGTGAACGCTGCCACGAACAAGATTTATGTCGCCAACCCAACCAGCGCCAACGTGACAGTGATCGATGGAGCGACAAACACGGTGGCGGCAACAGTGGGGACTCCTGGCCCCTTCACTGTGGCTGTGAACGCGGCCACCAACCGGGTCTATGCCGTCAACGAACTCAACAACAGCGTCACCGTGATTGACGGAGCCACCAACGCCGTCAGCGCCACCGTGGCGGTGGGAGCCAGCCCGCTCTCGTTAGCCGTGAACACCACAACCAATAAAATCTACGTCGCTAACATTGGCACTGCCGGCAACAGCGTGACGGTGATCGACGGAGCCACCAACACCGTCAGCGCCACCGTGCCGGTGGGAACCAACCCGGAATTTCTGGCCGTGAACACCACGACCAATAAGATCTACGTTGCTAACGCAAATAACAACAACGTGACTGTGATTGACGGCGCCACAAATACTGTCAGCGCCACCATTGCGGTGGGGGCTTCTCCCATGGCTCTTGCGGTAAACGCCACCACCAACAAGGTCTATGTTGCTAACCTTAGCGGCAACAGCGTGTCTGTGATCGATGGAGCGACCAACACCGCCAGTACGACGGTCGCGGCGGGCGCAGGCCCGGGCATGCTGGTCGTGGATGCAATCGCGAACAAGATCTACGTGGCCAATTCTTTCAGCAACGACATGACCGTGATCGATGGAACAAGCAACACTGTCAGCGCCACCGTGCCGCTGGGGGCTGCTCCCACGTGGATCGCATTGGGCCCGTAATCCGGATGGGATGGCTCAGTTCGTTCGGGATTTTCACTCGCGAGAACTGAGCCGCAGGGGCAGGCTTTGCTAGACTCTTTCCGTGCGCCGCCTCATCATCAATGCAGACGATTTCGGACTTACCTCCGGAGTCAACCGGGCCATAGCCGAGGCGGGACGCGCGGGGGCCATTACCTCAGCCACCATCATGGCCAATGCGCGCGCTTTTCCCGAAGCGGTGAATGTTGCCAAGAGCGTAGCTCAACTCAAGACCGGATGCCACGTGGTTCTGATTGACGGCGAACCGGTGGCGCGCGACCTTCCTTCACTCACCCTTCCTTATTCCATCAAGGAAACACCGAGCTTTCGCAGCAGCCTGAAGAAGTTTGCGAGCGCGGCGGTGCGCAAGCAAATCCGCGTGGACGAGATCCAGCGGGAAGTGGAAGCGCAGATTCGCAAGATCCAGGGCAGCGGCATCACCCTCACGCATGTTGACAGCCACAAGCACACGCACATCTTTCCCCACGTGTTGCGCCCGGTGTTGCGCGCGGCCAAAGGTTGCGGTGTTCGCGCCGTCAGGAATCCTTTTGAGCCGATGCAGAGCTGGCCGGGCCGCTTGGTGATGAGCTTGCCGGGAATGTGGCTCCGGGCTGCCGGGGTAGCTGGTTTCCAGATGTTTGCCGCGGCGTTTCAGCGAGCGGTCCGCGAAGAAGGCATGAAGACGACCGACGGGACCGTGGGTATTGCCTTCACCGGCAAGCTTGACCAGAAAGCGCTCTCGGCGATTCTTGAGGCGCTGCCGGAAGGAACGTGGGAGCTGGTGTGCCATCCCGGGTACTCCGATGCCGACCTGCACGCGGCGGGCACGCGGCTTACTCAATCGCGCGAGACTGAACTCGCTGCGCTTACGTCAGAGGAGACCAGGAGTTTAATCTCGCGGCAAGGGATCGAGCTGATTTCGTATGCTGAGCTCTAGCGCAAGGATGGTTAGCGAATGCTGAAGATTTGTGAATCCGGACGTGTCCCCGTGAATCGAATCCATCCACGAGAGGGAACTGTTTGAAGATCGGGATCACTTGTTACCCCACTTATGGTGGCAGCGGTGTAGTCGGCACGGAGCTGGGCATTGAGCTGGCGGAGCGCGGGCATGAGGTGCACTTCATCGCTTACCAGCAACCTATCCGGCTGAACACCCCGCATCCACAGATTTTTTTCCATGAGGTCACGGTCTCGCAGTATCCGCTTTTCGAATACCCACCGTATGACCTGGCGCTGGCCACGCGCATGGCGGAAGTGGCCGAAATCTACGATCTGGACCTCCTGCATGTGCACTATGCCATCCCGCATTCGGTGAGCGCACTGCTGGCGCGGCAGATGCTGGCGGCCCAGACCAACGGCAAGGCGCGCCGCCTGCCGTTTGTGACCACGCTGCACGGTACCGATATAACGATCGTGGGCGCAGACCGCTCGTATCTTCCCGTGACCCGATACTCCATTGAACAGAGCGACGGCGTGACCGCCATTTCCAACTGGCTCAAGCAGCGCACGTTGCAGGAGTTTGACGTCCGCAATCCAATTGAGGTGATCTACAACTTCGTCAACTGCGACGTTTACCGCCGCGACCCCAAGGCGGCGGAGAAACGAGGCGAATTCGCGGACAAAGACGAGCGCATCCTGGTGCACGTTTCCAATTTCCGCCCGGTGAAGCGACTGGGCGACGTGATTGAAATTTTCGATCGCGTGCAAAAAGAAGTGCCTTCGCGCCTGCTGCTGATGGGCGACGGGCCCGAGCGCTCGCGCGCGGAATGGCTGGTCAGCCAGAAGGGCCTGCGCAAGAAAGTGGAATTCCTGGGCAAGGTGGACCGCGTGAACGAGAAGCTTTCCGTGGCTGACCTTATGCTGGTGCCGAGCGAAATGGAATCGTTCGGGCTGGCGGCGCTGGAGGGTATGGCGTGCGAAGTGCCCGCGGTGGCCACACGCGTGGGCGGCGTGCCTGAAGTGATCGAACACGGACGCAGCGGCTTCCTGGCCCCAGTGGGAGACGTGGAGACGATGGCGCGCTGCGCGATCGATATCCTCTCCGACGAAAAACGCCTGCGCGAGATGGGTATGCTGGCGCGCTGGGAAGCGCAGGCAAAGTTCTGCTCCACCAGGATCATCCCCGAATACGAAGCGTTCTACAGGCGGGTGCTGGAGCGGGCGGCGTAGATCTGGTCCATGAGTTCCTGTTGCAGCACGGGGAACTCAAGTACAACCAGCGTCCCCTGACCGTCGCGGCTCTGCACGATCAGCTTGCCTTCGTCGCCGAAGAGCACGTGGAGGCGTTCCGCCACGTTGACCATGCCGATGCCATGGCCGGAACTCATAGTGTGGGCGGCGACGGCCGGCGGAGCGCTCATGCCCACACCATCGTCTTCCACCTGAATCACAAGCTTTCCCTCGTTCAAGCGGCTGCGAATGGTGATGCTGCCGCCATCCACCTTGGGCGCCAGCCCATGCTTGATGCTGTTTTCGATCAGCGGCTGCAGAAGAATGGACGGCACCACCACGTCGAGCGTGTCCGGGTCCAGGTGCTTGTAAATGCGCAGCTTGTCGCGGCCAAAGCGCACGACTTCAATATCCAGGTAGTCGTCAATGAACTCGATTTCTTCGCGCAACTGCACGAACTCACCGTGCTTGCCCAGCAGGCGGCGCAGGATTTTGGAGAGCTTCAGAATCAGTTCGCGCGCGCGGTCGGGATCAAAGCGGACCAGCGAGGAAACCGAGTTGAGCGTATTGAACAGGAAATGCGGGTTGATCTGGCTCTGCAGAGCGTCCAGGCGCGCTTCCAGAAGCAGGCGCTCCTGTTCTTCCAGTTTCATCTCAATGCGGGTCAGGTTCCAGATCTTGATGGGAATGGAGATGGTGGCTACAACCACAGCAAAAACAAACACCAGCGACCAGGGCGTGGGAAGATAGAGGGCCCAGAGCCGCTTGGGAGCAACATAGGAGAGTTCAAGCCGCGCCGCTTCCAGGGCAATGATGATCAGGAAGAATGCGGTCTGCCAGTCAATACGGGGGTGGCGCAGGTTGCGCTTGACCCAGCGGTAGACGCTCATGTCGATGAAGGGCGAGAAGGTCCAGATTTCCACTTCATTGCGGCAGAAATGGCGCAGCGAGCCGGCCAGCAAG
Source organism: Candidatus Angelobacter sp. (assembly GCA_036380095.1). Lineage (GTDB taxonomy): Bacteria > Acidobacteriota > Terriglobia > Terriglobales > Acidobacteriaceae > Angelobacter. Next base: position 401 of record DASVFK010000441.1, on the reverse strand, counting down.
CCTGACAGCATGTTGACGGGCAGAGTAAGGAACTCGCCGTAAAAGAGAGCAGGAAGCGCGGTCAGGGCGCCGGCGAGAGTGCCTGCCACGCGTCCCCCGATCACGCCCATGAGGATGGAAGCTTCAAAACCCATGTCCGCGGCGGGAAAGGTCTTGACGCTCGCACGAATGTAAACGCCCAGCGCGAATGGAAAGCAGGTAAACAGAACAAACAGGAGGTTTTGCCGCACCGTACGGCGATGCGCGAACAACAGCTTCTTGAACTCGCGCGCGCGGCCGAGCGCGCTGGCAACGGCCGTGGCCACGCCCAATTTGATCAGAAGCTGGATGAGCAGAAGCTGGAAGTCCACGGGACTATTGTTCCACGGATTTGGTGTTTTCGTTCAATGTTCAAGCGGCAG
>DASVFK010000440.1:0-14137 GCA_036380095.1 Candidatus Angelobacter sp. | reverse complement strand
GAAAACGTGCTGAAGCGCATGTACGGCTATGATCCTTCCATTCAATGGAAGGTTTTCGTGGTCCGCAAAGCGCCGGTGCCGGGAATGACGGAAGTGCTGTTAAACGTGAACAATGAGTTCCAGCACCTCTTCATCACTGCGGACGGCCATCACGCCTTCAGCGGCGACCTGATGCCCTTTGGTCCCGACCTCTATGCGATCCCGCGCAAGAAATTGATGGCGGCCGACGGAGTGGCCCATGGTCCTGCCAAGCCGGCCGTAACCTTGGTGGAGTTCAGCGACCTGCAATGCCCGCACTGTAAACAGGCGCACCCCGTCCTGGAAAAGCTGGCTGCTGATTTTCCCCAGATGAAGATTATTTTCCAGCAGTATCCTCTGGCTTCGCATCCTTGGGCGGCGAAAGCGGCCCACTATGCCGACTGTGCCGGACGCATGAACAATGATGCGGCATGGAAATTCATCGGCCAAATCTATGAGAACCAGGGTGGAATCGCGCTGGCAATCGCCGATGAAAAACTCAAGGAACTGGCCAAGGCCGCCGGCCTGGAAGGGGAGAATCTCTCCGCTTGCGCAGCAACTCCCGCCACCGAGGCCCGAGTGAAGAAGTCCATGGAGTTGGGCGACTCGCTCGGCGTCATGGGTACGCCCACCATCTTTGTGAATGGACGCATGTTGGAAGGTGTTGGCGTTGTTCCCTATGAAAAGGTGAAGGCAATCGTGCAGTATGAGATCGAGCACGCTGGAAAGTAATCCATAACAAGGTGTTGAATCAGGGTTTCTATGAAAAAAGCCATATTTGTTTCTTTATTGATGACCATCGCTGCGGCGGCGCAAGCCGCTCCGGCAAAGCCCGCACAGGCCGCGCACGGCGCTCCCGCGGCCAAGCCCGGCCCAGCAACCGCAAAACCGGCGCCGGCGCCCGCGCCCGTGCTGCTGCCAAGCAAGGAGCAGATTGATGCGGCCATGCAGCGCAATTTCGGCTATGACCCCGGAGTGACGTGGAACATTCTCGATATACATCCTTCGTCTGTTGCAGGCATCGCAGAAGTTCTGGTCTCCATCAACAAGCAGCCGCCGCTCCACCTCTTTGTGTCTGTTGACACGCAAAATGCGATCGTCGGCGAAATGATTCCCTTTGGCCCGAATCCGTTTGCGCCGGCGCGCGAAAAGCTCGCTGCCGCCGATGGCCCAAGCCGGGGCCCGCAAAAGCCGGCCATCGAGATTGTGGAGTTCAGCGATCTCGAGTGCCCCCACTGCAAAGCAGCCCAGCCTATCCTGGAAAAGCTGGCCGTTGATTTTCCCCAGGTGCGCTATACCTTCCAGCAGTTTCCCTTGCCGGCCAGCCTGCATCCCTGGGCCATGAAGGCAGCCGAATATGCGGATTGCGCGGGCCAGCAGAGCAAAGAAACCTTCTGGAAATACATTGACAGCATCTTTGAGAACCAGGGCGGCATCGCGCTGGCTACCGCAGACGACAAACTGCAACAGTTGGCCACGGTCACGGGCCTGGATGCGGCAAAGCTTTCAGCCTGTGCCGCCGCGCCGGGTACGGAAGCGCGGATCAACAAATCCTTGCAGCTCGGTCAGGCGCTGGAGGTAAACGAGACCCCAACGGTCTTCATCAACGGGCGCCGCGTATCCAGGATCGCTAACATCCCCTACGACCAGCTGAGGACCCTGGTGCAATTTGAGATTGATCACGCCGGAAAGTAGGACTACTGGCTGGTATTCCAGATTGCGTCTCTGCCTTTGTTGTGGAATGGCCGCCGCACCACGTACGGGGTGAGCACAATCATGAGTTCATTATGCGGACGGTCACTGGAATTCAGGTTCAGCACCGAGCTTGCCCCGGGTACCTGGCCGATTCCGGGATAGCCGCTGGTAGAGCGATTTTCCTGGTCCGTGAGCACGCCGGCCACCACGGAGGGCTCGCCTTCGCGGACCGTGATGTTTCCCTTGAAAGAGCGAGTCGTAATGTCGGGAATACCGTTGAGGCTGGCGGCGCCCAGGGCGCTGACTTCCAACTCCAGATCGAGCTTGACCAGGCCGCCGGAAAGATAGTGCGGTGTGGTTTTCAGCGTCAGCCCCAGGTCGACAAACGTGAACTGCGGAACGTTGCCAACAACGGCCTGTCCGGCATTGCTGCTGGCGATGGTGGTGAAGAAACTGTTAGGAATGGGTTGCTTGGTGCCGTTGCGGAAGATCGCTGCTTCGCCGTCAATGGCCCGCAAAGTTACGTGCTCCATGCTGGCGGAATAGGACTTGTTGAACGCCAGCGTTCCGCTGATGGGAGAAATCGTGATCCCGGTGAGAGTGTTGCCGCCCCCGAAAACGATAAACGGCTGCACCAGCGGTGAATTCAGGAGGTTCTGCAAGTCGGCAGGCGGAATGGTGCTGGGATCGATCGTTCCTGTCTGATTGAGTTGATCGATGACCGCCTGCGCGTCTTTCCCCAGCACGCGCCGGATTTCCGATGGAATGTTGAAGATGGTGAAGCTGGTGGGAAGATTCAGTCCGTACCGGCGAGCCTTGTCGGCATCGAATTCAATGGCCCGGACATCCAGCATCAATTCCGGCTTCGCGTCCATCAGGTTGTCCAGCAGGGCTGCCACAGCATCCACCTGTTGCCGCGGCGCCCGCACGGTGATGGTGTTCTTGGAGGGCTCCGCGTTCACGAACCGCATCTCAAAGACCACGCGCATCAGGTTCACAATGTCATTCAGCTCTGTGGCTGCTCCGATATTGTTGACATAAAACGTCCGCACGCTCATGCGCTCGTAGTTACGGCGGTTTTCCTGCGTGTCATTGGCAACAATGGCTTGGTCGCTCGTAATTGGCGCCCAGAAAGTCTTGAACATTTTTGCCGCGATGGAAGTGGCGACGTAAAAATCAACGTTGTCCAGATCAAATCTAGCGGGCCGGCTGCTCAGGTTCTGGTCGAACTGCATGTAAATGCCGAACGCCTGCCCTATCTGCTGATAGACCATCCGTGTGTCACCCTGCAGGTGAAAGCTTTTAGTGCCGCGCGAGGGGCGCAGGGTGATTTCGTCCACGGAGGCCAGCAGTTCCAGCACATGCTGTTTGTGCGGGTTGTCCGGCGGCCCCACGTCGTGCAGTCTCTGCTGAAGATAAGGATTCGCGGGGTCAATCGCCAGGGCCTCGCGAAACTCCTGGGCCGCCGCCTGGTTGTTGCCTTTCTCGGCCAGCCGGTTTCCCTGGTCCAGGTGCTGTTTGGCCATCTGTTGCTTCAGCAACTCGCGGGTCATCGCGTATTCCGGATTGAGCGGATCCAGAAGCGCGGCCTGCGAGGCCGACATCAGCGCATCCTGCAGGTTGCCGGCCTTCTTATATTCCATGGCCTGCTTGAACTCTTTTTCCGCCGCTTTCCGGTCCTGTTTTGACACAGCGGACTGCGGCTGCTGGCCGGAGGCAAATCCGCCAAGGGTAAGCAGGAGTACAAGGGTAGGAAGGCGCCACTTCATGGGAAACATCATTCTACCTTGATAGGAACGGCTCACGGGCCGAATCCTTGCAGCAGTTACCTAAGTTCCTCCTCCCAGGCCGCCAGCAGGCCGGCTGCGGAAGCAAAGCAAGCGTCCGGTTCCAACTCCACAAGTGATTGAAAACCATAGACTCCGGTTGCCAGGGCGATGATAGGGACTCCTGCTTCACGGGCTGCGGCAATGTCTGCGGGCGTATCGCCCACAAAGCAGACCTGAGCCGCGGCGCCCGCGACGTTGCGCGCCTGCTCCACGCCGTGGAGGAAGATATCACTGCGCCGCTCCCGCGGATGGGCGAACGAGCCGAAGGAAAACATCCGCCTCAGCCCCGCGCTCTCCAGCTTGAGCCAGCCGATGGGCTCCAGGTTGCCTGAGGCCACGCCCAGCAGTTTGCGCTGCCCGCTCAAGTGCTCCAGCAAATGCGGGATCGCGGGGCACAGCTCTGGCCGCAACTGGTCGCGGTTGCGCTCCACTTCCGCGCACATGCCGGTGAAGAGTTGCGGCAGGCAGGCATCAATCGCCGCTTCTGCCATGCCTTGATTCTTGAGCACGGCGCGCAAGATTCCAGGATCAGTGTTGCCGTGAACGGGAACATGGTCAATGGTCGCGTCCAGGCCCAGGACTTCGCGCATGGCGTGGCGGCAAGCGAAATAGTGGACGGCGTCCCGGCTGTTGAGCAGCGTGCCGTCAATATCAAAGACGTAAACGTCTGCCGCGCGCCAGTGAGGCACGGCGTGCACGGACACGAACTGCTCCCGCGAATGTGAAGCCAGAACAGGCATCCTCAGTTTGGATTCAGGATTCCCCGGGCGGGCTGCCGGAAAGTCAGCGTGCGGCCTTCTTCTCCAGCGTCAACGGCTTTTCACTGCGCACTGGGCGCCGTCCGCCCTCGCGGAACTGGCGCACGTCAAGCTTGAGCTCCGTGATGGTGCGGCTCAGCGTGTTGCGATGCATTCCCAACTCGCGCGCCGCTTTGCACTGGTTCCCCTTGTTTTGCTGCAGCACGTTCATGATGAATCGCTTTTTAAACTCGCGCACTGCTTCAGAGTAGAGAATGCCGCTCGAGTACATCTGTGCCACAAGTGCTTCGAGTTGGTCCTTCACGATTTCCTCGCTTTCGCGTTGCGCCGCTCAGAATTTTGGTCAGCTCATTTGTCTGTTAATGCCGGTCCCGGTTTTGCGCGCAGCCTGTCCATGCCGTCGTGGAACTTGCGGCGTATTTCAGAAGGAGCAAGCCAGCTTGCTCCCGAGCCTGCCACGTTGAAATAAGCTGCCAGTTGTGACCGCGCCAGTTCTTGCGAATCGGGAGCAAACGCCGTAAGCGCCAGCAGCCCCGCAGTCACCACCACAAAACCGCGCACCAAGCCGAATGCCGCACCCAGAGCGCGGTCCACCCACCGCAGTCCCACTTCGCGGACGGTCCATCGCACGATCCGGGCAATGGCCCCTGCCAGCAGGACCACCGAAATAAAGATGGTCAGGAAACCGGCAAGATCGGCAATCGCCTGTTGCTTCACATACTGCAAAAACCAGGGCGCCATGCGCCCGTAATTCCACGCTGCCAGCAGGTAACCCACGATCGCGCCGGCCAGCGAAATCACTTCAAAGAAAAATCCTTGCCCCGCCGCCAGCAGGACTGACAAAAACATGATCAGCACGATCAGCCAGTCGAGGGCGTTCATCGCTCCCACCGGCCGATCATCCCACGGGCAGTTCGCGTCCCGCCAGAACCTTGTACGCCTGTATGTACTTTTCGCTCGACTTCAGCGCCACCTCGTCCGGCAACGCCGGCGCGGGAGGCTGCTTGTTCCACTTGACCGATTCCAGGTAGTCGCGCACAAACTGCTTGTCAAACGATTCCTGCGCCCGGCCCGGCTGATACTTGTCCGCCGGCCAGAAGCGGGAGGAATCGGGCGTCAGCACTTCGTCGGCCAGCAACAGTCCCTGCTCGGTGTGACCGAACTCAAACTTCGTGTCCGCGATGATGATTCCGCGGCCGGCCGCGTAGTCCGCCGCCTTCTTGTAAATGCCGATCGTCAGATCGCGGAGCTGCTCTGCCAGTTCGCGCCCCGTGGTTTTGCACATCTCTTCGAAAGAGATGTTCTCGTCGTGCCCGCTGAGCGCCTTGGTGGCCGGAGTAAAGATTGGCTCCGGCAGCTTGTCTGACTCGCGCAGTCCTGCCGGCAGCTTGATACCGCACACAGCGCCGGTCTGCTGATACTCCTTCCACCCCGAGCCGGAAAGATAGCCGCGCGCCACGCATTCGATGTCCACCATCTTGGCCCGCTTCACCAGCATGGAACGCCCGCGTAACTGCTCGGAATATTTCCTGAGCGGCGCCGGATATTCCTCCACCTTGGCCGTGATCAGATGGTTCTTGACCGTGTCTTTCAGGAAATCAAACCAGAACAGCGAGAGCTGCGTGAGCACCCTGCCCTTTTCCGGGATCCCGGTTGCTAAAACGTAATCGAAGGCCGAAATCCGGTCCGTGGCGACAAACAAAAGCTGCCCATCCAGACTGTAGAGGTCCCGCACCTTGCCCCGCGCATGCAGTTTGAGGTCCGGAAAATCAGTTTGTAGAAGAATGCGATTTAATGTTGTAGGGCTCATGAGAGAGTTCCGAAGGGCGGGCGTTATTTTAGCTGTCGAGAGGGTTTTGTCAACCCGGTTGAGAAACAGTTAACCGCCTGCCTGCACCATCTATTCTAAAGTCATTTTGCTCACAAAAACCTTTGCCGTGAAACTCGCGTCAATCGCGGATTCCACGGCATTGATTTCTGAAAACTTTTGTAGTAGGAGTGACTGGAAAATTAACCCTTAGCGCAAAAAGTTTTTTACGCCGAGGCGCGCTGTTTGTCTTCGTGGCCGAACCTTACGGAAACAACTTTGGAGACGCCGGGCTCCTGCATGGTCACGCCGTACATCACCGGTGAGATGGACATCGTCTTCTTGCTGTGAGTGATGATGATGAACTGCGTCTGCACGGCCATCTCCTGCACCAGCCCGGTGAAGCGGCCGATGTTGGCTTCATCGAGCGGCGCATCCACTTCGTCCAGGATGCAGAACGGGCTGGGCTGATACTGGAAAATGCCCACCAGCAGCGCCAGCGCGGTGAGCGCTTTCTCGCCGCCGGAGAGCAGCAGCACGTTCTGCAGCTTCTTGCCCGGAGGCGAGGCCACCACATCGATACCGCTTTCCGCTGTGTTCAGTTCGTCTGTAAGGCGCATGAAGGCTTGCCCGCCGCCAAAGAGCTTGCGGAAGGTGAACTGAAAGTTTTCGTTGATGCGCTCGAAAGCCTCCTGGAATTTCTGCCGCGAGAACTCGTCGATCTCCTTGATCGTCGCCTGCGTGTTTTCGATCGACTCCAGCAGGTCCTTGCGCTGCGTCTCCAGGAATTCGTGGCGCTGCGCTGTCTCTTTGTATTCCTCCAGGGCCATCATGTTCACCGGGCCCATGTTCTCCAGGCGGGTACGCATCTCGCGGTAGGAGGTCTCTTCCGTTGCCAGCTGCTCACCTTCCACGAGCGGAATTTCAGAATTCGCGCGCAGGTCCTCGGCGGGCGTGTTCAGTTCGTTCAGGCACATCTCGCCCATGTGCGCCAGATCGGATTGGAGCTTGGCCAGTTGCTGGCCCAATTCGGCTTTGCGCTCGCGCGCGGCATCCAGCTCCGCGCGGGCCGCTTTCAGTTCCTGTTCCACCTCAGAAATCCGCGCCCGCACCACATCGGATTCGTGTTGCAACTGCACACGGGTGGCTTCCGCCGCTTGCTTCTCCAGAGCCAGAGCTTCCAGCCGCGCGGCGATCTGCAAGTTTTCGGCTTCGCGCTGTTGCTTTTCCGCCGCCGCGGAGCTGATCTGCGACTGCAGGGCTTCCACTTGCCGCGCCGATTCCGTGGCCAGCGAATCGATCCGTTCCAGCGCCGAGGCTGCCGCCCTGCGCCGCTCTTCCAGTCCGGCCAGCCGAGCCGCCGCGTCCGCCGCCGTTTGTGCCGCCGCGTCACGCCCAATCTTCAATTGCGCGAGCTGCTCCTGCACTGACTTGATTTCGTCTTCAATCCCCTGGCGCTTGTGTTCCAGCGACTCCGCGGCTTCACGCTTCTCCGCCAGCACGGTTTCTTTGTGGCTGCGTTCGGAACGCGTGCGCTCGAACTCCAGGCGGTAGGTATTCAGCCGTTGCTCCGTCCGCGCCAGCTCTGTCTCCATCTGCTTGAGAGCGTGTCCGGAGCTTAGCGCCTGCTTCTCCGCTTCCCGCCGCTCTTCTTCAAGGTTTCCCAGCAGCTTGGTGAGCTCCTTGAGGTCGCGCTCCAGCGTCTGGACTTTGTTCTGCTCGTTCTGGATGGCGGCTTCCAGTTCGCCGCAGGACTTCACCACTTCGCGCAGCTCGCGCTTAAGTGATAGGGGGCCTTCTTTGCGCTGCTTGCCGCCAGTGACTGTCACGTTGTGGAAACACTCGCCGGTCGAGGAGAGAAAATAGGCGTCAGGGTTTTCGAGCGCCAGGTTGCGCGCGATGATCGCGTCAGGAGTAATGTAGCCGTCGCGCAGCTTGGGCAGCACCACTTCCAGCGACCGCCCGAAGCCGTTGAGCACGCGGATGCAATTTTTGAGCGGAATCAGCTCTTCCGGCCTCAACGTGGGCGGCGCGGCGTCTGAAACCGAGAAAGAGAACTTCGCCTGCGAGTCTTCCGGGTGGACCAGGAAGGTGGCGCGTCCGTCCACGTCCGTCTGCAAAAGCCGCATGCCTTCGTTGGCGGCGTCCCAGGACTTGACCACAACAAAGTTCAACTCGTCGCGCAGAAACTCTTCCACCACGCTCTCAAAGCGCGTTTCCACTTCCAGGAAGTCCGCCAGCACGCCCGCCGGAGTAAAGCCGTTGCCCACGGCGCCTGACTGGAATAGTCGCTTGACCGACTCCGTGGAATAGCCGTGCTCGTTGATCACCGCTTCCAGCGAAGATCTTTTGCCCATGGCCGTGGCGTGCTCGCCGCGTAGCGCGTCGAGATGCCGCTTGGATTCTTCTTCTTCATTGCGGCGGCTTTCAATCTGCGCGCGGGTCTCGTCGATGCGCGAAGTGAGGGCGGTCACGGTCTGGGTGATGGACTCAAACTCAAAGGCAAATTGGCCGCGCTTGCCGCCGAAAGCGTCTATATCCACCTGTGCCGCTGCCATCTCGCGCTCTAACCGCTGCGTTTCGCGGTCGAGAGCCGCCATGCTCTCTTCTGTCTGGGTGATCTGGTTGCGCGCCTGAGAAGCCGAAGACATCACTTCCAGCACTTGTTGCCGCCGCGCTTCCTGCTGGCGCTCCATGTCCGCCAGAGAGACGCCGGCTGCGTGGGCTTCTTCCTGGCGCATCTGCCATTCGTGCTGTGCCGCGGCAACTTCCGCGGCCGCTGATTCGGCGAACTGGCGGTTCTCGTCCAGTTCGGCCACCAGCGAGATCAGGTGCATCTGCGCACGTTCCAGTTCGGCTTCCGCCGCCGCCGTGCGCGCTTCCAGCTCTGCGCACCGCTCCTGGTTGGAGGCGCGGCGTCCTGTGGCCCGTTCTGTTTCCAGCGCCAGTGCGTTCGCGGCCTGGACGTTGCGCGTGAGCTCGCTCTCAATGGCGTAACCGCGCTGCGTGCGCTCGGAGTGTTCGGCTTCGCGCGCATTGACCGTCTCGGCACGCCCACGGATCTCCTCGCCAACGGCTTCCAGCGAGCCGTGCAGCGCGGCCTCATCGCGCGCCATCTGAGCGAACTTGCTCGCCAGCACCACTTTGAGCTTTTCGCGCATCTCGTCGCGCAGGCGGGCATAGCGCTCGGCCTTGGCCGCCTGGCGCTTGAGCGAATTCATCTGCCGCGTCACTTCTTCAAAAATGTCGTTGATGCGGGCCAGATTCAGCCGCGACTGCTCCAACCGCGCTTCCGCCAGCCGCTTCTTGGTCTTGAACTTGGTGATGCCGGCGGCTTCTTCGATGATGGCGCGGCGATCGTGCGGCTTGCTGCTCAGAATCTGCCCGATGCGCCCCTGCTCGATGATGGCGTACGATTCCGGTCCCAGCCCGGTGCCGAGAAAAATGTCCTGGATGTCGCGCAGGCGGCATAACTTGCCGTTGAGCAGGTATTCGCTTTCGCCGGTACGGAACAGCCGCCGCGTGACTACGATCTCGCCTTTGGCCAATTGGATCGGCTTGAACTTGCGGCGACGGATTTTGAGCACCACGGCATCCGGCGCAAGCACAGAGGCCTGGGCGTTAGGTTCGGCCGGAGTTTGGCCGGCTTGGATGGTCAGTGCTTCTTGTGCCTGGGCGTTTTCTGCCGGCAGAGCATCGTTGACCGGCGCCTGCGCTTCGTTTGCGACTAAAGGCGCCTCTGCAGTTACTTCCGGCGAAGAATCCTTTGCGACTTCGGGCGAAGGATTCTCTGCAGAGCCTTCTATTGTTGTCGCCGCTTGCTGGTCGCCGCTCTGGATTTCTGCGCTTTGGACTTCTGCGCTTTGTTCTTCTGCTTCGGCCTCTGCATCGTCCAGAGGTCCAGGCTGTACTTCAGCAATCGCGGCCTCTGTGGCTTCGGCGGCGGCGGCGCGATCTCCCGCTTCGTCCCAGTCGTCTTCGCCCAATTCGTTCTGGATATCGATCTCCGGTTCGCTGCTCACCGCACCCTCATAGACCTGAGGATCAACCAGCGTGAGCGAAACTTCTGCCATGCCGGTGGGCTTGCGTTCGCGCGTGCCGGCAAAGATCACGTCCTCCATGCGCACGCCGCGCAGGCTTTTGGCGGACTGCTCGCCCAGCACCCAGGAGATGGCGTCTGCAATATTGGACTTTCCGCAACCGTTGGGCCCTACAACCGTGGCAATCCCTTCGCCCGGAAACTTCAGCTCCGTGCGGTCACAAAACGACTTGAACCCCAGGATTTGTAACTTCTTCAGCTTGAGCAACGTCCAACTCCTTCAGGACTGGCCAAAATGGTAACCCGGCTCGGCGCGGGGTTGGTAGCGCATTCGGTCTGGGGCCATCGGCTGGAGTACACTGACCCGGTTTCAGCTAATGTACCCAGAGAGTTACCGGGGGTCAAGTGCAAAGCCCACAATATCTTGTGGATAAAGTCCTCGATCCCCAGCCCATTGCACCGCTATTGCAACATTCTGGCCGGAACACTCCTGGATGTGAGGAATTTAGATGAGGACGGGAAGGATCGCGCAGAGCTGAATCTCACTGTAGCGCGAATGGTGCAGAGAAGCAAGACCTACCCCGGTTCTTATCCCCATGCATGATTAGTTTCGCCCCCGCTCGTTCCCAAGGACATCCCCGCTGGGAGCTCGCTTAGAAGATCCTAAGATTCAAACCTGTCTCCCATATATCGAAACACGATACATAGTCCGGTTCGCCTGTATACTGGATGCTCTTCCGGGAACCTGCCGCAGGAGGAAATATGCAAGGCTGCAAGTCCCTCGTGGCGTCCCTTTTGATGTTTCTTTTCGTTTCCGCCACATGCGTTATTGAGGCCCAAACCAAGAAGACTGCCGAGAAACCCAAAGCTGCGCCCGGCTTTAACCAGATCATCCAAAACAACGCGCAACAGATGTTGAGCGAAGGAAGAAAGATCTTCCGCTATGACACCTTTGGCGACGAAGCGTTCTGGGGCGGCACGCTGAAGCTGCATCAGGCAATCGCCGGGGAGAAAAACGGTGGTGTAGGTCCGGGCGTGAGTCCCAAGACCGCTTTGAGCGTCGGTCTCAAAGTAGATGCTGACGCCATCCCTGCGGACTTGGCTGCCCAGATCAAAGCCGGTCAAGTCAACCTTGATGATCCTGCAACTACCCTCGCCCTGCTTAAGCTCAATGCCGTTGTGGGCGTGACCGGAATCTTCGACGCCCAGGGCAAGCTTGTTTCCATGGGAATCCAGTGCGCTTTCTGCCACTCCACGGTGAATGACTCCTTTGCTCCGGGCATCGGGCAACGGCTGGATGGCTGGGCCAACCGCGACTTGAACGTCGGCGCCATCGTCTCGCTCGCGCCCAACCTGCAGCCCATCGCCGATCTGCTCAAGGTGGATGTGCCCACGGTGAAGAAGGTCTTGGCAAGTTGGGGGCCGGGCCGCTTCGACGCTGAACTCGATAAAGACGGAAAGGCCTTCCGTCCCGACGGCAAACAGGCGGGCACCCTGATTCCCCCTGCTTTCGGACTAGCCGGTGTGAACCTGCACACCTGGACCGGCTTCGGCTCCGTGCCCTACTGGAACGCCTACGTGGGGGCAAGTGAAATGCACGGCTCCGGGACCTTCTTTGACGCGCGGCTCGGCGACAAAACTCAATATCCGGTTTCCGCCCGCACGGACGAGTGGAACATGCGCGGCTCACCCGACCGGCTTACCGCGAAACTGCCGGCTCTCCACTTCTACCAACTGGCGATTCCCGCCCCCAAGCCGCCTGCGGGAAGTTACGACAAAGCGGCGGCAGCGGCGGGAAAAGGCGTCTTTAACACCAAGGCCAAATGCGCCTCCTGCCACACTCCGCCGCTCTTTACTGAACCGGGAAACAACCTGCATGCACCAAGCGAGGTGGGTGTGGATTCTTTCCAGGCTGACCGCTCACCCACACACATGTATCGCACCGCACCGCTGGCGGGGTTGTGGAGCCATCAGAAAGGCGGCTTCTACCATGATGGACGCTTCGCCACCCTTGGTGACGTGATCAACCATTACGATACTGTTTTCAAGCTGGGGTTGAGCGAGCAGGAGAAAAAGCAACTGATTGAATATCTGAAATCACTTTAAGCTTTTTCGTTTCCGTCCCGCCGAGACCTGTCTTGGGCCGATGCTGCCGCGAATGATCCTTCCCGCGAAGCATCGGCCCTTATTCGCGCGACTATCCTCGCATCGCCAAGGCGGCTACTGACTTTGTGCCTGGTAGATCACGCGCCCCTGGCGCAGAGTCAATTTGACCCGAGAGAAAGCGTTCACATCCTGCGCAGGGTCGCCCTGCAAGACCACCAGGTCAGCATCCTGCCCGCGAGCGACCCGGCCGGTCTTGTCGCCAAAACCCAGCCGCGCAGCCGGAGCCGTGGTGAGCGCAGCCAGAATCCGCGGAAACGTGAGGCCGGCGTGCTCCAGGAACCCGAACTCCTTGTCCAGTTCGGGATAGTTGGTGAGGTAGCCCACGTCCGTACCAAAGAGAATCTCCCCGCCTGCGTCGGCATAATTCTTTACCTCGCGCGGGATGCCTTCGTTGAAATCGGGTCCGTCGCAAAACAGAGTGAGTGTTGGAATCAGCGACACATGCGCGGCTTTCAGTCGTTGGATCGTCTCTGGACTCCAGTTTTCGGGGTCTTCGGTGGTGTGGGCCAGCACGTCCACGTGGCCTTCGAGGACCAGTTCAACGCCCTTGATGGTTGAGGGATGCGCGAATACAAGCTTTCCCTTGCGATGCGCCTCAGCGGCCGCGGCCTGCACAATGGGCAGCGGCATGGGCAGAGGCACATGTTTTCCGTTGCGGTTGACCCAGGAGACCACAAAGAGCTTGATAATGTCGGCGCCTTGGGCCACCTGCTCATCCACGATGCGCACCGCATCTTCCGGCGTGGCCGCTTGCTTCAGCAGCTTGACTACTTCCGGAGGTATGTTCTCGAGCACGTAGTACGGAATACCGTCCTTGGGATAAATGGCGCCGCCCGCCGTCAAGATGCGAGGCCCGGCCACCTCGCCCGATTCCACGCGCTTGCGCAGGGCCACCGTGTTGGGTAGCAGCGAAGCCGTGTCCACTACCGAGGTGAACCCATAGCCCGTGAGCATCTCCTGGAACTGCGTGGTGAGCTGCGCCGCAGGAAGCCCCGCCGCATTCAACCATTTCGGTTCGGTGAAATGAACGTGGCTGTTCCAGAAACCCGCCACGATGGTTCGTCCCGTGCAATCGAGTGTCTCGGCATCCGCAGGAATCCGCACCGTGCCTTTCTTGCCCACGGCAACAATCTTTCCATTCTCGATTAGAACGACGCCGTCTGAAATCGGCTGCGCTTGCGGCGCGGGATAGATTCTTGCTCCCACCAGGGCAAGACGATGCTTCGCGCCCGGAGTTTTCTGCTGTGCGTGAAGCGAAAGGGACGCCAAAAGCACAAAAGCAGTGAGAGCAAGAAGGACAGCGGTGGTTCGGCGCGATTGCAAGGGGTTCAAAGGGCCTCCTGGTTTTAGCCTCTTATACATACGGACCGAACGCTCGCGATGTTCCGGGCTTGACTGAAGCCGCTTGAACTGAGGGAAGCCGCCTTTAAGCTCTCAGAGTGTTCAGGCCAGCGCCAACTGCAATCCGCCGGGGAGGTCTTTTGTGGCGGAGTATTCAATGTGCAGAATGCGCCTGGGTGTCTGCACCCGCGACTTGGACGAGGCATGAATCAACAGCGGGCGCATCGCCAGGACCCCGCCCTTCGCGATCAGGCAGTCCACCGGCTCTTCATACGTTGCGTGGCGCTCAATCTCCTCGTCGCTTAGAACGCCCAGCTCATGCGTTCCGGGCAGCACGCGCAGCGGGCCATTCGCCTCCATGCAATCATCCAGATGCAGCCGCAGGGCCAGCACCTGTTGCAGCGCCTCCGCCGGAGCGTGCGCGTAAATCACTCCTTCTTTCTCTGACCACGGCCCCCAGCCGGGCACATCAACTTGTTCTTTG
>DASVFK010000439.1:0-6139 GCA_036380095.1 Candidatus Angelobacter sp. | reverse complement strand
AACGTCGCCGCGTTCCAGCTCGGCAAGGAGTACGGCAACAACGGGCAATGCAATCCCACCTACTTCACCGTGGGCAACCTGGTGCAGTATCTGCAATCGCTGGAAGCCCGCGGCATGTCGCGCCAGGAGATCATCGACAAGCACGTTTTCTTCACTGCCGGCTCCTGCGGTCCTTGCCGCTTCGGCATGTACGAATCCGAGTACCGTCTGGCCCTGCAGAATGCCGGGTTCGATGGCTTCCGCGTGCTTCTCTTCCAGCAGAATGACGGCATTCAGGCGGCTTCCGGCGAACCCGGACTCAAGTTCACCGTGGACTTCGGCATGGGCATGTTCAACGCGCTGAACCTGGGCGACATCATGAACGAGATGATCTACCGCATCCGCCCCTTCGAGATGAACAAGGGTGAAACCGACCGCGTTTTCCGCGAGTCCGTAGACGCGCTCTGCCACACGCTGCGCACGCGTACTCCTTTTGAAGACCATCGCGATCTGCCGGCTTTCTTTTCGCAACGCATCGCCAGGCACAAGGGCGCCAAGTGGGAGATCATGCTCAACTCGCTGGGCAAGGTGTGGGAGAACCTCTACGGCAAAGCTTACAAGCACGTTCTGCGTGATTGCCATGACCGGCTCAGCCGGATCGAAATCGATCGCCTGCGCGTGAAACCTGTGGTCAAGATCATCGGCGAGTTCTGGGCGCAGATCACGGAAGGCGACGGCAACTTCAACATGTTTGCCTTCCTGGAGCGTGAAGGCGCGCAGGTGCTGGTGGAGCCCATCGGCACCTGGGTGATGTACATGATGTACCAGGCCAAGGAGCGGGCGCGCGAAAAATGTGCCGTCAACGCCCGCTACAGGAACCCAGCAGCATGGGAGCTGCACAAGCGCGCGCTGAACTACTGGCAGTTCCTGCCCAAGCAGCTCATGTGGAGCGTGGGCGAGCGGATTTACTCACGACAGTATCACCGCGTGGTGGAAGCGCTGGGTTCGATCGCTCACCACCTGGTTTCGCAGAAGGAGATGGCCGATCTGGCGCATCCTTTCTATAACCAGTTTGCCCGCGGCGGAGAAGGACACCTGGAAGTCGGCAAGAATGCTTACTACACGGTAAACAAACTCTGTCACATGGTGCTGGCGCTCAAGCCCTTTGGCTGCATGCCCTCCACGCAATCCGATGGCGCCCAGTCCGCCGTGGCTAACCATTTCAAGGAGATGATCTTCCTGCCCATTGAAACTTCCGGGGAAGGCGAAGTGAACGCCCACAGCCGCGTGCAAATGGCGCTGGGAGAAGCCAAAGTAAAAGCCCGCCTGGAGTTCGAGCAGGCCCTGGAATCCACGGGTAAGCGGCTTGATGACATCAAGAGCTACGTCGCCGATCATCCGCAGCTGCGCCGCCTTTACTATCCGGTGCCGGAGCGCAAGGGCGTGACCGGCGTGGCGGCAAACTTCGTGCTCCATGTTAACGATCTTATGAACGGCAAGGTGCGGCTGGCTCGGGTAAAGGAAGTGGCGCCTGAGCTGGCGGCAGCCTGACTCACGGCAGGAGGGCTGCTGAGCGCATCCAACGTCATGAGATAAGAAAAGGAGCTGTGTTTCTGATGGCGCCTCTTCAAGAACACGCACGGGCGGAACCTGCCGCACCTCCGTTCCGGTTGGATGTTGAGCTGCACGAATTGTTGATGGACCCCGCGGCCAAACCCGCGGCGCCGCCTCCGCCCGTAGGCGAACCAAAGCAACTGCCGCAACCTGTCTTCCCCAGCCGGCCCAGGCTGCAGGAAGGCCGGGATTCCGACTACATGCCGCGCAATGGCGACAGCCGCCGCTGGACCCGCTCGCAGGTCCTGCACGCCATGAAGGGATGGATGTTCCCTTATTTCAAGTCGCGCCTGCTGCCCGGTGATTTCCATCCCATCATCGCCTACCTGTTCACGGAGTGGAAGTGCAACCTGGATTGCTATTACTGCTGGGCCTTTGAAAACAGCGTGAAAGGAATGAGTGAAGACATCGCGCGCCGCTCCATCGACTGGCTTGAGGGCACCACATGCCGCGTGCTGGCCCTGATGGGCGGCGAGCCGCTGCTGCGGCCGGACTTCGCGCACAAAGTTGTCTATTACGCCGCGAAAAAAGGCTTCTGGATCTACCTTCCCACCAACGGCCGGCTGATGCGTCCCAAGGTAATCGACCAGCTCGGCGATGCCGGCGTCTCCGTGGTCAACCTGGCCATCGATGCCATGCACCTGAAACCCGGCCTGGCCAAGGCGCTGGCGCCCATCCGCGAGTATTTCGATTACCTCACCACCCGCCAATTCCGCTACGGCTACACCGTGTTCATCAACATCTGCATCTGCCGCAACAATCTTGATGATGTCCGCCAGTTGACCGAGCTGGCGCACGATTACGGCATTGCCTGCGACTACCACGTGGTGGAGTCGCCCATGACGGAGCAGCCGCATTTCAAGCACCTGGAAGAGAACCCCACATTCATCCGTCCCCAGGACATGCCGCAAGTGGATGAGCTGCTGGACTGGCTGATCGACAAACAGAACCAGGGCTACAAAATGACCAATTCAACATCGCGCCTCGCGGAGATGAAACGCTTCATGCGCGGCGAGCTGCAGGAGTGGAACTGCCGCGCCGGGCAGAACACGCTCATCATCCGCACCGACGGCACACTGGCGCCCTGCTTCCCCATGTATTCCGCCAATTATGACTGGGGGACCATCGAAAACCACAAATTCAACCAACAGCAGCTCGGCCCGATGAAGAAGTCATGCCAGCCGCATTGCTTCTCCACGCTGAACCACATCGTGGGCTTCTGCTACAACGACGTGCGCGTGATCAAGTGGCTGCTGCAGCAGGCTGCCCGCGGCTTCCAGGGAGTAACCAACTGGAATGACTGAAGCCGGCTTCCAAGAAACTCAACCACGTACCTGGAGGAAAGTACCGTGACTGGTGGATGGTCCAATGGCAAGGTGAAGGTGGACATAACCGTCAACGATCTGCTGCGCAACAGCGGGATCAAGCCCAAACCCAAAGTCTTCGACCAGGTGAAGCATGAAGCCTGCGATTGCGGCGGGCCGCTCGACTTGAAGTTCATGGTCGGTTTGGATGTGGGCTCCACTACGGTGAAAGCCGTGGTGGTGGAGACGGAATCGGACCGCATGATCTGGCAGGACTACCAGCGGCACGAAACCAAGCAGCCGGAAAAAGTGCTGGAGTTTCTGCAGCGCATGGAAGCTGAAGTCCCCATCAACGCCGGCAACTGCCGTATCTTCGTCACCGGCTCAGGCGGAGGGACGCTGGCCGAGATGGTCGGGGCCAAGTTCGTGCAGGAAGTCACCGCTGTCTCCCTCGCCGTGGAAAAGCTTCATCCCGAAGTGAATTCGGTGATCGAACTCGGCGGCCAGGACGCCAAGATCATCGTCTTCAAAGAAGACGAGAGCACCGGCCGCAAGAAGAAAGTTCCCTCCATGAACGACAAGTGCGCCGGCGGCACCGGGGCGGTGATTGACAAGATCAACGCCAAGCTCAAGATTCCCGTGGAGCAACTGGGCGATCAGGGTTACCACGGCATCAAGCTGCATCCGGTGGCGGGCAAGTGCGGCGTCTTCGCGGAGACCGATATCAACGGCCTGCAGAAGCAGGGCATCCCGCCCGACCAATTGATGGCTTCGCTGTTTGACGCCATCATCCTGCAGAACCTCACCGTGTTGACGCGCGGCCACACGCTGCGCCCGCATGTATTGCTCCTGGGCGGGCCGAACACGTTCATCCGCGGCATGCGCGAAGCCTGGCAGCACAACATTCCCAAGTCCTGGGAAGAGCGCAAAGTCGAGCTGCCTCCGGGAGCAACGCCGGAAGAACTGATCAAGGTGCCGGAGAACGCGCAATACTTTGCCGCGCTCGGGGCGGTTGAGTTCGGCAAGTCGGAAGAACCGGAGATCGGGCGCTATAGCGGCACGGAAAAGCTGAAGGAATATATTGAAGTCGGCCGCTTTGAGGAGAAGGCAAAATCGGGCAGCCAGGGGCTCAGCGCATCCAGCGAAGAGCTGGAAAGCTTCCGCGAAAAATACAGGATTCCGCGCTTCACGCCGGCAACTTTCGAGCCCGGCTCCACCGTGAGCGGGTTCATCGGCGTGGATGGAGGCTCCACCTCCACCAAGGCCGTGCTGCTTTCGCAGGAAGGCGCGGTACTGTGCAAGGCGTACCAGCTTTCCAATGGCAATCCGATCCAAGACACCATCGACATGTTCGTCTCTTTGCGCCGCCAGGTGGAAGCGCAAGGCGCGCAGCTTGAAGTGCTGGGCGTGGGCACTACGGGCTACGCCAAGGACATCCTGAAAGAAGTGCTGCACGCCGACGTGGCGCTGGTGGAGACCGTGGCCCACACGGAATCAGCCATGCGCTTCTATGAAGATCCGCACGTGATCGTCGATGTGGGCGGGCAGGACATCAAGCTGATTATTTTGAAAGACGGCCGCGTCAAGGACTTCAAGCTCAACACGCAATGCTCCGCCGGCAACGGCTACTTCCTGCAGTCCACCGCCGAGTCGCTCGGCATCAAGGTGGATAATTACGCAGACATCGCATTCTCCGCGGGAACCATGCCGCTGTTCGGCTATGGCTGCGCCGTCTTCATGCAGTCCGATATCGTGAATTTCCAGCGCCAGGGCTGGAAGGCCGAGGAGATCCTGGCCGGGCTGGCCGCGGTCTTGCCGAAGAACATTTTTCTCTACGTGGCCAGCATTCCCAACCTGGCCAAGCTGGGCAATCGCTTCATCCTCCAGGGCGGCACGCAGAAAAATCTCGCTGCTGTGAAGTCTGAAGTCGATTTTGTTCATTCGCACTTTCACAGCGGCGGCGCCGAGCCGGAAGTGATTGTGCATGAACATTGCGGCGAGTCTGGGGCCATCGGCGCCGGAGTGGAGGCGGTGCGGCTGTGGAAGAACGGCCACAAGACCACGTTCATCGGCCTGGAGGCCGTGGAGAAGATCGCCTACCGCACCACGCGCAACGAAAACACACGCTGCTATTTCTGTAAGAACAACTGCCTCCGCACCTTCATCGACGTCCAGCTCGGCGCAGTGCAAAGCTGGAAGGAACCGGCCTTCAAGTCGAAAGTGCCATTGCAGACGGGCGAGCAGCGCATGATCATCTCAACATGCGAGAAAGGCCAGGTGGAAGATGTGGGCGCCATGCGCGGCATCAAGGCCGGTCTGGACGCGCTCAAGACCGCGAATCCCAACTTCGTCGACCTTGCCGCGCACGAGGTCTGGCGCTCACGCAATCCTGAGAAAGTCGCCGATCCGCCGCCGTCGCGCGCCTGGACCACGAAATCGCGCGAGCGGCTTGCCTTGATGCAGAAGCGGGCCACCATGCGCGTGGGCATGCCCAAAGTCCTGAACATGTATTGCTATGCTCCGTTGTTCAGCGCTTATCTGGAAAGCCTGGGGCTTGAAGCAGAAAACATCGTCTATTCCGATTTCACCAGCCATGAGATGTACAAGGCCGGAGCGGGCCGCGGCGCCATCGATCCGTGCTTCCCTTCCAAGATCGGCATTCCACACGTCTATAACCTGATTTGGGTCAAACACGCCAAGAAGCCGCTGGACGCGATCTTCTTCCCCATGATCGACGTTTTGCAGACCTTCATGAAGAAGTGCACCGGCTCCAACGCCTGCCCCACGGTCACAGCCACGCCGGATGCGGTGAAAGCGGCCTTCACCAAGGAAAACGACGTCTTCGCTGAAAATGGCATCCGCTATCTCGATCCCATTCTTAACCTGGCGGACCGCAAGCTGTTTGCTTATCAGATGTTCCAGGCGTGGGCGCCGGTGCTGGGACTTTCTGAAGACGAAAATCAGCGCGCCATTGAAGCCGGGTTTAAGGCGCTCGATGAGTATGAGTCCGGCCTGCGCCGCCGCGCGCGCGAAGTCCTGGACAAACTGGAGCAGGAGAACCGCATCGGCATCGTGATGCTCGGGCGGCCGTATCATCACGATCCCGGCGTGAACCACGAGATCATGGACGAATTCCAGAAGCTCGGCTACCCGATCTTCTCGCAGAGCACGCTGCCGCTGGACCAGGACCTGCTCGACCGCCTCTTTGGCGACGAAGTGCGCGCCGGCCTGATCAGCGATCC
>DASVFK010000438.1:0-8372 GCA_036380095.1 Candidatus Angelobacter sp. | reverse complement strand
GAAACAATGGATGTAACGGCCATGAGTCAGGTTTTCCTGCCGGACATCCTCTGCCCTTGGCCCCGATTCCAAGCTGTAACCTCGAGACCCCGGCCGACTCAATCTCATCAGAGCGCCGAAAACGAGGACCGCACTATGCCCGACTATCGCGTGAAGCTGCTCAACAAGATGCCTGTGGCTGAAGGCACCATGGCATTCTCTTTCGCCAAGCCGGAGGGCTTTAGTTTTAAGCCCGGACAGTCCTCTGACCTTACCCTGCTTGACCCGCCGGAGACTGACGCCGAAGGCAACGTGCGTACGTTCTCCATTGTGAGCGCGCCCTCAGAAGGCGACTTGACGTTCGCCACGCGCCTGCGCGATACCGCTTTCAAGCGCGTGCTGCGCAACATGGCGCCGGGCACGGAAATCAAGCTGGAAGGCCCCATGGGGTCTTTCAACCTGCACAAGAACGCGGCCAAGCACGCGGCGCTGCTCGCGGGAGGCATCGGCATCACGCCGTTCATGAGCATGGTCCGGGAGGCGGCCCGGCAAAAAGATTCCCGCCAGATTTATCTTTTCTATTCCAACCGGCGGCCTGAAGATTCGGCCTTTCTCGATGAGCTGACCGCGCTGGCGCAGCAGGATTCCAACTTCCATTTGGTCGCGACCATGACCGAGATGGAAAAGTCCAGGCAGCCGCAACCTTGGACGGGCGAGCAAGGCTTCATTGACGCCGCCATGCTGAAGCGCCATCTGACGGAGCTGAATGGTCCTATCTATTACGTCGCTGGCCCACCGGCAATGGTCGCCGCGATGCGCGACCTGCTGGTAAAAGCGGGTGTCGACGAAGACGATATTCGCGCGGAAGATTTTGCCGGTTATTAAGAATCGGGTGATCCGGTGATGGGGTGATCCGGTGATGGGGACAGAGGACCGAGACCCCGGCTCTTCCGATCACCCGATGAACCGATCGCCCGATATTCTCAGTGCCGTTTGAAGTACTGCACCGCACGCTCGTGCTGCTTTGCTTTCTCGAGCGTCGCAAACGTTCCCAGATTGCGCCGCTTGCCTGTCTTGGGATTCCTTTTGAGTGAATAAAGACGGTAGTCCCCGGACTTGAGTTTGCGGATCATGAGCTTGCCTCTCCTCTTATGTGATGTCCGCGCGATGGCGTTTGGTTTTGCAAATCTCAAACAAGCTGTTCTCCGTGTCTCCGTGTCTCCGTGGTGGGTCTATGCTGTCAATCTTGTGGTGGGTCTATGCTGTCAATCTTAAGGATGGCCTGAATCGTATTGACTATACGATATTGAACGTGTAAAAACGTATCTCATGGTTAATCTTATGGGACGCCGGGGCTTCCTTGTCTGTGCCGGGCAGCTGTCATTGGGCGCCGCGCTTTCCGCCATTCCTTATCGCTTACTTGCCGCGGAGGCAGCCGTGCTCGACGTGGCCTATGCCGGCTCCATGGGCTCAATGATGGAAGGGCCGCTCAAAACCGCCGTGGCCAAGAGCTTGAATCTTGATTTCCACGCCCGCGCGCAGGGTTCGAGCGCGCTGGCGCAGTTGATCGTTGGGGGAAGCATCCGCCCGGACGTTTTTATTCCCATTACTCCGGGCCCGGCGCAGGTTGTGCTCAAGGCCCGCAAGGCCGACACCGCGCAGCCCATCGCGCATACCGAGATGGTGATTGCTTATAGTCCCAAGAGCCGCTTTGCCGCGCGATTTGCTGCGACAGCAGAAGCCGTCAAAGAAGGCAAGCCGGGCAAAGAAAGCTGGTGGCAGATCTTGCAGGAACGCGGCCTGCGTTTTGGCCGCACCGATCCGGTGGGCGATCCCCAAGGCCGCAACATCATCTTCACCATGATGCTTGCCGCCAAGCTCTACCAGCAGGCTGACCTGGTGGAAAGAATCCTTGGGCCGGCCATCAATGAAAAGCAGATCTTCACCGAGCCTTCCGTGCAGGCCAGGCTGCAGAGCGGTGAACTTGACGCGGCTTCCGCTTACAAGATCCAGCCGGGCCCGCTGAAAATCCCTTACATCGTTCTGCCCGCTGAGATCAACTTGAGCGGAGAAAATGTGCGCGCGCAGCATCCAGACATAACGCTCGCTCTGGGCGGCAAGACCTTTGCGCCGGAGCCGCTGATCTACTACGCGGCAGCGCTGAAGGATGCTCCCAACCCCAAGGGCGCGGCTTCCTTCCTCGAGTGGCTGACGAAAGAGGAGGCGCAGGCGATCTTCAGCAAGTACTCCTACGGTCCCCCGGGAAAGGCCTCCGCGCTGCACGCATGACGATTTCACGCCGCTGGCTGCCACGCACTGTTGCCGGGCTCTTTGCCCTGGCTTTGCTGTACCCGTTCACCGGGCTGCTTGCGCGCATTGGGCCGTGGCAGTGGGATGAAACGGTCCGCCGCCCCGCTCTGTCCTCCGTCCGCGTCTCCGTGCTACTGACCGGGCTGGCGATGGCGATCATCGTATTGATCGGCACGCCGGTGGCCGCGTACATCGCGCGCTCAAAGCCTGGCGAACGGCTTTTCTGGCAGGCGGTGCTGTTGCTTCCTATCCTGCTGCCGCCGCTTGCCCTGGGCATTCTGCTCACGCTGGCTTTTGGCCCGCATGGCACAGTCGGCGCCTCTCTGGAACGCTTGGGCATTATCTTGACCAACACCCCTGCCGCGTTCGTGACGACGCAGGTTTACGTAGGCATGGGATATTACGTGCTTGGCGCAGTCGCCGCCTTTGACGCTGTACCAACGATGCTGCAAAAGCAAGCCGCGCTGTTGGGCGTCCCGCCCTGGCGGGTTTTCTTGCGTGTAACGCTTCCTCTCTCACGCCTTGGTCTGGCTGTGGCTCTCAGCATCGCCTGGGTGCGGGCCATCGGCGAGTTTGGCGCTGTGGTCGTTACGGCCTACTATCCTTCCGGCATGCCCGTACAGCTCTGGGTGAACCTGGAAAGCTTCGGCTTGCCAGCGGTAATGCCGCTGCTGGTGGTCTTTCTGGCTGCGTCGCTGCCTCTTCCCTGGCTGGTGCACGTGCTGGCCCAACGCAGGCGCCATGCTTAAGGTCAAGATCATCAAAAAGCGCCGTGAAATGACGGTGCGTGTCGCTCTCCAGCTTGAGGCGGGCAGCTCTCTCGCTTTGTTCGGCGCTTCCGGTACAGGCAAGAGCACGGTGCTGGCGTGCATCGCAGGCATTGAAGACCCTGATGAAGGTGCGGTACAGTGGGGCGGCCTCCAGCTCTTCCCGCCAGCGTTGCCGCTGCATCGGCGTCCCATCGGTTACCTCACCCAGGAGCCGGGTCTCTTCCCTCATCTGACCGTGAGCGAGAACATCCGCTTCGGTGTGGCCGGCAATCACGCGGCCCACGGAGACGACGAGCAGGAGCGTTGGCTTGCGACTTTGCGTGACCGCCTGCAACTTGTTCCGTTGTGGCATGCACCGGCGGCCCGCATCTCCGGCGGACAAGCCCGCCGCGTAAGCTTGGCGCGCATGATGGCCCGCAAACCGCCTCTGGTCCTGTTGGACGAGCCCTTCGCCGGCCTGGACCGCCAGTTGGTGCGCGAACTAATTGACGATCTCCTGCTGTGGCAGAAGTCGCTGGGATTTACCATGATCGCCGTGGACCATCAGGCGGAGGTGCTGCAACGCCTGTGTCCGCAAGAGGCCATGGTTCTGGAAGCAGGTGAAGTAGTGCAGCACGGGAGCTGGGACGAACTTTATCGCGCCCCGGCAACGCCACTGTTGCGGTCGCTCCTGGCGCCGCTTTAGCCCTGCGCCTGCCTCAGGAACGGTGCAGTTCACCTTAAGCGGAAATCCTCATTACCACCGTACTCTTGTGCGAATTTATGCCGGCTGCGATGATGGCCTTGCTTGACATCAGTCCTGACTGGTGGTTTCGGGGGAAAACACCCGGTCAGGGAAAATCAACAAGGCCTCGGAAAACAATCCGAGGCCTTTTTGCTTTTGCCAAAGATCCAGTTCCTGCCCAGCCGGACCGGCCTCTGGGCTTTACATGTTCCCTTCATCCGCCGACGGTCCGTAAATGGAAGGTACGGGCACGTCATTCAAGCGCAGATACACCGAGAGCTGCCCGCGATGATGGATGGTGTGGTTCATGATGAAACTGCGTAATACAGCGATGCGCGGCAGCGTGAAGACGGTTTTACCACCGGCAACCAGGCTCCAGGGCTTCATGAGTTGAGCGTCCTCGGCGGCGGCGATGGTCTTGCGTGCGCTGGCTACGTTTTGGTCAAACATCGCCAGGATTTCCGCCCGCGACTTCAATTCGGGAGTTGGCGGCGCGCCAGCCACGTCAAACGAGTCCATGCCCATAGTGGCATCCACCCAATGATTGATGGTGGCCAGGTGCGTGGCCAGCCCGCCCAGGCTCATCGACTTCTGGTGCGGCTTCCAGCCGAGCTTGTCTTCGGGCACGCGCTCCAGGGTGCGGCGCGTGGTCTGCATCTCATGATCGAACTCCGGCAACAGCGCTTGATTCAATGCCATGATGGCTCCTTAACTCAAGAAAATTGACCCGGAGAATTCTACATGGGCAGCCATGTCCCTGCCCAACGGCAAGCGCGGGCCATTTTTTTGATAACGTATGGATGGAAGTCCGAGGTGTCTTGATGTCCACGACCGCCCGAAGCTCTAAATCGCCGCGCGAACTCTATGCCATCGCCAAAAACCTGGGGAGCTGGGACCCGCAAGCGGTCTCGCTCGACCAGGACCGCGCGCAATGGCAGCAACTGAATCCGGAGCAGAAAGAGCAGCTCATCAAGGTCTGCGCTCTGTTTTATGAAGGCGAAGTCAGCGTCTCAGACACGCTGGCCTGGTTCCTGCTGGCCATGCCGGACCTGGACCGGCGCATGTTCCTCTCCACCCAGGTGTTCGAAGAAGTGAAGCACGCGGAGTTCTTTGAGCGCTACTTTAACGAAGTCTGCGGCAAGGTGGATACTTCCGCATACCTGGTCCCGGAATACCGCGGCGTACTGCTCGATGAACTGCGCCGGCGTGGCGAAGCGCTGGGGCGAGCGGTGATCGCCGGCGACCAGGCAGCGCTGGGAATGGCACTCACACTGTTTGCCGCCCATTACATGGGAATCGTGGAAGGAGAGCTGGCGGTCACCGGTTATGAGTACTTTGACGACCTGCTGGCCAAGACCGGCCTCTTCCCCGGCTTGCACGAGGGAATCCGTATGATCCGGGCCGACGAGGGCCGCCACATTGTCCACGGCATGGACTACCTGCGAGAAATGCTCGCTGCTCACCCCGAGTATGCCGCTCCGGTGCGCGAACTCTTCATCAGCGAAAGTATGCAGATCCCCGGACGCACGAACTTCATCTTCACACCCAATCCCTTCGATCTGGACCGCGACCGCCTGATGG
Organism: Candidatus Angelobacter sp.; assembly: GCA_036380095.1. Lineage (GTDB taxonomy): Bacteria > Acidobacteriota > Terriglobia > Terriglobales > Acidobacteriaceae > Angelobacter. The sequence goes on along the minus strand of DASVFK010000438.1, from coordinate 3,008 downwards.
CCCTGGCCTATTCGCACGTAGAACAGCGCCTGCGGGAAGCAGGACTGAGTTAGAAGACCCTGCCCCACCTGACAAGGGATTTAGTGCTTTCTACGCTCGGTGCTCCTGCTTGTTTCGTTGTCGAGCAACTCGGGGAAACAAGCAAGACCATGGGGCGGGTGAATCGAATGCCCATTTGTGCTTTTCTCGGCGTTTTTCTCCGTGCCTCCGCGTCTCCGTGGTGGATGTTGCTTCTGGTTGCGGGTCGGTTGCGCTCATTTCGGATTCGCGTTGTTCGCGTGCATTCGCGGCTAAGTTGCGCTCAGCTCATGCTCAAAATGCGCATGCCTGTCTCCACCGCGCGGACCGTCTTTCCGCTGCGGGCGGTAACGGTACAGTTGCGGCCGCGCGCCTTGGCTTTGTAGAGCGCCTGATCGGCCACACGCAGGACTTCCGCCGGGGCGGAAACTTCAGGACCGTTGGAAGCCACGCCGATGCTCACGGTGACGCTGGTCTGCCGTTTGCCGCCACGGCCCACGCCGCGGGCTCCACGCCGCCGGTCTTTGCCGCGCACGATGAACTTGGATTGCTCGATGATCTTGCGCATGCGGTCCAGGTAGACAAAGACTTCGTCAGACGGTTTGCCGGGAAACACCACCGCGAACTCTTCCCCGCCATAGCGGTAGGCCTTACCCCCGCCGGCGATGCGCGCCAGCCGCGAAGCCACCATGGCCAGCGCCTGATCACCCGATTCGTGGCCGAAGGTGTCATTGAATTTCTTGAAGTGGTCAACATCCAGCATGGCGATGGTGAATGTTTCCGGCAGCTTGAGCAGCGCTTCATTCAGGGCGCGGCGGCTGGGCAACTGTGTGAGCTCGTCCAGGTAGGCCATGCTGTAGGAGGTTTCGATCACGGCCACGATGATCGCCAGTCCTCCGGTGGCAAAGAAGATGCCTGCCAGACTCTGGCCCGCGCCAAATCGCACGGCGATAAATGCGGAGATGAGCGCCCAGAACAAGCTGCTTTCCGCCGCGCGGTAGCGGCGGATGAGCAGGACCATCATGACTGTTATGCAAACCAGGAACTCCAGCAGCACAGGCTGCGAGAGGCGGCTCCATGCGGAGAGCGCCGGCGGGACAAATGGATGCTCCAGGAATTGCGCGACGTGAGCCAGCGCCGGCAGGCACAGTATCCCGACAACGATGATCTGCACCGCGCCTACAGCCAGGCGTTTGCGGCCGGCCGGGGAAATCACGCCGCGCTCACGTAAGAACGCCAGGACCACAAGGTTGGCCGGAAGCACTAGCGCGATCGCGTTCGCCAGTACATGTCCGGCACTTTCCGAGACCGCCGGGACCACCTGGGTATACATCAGGTGCGCGAGAGTTAGGGCGAGAATGGCGAAGAACAATCTGCCGCGACGGAAAAACGCCGAGAGTCCCAGGCCCACGGCAAAAACGCCCAGCGGGAGATATTGCGCCAGCGGCGAGGTTGCGTCGGCCAGCGCTCCAATCTTGATCAGCATGGCGGAGATCACCACCAGCAGGCCGCCCGGCAAGGTAAGCCGGTACAGGATCTTGAAAAAGTTCGAATTCAACGACAAGGCAGACGCTCCCACTGTTGGCGCTTTTAGGCTTTGAACTCTTTTGTTTACAGCAGGTTAACAACCATCATGCATTGAGCGGGCTGCACTATATATAAGGAGTGCAAGGCTGGCGGAGTAGATGCCAATGGTGCGTTGACCTTTTTCCGGTAGAAGTGGGCTTTAGATAGCCGGTATACAGGCGGGAATCAGGACCTAATAGCGAGAAAGAAGCTGTTGAACTTTCTGCCCAGACGTAATCAATTTGAGTCGCCACAAAACAAAGTCCAAATTCCTATGCTTTTCGGTAGAATGGCTGCGCCTTTTGTTGGCCCCCTAGAGCGCAGAGCAGGTTGTGCTGCCGGGTGAGCTGTGAAAACACCAATTCATTTAGGCCTGCCACCACGCTGGCAGCAAACTCTGAACTATTCGAGAGGTGAGGGATGAAGTACGCCGCAGAATTGTTTGGCACATTTGTGTTGGTCTTCGCAGGGGTAGGAACCGCCGTGATCGCCGGGGGTAAGGTTGGCAACGTGGGCGTGGCCATGGCATTCGGCCTGGCGTTGTTATCCATGGCCTTTGCAATTGGGGCGGTCTCCGGCTGCCACATCAATCCCGCGGTCACGTTCGGCATGCTGCTGAGCAAACGGATCAGCGCGTCCGAGGCCCTGGGATACATGATCTCGCAGGTCATCGGCGGCATTATTGGGGCCGGCGTGGTGCTCTATCTTGTCCATGACATGCCCGGCGGGGCCACCGCAGCCCTTGCCGGCGCCGCCAATGGTTTTGGCGCGCACTCGCCCACACCGGGCGTTTATGGCATGGGCGCTGCCTTTGTTGCGGAGATGTTTCTGACCATGCTCCTGGTCATAACCGTTCTGGGCGCAACCGATTCGCGTTCTCCCGCAGGTTTTGCCGGGATCCCCATCGGCTTGATCCTTACCACTATGATTTTGTGCGGCATCCCGATCACCAACGGCGGCTTCAACCCCGCGCGGAGCATCGGACCCGCGGTTTACGTGGGTGGTTGGGCGCTCGAGCAAGTGTGGTTGTTTATCGTGGCGCCGCTGGCAGGAGCGGTGCTGGCGTCGCGTATCTATCTGGGACTCTATCCCAAGAAATAGCAACGCAAAACGCGCGAGGGTTGGGGCCTCGCGCGTTTTCTTGCTCATTCAAGACTCCCAAACTAGCGGGCTGCATTTGCGGCCTGCGATCCATGAGACAGACGCGGAAGCTTCTTGACCTTGCCTTGATAGTGATAGTCGCGCAGCCCATCAATCCCTGTCCAGGCGGAGTGGTAGGCCGTGTACAGGCTGGTATCTTTCTCGCTCACCCAGGCGCCGTCGGCCAACTGGCGCGCCAGTAGAAATTCGCCCCCCTGGCGCACCAGCGGATCGTTCTCCAGACCAAATGCCTTCAGGCAATCGAGCGCCTCGCCCACCATTTC
>DASVFK010000437.1:0-12919 GCA_036380095.1 Candidatus Angelobacter sp. | reverse complement strand
ATCTGGCGATCGGGTCATCGGGAGATCGGAACAGCGGTAAGCGGAGCTTTCAAACCGGGATAAGCTGAATTTCAACGCGGAGGCGCGGAGACGCGGAGAAAAAGAAAATGAGCGGAAACGCAAACCCAGAAGTCATGGAGCGAATGCGGAAGTTTGTGGCGAAGTTCTGCGAAAAATCGGGCACCACAACGCATCCGGACCCAGAGGTAACGGAAGCCGTGGTCCGCGGGCTGGCCCACCACGTTGAGACCCTGGGCAAACCGCTCTGTCCGTGCCGCTTCTATCCCGACAAGAAAGAAGAGATCACGCACCGCACATGGATTTGCGCCTGCGACGACATGCAGATCTACAAGTACTGCCACTGCCTGCTTTTTGTGAACAATGAAGGGCTACCGATTACAGAGTACTTGCCCGAGCACCATGAGGGACGGAAGTGTTACGGTCTGGTGAAGGATCCCATGCCGGACAAAGGCCGCGCGCTACGCAGCCAGGCTGAGGCAAGGGAGAAAGAGCGGAAGGAGAGGCCTTCGTAATCGCCGGAAGCGCGCGTGATCGCCGTCATCGCCGTGATCGGGAGCAGGTCGATGGTGTTCATCCAAAAACAAAAGCTGGGGGGAGCAGTCCCTCGCTGTCCCGCTCGGTGTAAGGTGGGGAGCGCGATTTCACCGGGACCGCTCGGGATGGCGCCTCGACAAATCTAGCGCTCATCGAAACATAGGGATCCCTCGCTCCGCTCGGGATTACAGAAAAAAATTACTTCAACTGCGGAATCCCCTTCAGCGCTTCCTCATCCAGCTTTTTCAACTTCAGGCGCTGTTGCAGCCAGCGGTCGCGGTCGAGCCGGGCAGCGGAGTTGAGGGCGTGGCCGGCCTGGTAGAACTGCATCTGCTTGTCTTTGGCGCTGAAGCGGCTGAGGAGTTGTTGAGCTTGTTTCTCGGTGATGCCGTCACCAGCGGCGAACTGCAGCAGGATGTCCTTGCCGTCGGTGCGGGTGATGAAGTTGACAGGATCGTCCCAGGCGTAGTCGCGGAAGTACTGATCGACTTTGGCCGGGCCGACTTGTTCGCGCCATTTGAAGAAATCTCCGTCTTTGGCGGCGCGAACGTCTTCTTCGTCGGTGAACGAACCGGTCATCAGCACAAAACAATTGATGCGCTTTTCCACCGCGGCCAGGATGGCGCCGGCATGCGCGCTGAAGCTGTGGCCAACGTAGGCGACGCGGCGCCGATCCACGTGCTGGCGGGAAAGCAGCAGGTCCACGCCGCGGCGCAGGTCCACCACCATCTGGCGGTCGTCTTCGCTCGATTGGATGGCCCACTCCAGGGGATCGTCTTGCATGGGCTTCTGTTTGTAGTCGGGGCGGACCATGGGGGTATCGATCAGCAACGACATGACGCCGGAACGGGCCAGGACCAGGGCTTCCTGGAGGAATTCATCGCGGCTGCGCAGCGGCGAGCCGTGCATCATCCAGTGGCCCCAGATGATGGCGGCAAACGGGCCGTCTCCCGCGGGGATGACGAGGTAGGCCGGCACGTGGTCGGTGCGGCTGCGGCCGGAGTACTCCAGGTCAATCACCAGGGCGTTGCCGCGCTTCTCCACGCCCCTCTGCTGGAAATCGAGCGGCGAGTTGTGGGGATAGTCAAAGTAGCCGGCAAGCTGGTCAAAGGCAGGCGCATCAGACTGGGCCGGGCCTGCAGCCGCCTGCAGCAGGAGCATAAGGAATAAGGACGCAATGCGCATTCGCGTAATGCACACTCTAACGCAGAACCGCGGGAAAGTCTCGCGGAGGCTCCTCGCCGGCGTAAGGGATTTACCTTGAGAAGAGGACAGCGGCATCCCAAAATAATCTTCTCCACCCTGCTTCCTATTGGCAGGTTATAGGAGTCTAATGGACTTCTATAACTTTCCTATATGACGGAACAAAACCGGAAATCGGACGTGTGGCAGGGGACCATGGCCCTGATGGTCCTGAAGACGCTGGAAGCCATGGGGCCGCTGCATGGGTACGGCATCGCGCGGCGCATCGAGCAGATCAGCGGGGACCGCCTCTCCCTCAACTACGGCAGCATCTACCCGGCGCTGCTGCGGCTGGAGCAGGAACGCGCCATCGTCTCCGAGTGGGGCGCGTCGGAAAACAACCGTAAAGCCAAGTATTACCGGCTGACCGCGGCCGGCCGCCGCCGGCTCCGCCAGGAAACGGAGAGCTGGCAGGAAGCTTCCAGCATCGTGGCGCGCTTTCTGGCGGCCAAGGAGATTTTATGAAGACCTTGTGGAGATGGCTGGCGCGCGCCACCGGAACATTCCGCAAAAGCAGCCGCGAGCGGGAGATGGCGCAGGAGTTCGAGTCGCACCTGGCGATGCATATTGAGGACAACATCCGCGCCGGCATGGACCCGGAGCAGGCGCGGCGCGAGGCGCTGGTGAAATTCGGCGGCGTGGAAGCGGCCAGGGAGTCCATGCGGGAGACTTCACGGCCGCTGTGGATTGAATCCACCGTGCGCGACGCGCACTATGCCGTGCGCGGGCTGCGCATGAACCCGGGCTTTACGGCTACGGCGGTCCTTTCCCTGGCGCTGGGCATTGGCGCCAGCGTGGCCATTTATACGGTGGGCGACAATCTTCTGGTACGGCCGCTGCCGTATCCCGAAGCGAACCAGCTGGTCATGCTGTATGAGACCAACCCGCACCGCAATTTCAAGCACAACGTGATTTCGCCGGGCAACTACTTTGACTGGAAGGCGCAAAGCACCACGTTCAGCGCGATTGCCGGCTTCGTTGACTTCCATGTGATTCTCGGCGACGGCCGCCGCACCGAAGAGGTGGACGCCCAGGCGGTGAGCGGCGAACTGCTGCCCGCGCTGCGGGTGCAGCCGGTGCGCGGGCGCGTGTTCACGGCGCAGGAAGACAAAGACGACGCGCACGTAGCGATGATCAGCTATCGCATGTGGCAGAGCTGGTTTGGGGGCGACGAGTCCGTGCTGGGCCGCCAGCTGCAGGTCAACTCGCGGCCTTTCACCGTGATCGGCGTGCTGCCCTCCGACTTCTATTTCAACACGCGCTCGGCTGACATCTGGCTTACCCTGGGCCTGAACCCAGCCGACAATCTGCGCAAGACCCAGGGCCGCTGGATGTGGGCCATGGGCCGGGTCAAGCCTGGAGTCACGCTCAGCCAGGCGCGCGCGGAGATGAGCGGCATCGCCCAGCGGCTGGAGATCGCCTATCCGGAGTTCGACAAAGGATGGGGCGTGGACGTGGTCCCGCTGCGCGATTCCTTTGTGGGCGAGGTGAAGACTTCGCTCATGGTTCTGCTGGGCGCAGTGACTTTGCTGCTTTTGGTGGCCTGCGCCAACGTCGCCAACCTACTGCTGGCCCGCTACAGCGCCCGCCGCCGCGAGATGGCGGTGCGCGGGGCCCTGGGCGCGGCCCGCGGCCGGCTGGTGCGCCAGTTGCTAACAGAAAGCGTGATACTCGGCCTGGTGGGTGGAGTGCTGGGCGTCGTGCTGGCGTATTACGCCGTCTCAGGCCTGGTGGCGCTGGCGCCGCGTGAACTTACGCGATCGGTGCAGATCACCTTTGACCTGCGCATGATTGCTTTTGCGTTTCTGCTCTCGGTGGCCACCAGCATCATCTTTGGCCTGGCCCCCGCGCTGATGGCGTCGCACACAGAGCTGGACCGGGCACTGCATGAGGAGAGCCGCGCGAGCACGGGCAGCGGCAACCGCCTGCGCGCCTGGCTGGTGGCGCTGGAGATCGCCTGCTCAGTCGCGCTGCTGGCCGGCGCCGGCTTGCTCTTCCGCAGCCTGGTGGGGCTGCAGCAGGTCGCGCCCGGACTGGACGCGCGCAATGTTCTCACCATGCGCGTCACCCTGCCCAACCAGCGTTATCAAGAGCCACAAAAGAAGATTGATTTCTTTGCTCGCGCCGCGGAGCGGCTGGGCACGCTGCCGGGCGTGCGCCAGGCCAGCGCCATCAGCTACCTGCCATTCAACGGGCTGGCCGCGGGGACTTCGGTGGAGATCGGCGGACATCCTCCGGCCAAGCCGGGAGAAGCATTAGTTACCATCGTCCGCACCGTACTTCCCGGATACTTTCGCGCCATGGGCGTCCCGCTGGAGCGGGGACGGGACTTCACCGCCGCGGACGATGTAGTTTCCACGCCGCACCGATTCATCGTGAACAACGCTTTCGTCCGCAAATTCATGCCCGATGAAGAGCCCATCGGCAAACCGATCAAGGTAGACATGGCCCGTGAGAATCCCTTTGGCGAGATCGTGGGTGTGGTGGGTGACGTGAAGGAAGGCTCGCTCGACAAAGAAGCCGTGCCCACCGCGTATTACATCCATTCCCATCTGCCCTATGGCGAGATGACGTTTGTGCTGCGCGGTGAAAACGATGCTCTGGCCCTGGCCGAGCCGGCGCGCAAGGTCATCCAGGAGCTTGACCGGGAGCTCCCGGTCTCGCAGGTCCGCACCATGGAGACGGTGATCCGCCAGACGTTCGCACGGCAGCAGTTCAGCACGGTATTGCTGGGAGGATTTTCGCTGGCCTCCATGCTGCTGGCGGCCATCGGCATCTACGGGCTGCTGGCCTATTCGGTGACGCAGCGCACGCGGGAGATCGGCGTGCGCGTGGCCCTGGGCGCGGAGCCAGGCAGCATCATTCGCATGGTGGTGGCAGGCGGTGCGCGCATGATCGCTGCCGGGGCCGCGGCGGGACTCGCCGGAGCGCTGGCCCTCTCCGGAGTGATGAAGAGCCTGCTGTACGGCATCAGCCCGCGCGATCCGCTCACCTTCATTGCCGCTCCGGCGATCTTTGTCGCCGTGGCGCTGGTCGCCGCGTACTTCCCGGCGCGCCGGGCAGCGCGGGTTTCGCCGATGGAGGCGCTGAGGACTGAGTAGGGTTCTTGCGTGCAGACTGGAGCGAAGCGAAGGAGCTCTTCGGGCGAGGCCCTGGCTATTAGCGGGGAGAAGTTGCGCCGGCTCAGGATGAACAGGCTGCTTGCGCCAAGTGTTTTCAGGTGGCAATCGCGCTTGTCCGCCCTCTCATCAAGTGCTAACCTCTCCCCGGATGAGCAGCCCCGATACCGCCCGCCCCAGCGCCTTTACGGTTCGCGATCCTGAGACCTTTTTCAAGGCGCAGAAACGAAACCGCCGCGCCACATGGCGGATGTCCGCGCTGAGCGCTTTTGCCGCGTTCATCATGGGCATTCCGCTCACCCTGGTGCTCACGCCGCTTTTGTATGTAGTGACGCTGGTGGTGGCGGACATCATCAACTATTTTTCTCCGCTGCCGCCCGCGTTCTGGCAGAACGCCACCGACCTGGCCAAATTCGGCGTGCGGGTGGCTGATTACGTGCTCAACCAAAAAGGCACGCTGGACCCGCAGGAGCTGGCGATGGGGCTGGCGCTGATATTGCTTCCTGGGATGGTGTTCGCGTTCATGCTGTGGGTGGGCATGCTGCTGCTGTTCCGCCATGGCGGAGTGGGCGGCACGCTGGCCAGCCTGAATGCGCGCGAGCCCAACCAGGCCGATCTGAAAGAGCTGCAACTGGCCGACGTGGTACAGGAGATGGCCATCGCCGCCGGACTGCCCGCGCCCAAGGTGATGCTGATTGATTCTTCCGGCGCCAATGCGGCGGCGATTGGGACCTCGGCGCAGGACGCGCGCATCGTGCTCTCACGCCGCCTGATCGACGACCTGGATCGCGACCAGATGCAGGCCCTGCTGGCCAGCCTGGTGGCGTCCATCGGCAACGGCGACCTGCGCATCGCCTTCAACGTTACCAGCGTGTTTGAGGCCGCAGGACTGATCGTTACGCTGATCAACGCTCCGTTCGGGAAGCAATCGCGCAGCACGCTGTGGCGGATTGTTCGCTATGCCTTCCGCCGCGCGCCGGCCGGCGCCCAATCAGCCGATGCCGACGAAGTCGCGGAACTGCTGGCAGACACTCTGGACGTGAACTCCACCGACATTGACCAGTTTTTCAACCAGCGGAATCCTGGGATCATCAAGAAGTTTTTCCGCCTGCTGCTCTTTCCATTCGTGTTCACCAACCTGGCAGTGGAGATCACGCTGTGGTTTTTCCTGAACATCATGCTGGGACCATGCATGGCGCTGCTGTGGCGCACGCGGCGTTACCTGGCGGACGCCGGCGCGGTGGAGTTCACCCGCAATCCGGACGCGCTGGCGCGAGCGCTGCAGCGCTTGAGCGAAGATACAACCACGATCGAAGGCGGCGAGTGGGCCAGCCATCTTTTTGTGGTGAATCCCAAAGGCGATTCGAGCTTGCGGGGCGCCGCGCCTTCTCCTGAACAGATGCGCAAAGCCCTGGAGGCATGGCGGGCAACGGAAAGTTTGGGGGGCACACCGGCTTCGGCCCAGGCGCAAGCCGCAGCCGCGCCCGCGGGCGCAGACGAGTATCTGCAGATACGCAAGCAGATGATGGCCACGGCGCTGGCAGCAGCCACGGGAAACACCAACGCGATGGTGCGCATGCAGGCTTTTGCCCAGGCCATGGGCGCGGACCCGGCTTTGGGCCTGCACGACATGCCCAACCCCAACGATATCCTGCTGGCCCAGAAAGGTGATCGCGCGGCGTTGGCGCGCATCCGCATGTTGCGCCAGACGCGGCAGCAGGAAGGCCGGCCCAGCAGCCAGGGCAAGAGCGGCCTGACGAAGAGCTTTCTTTCGTTCCATCCGCCGCTCAATAAGCGGGCCAAGCGGCTGCAGAAGATGGGCTCGCACCTGGTGGCGCCGACTCGCGGCCATGGCCTGGGACTGACGATCTTTACGGCGGTCTTATGGCTGATCATCGGACCGCTGCTGGCGGTGGCCGGCGCGCTCATGCTGGTGGTGATCGCCATGATGATCGGCCTGAACCTGATGTTCCTGACGCTGTGGCTCACGGTGATCCATTGGGCGTTTGGCCAGGACTGGGTGGCTAACTACCACGCGTTCATGAGATTCGTGGACGATGTGAGCACGGCGTTGAGCAAGATGAGAAGGTGAGGCGGATTGCCAGGATTGGATCATTGCCATGATCGCCGAAATTGCAAGTCGCGGCTGTGTGGACCGGGTGGATACGAGAGAGCGCACGGATTCAAAAAGTCGGCAGGAGTGAAAATCAAGGGAATCGAGTTTCGCCCGCGCGAATCTTGGCGGAGCAGGTCGCTCACCTCAACCACCCCAGCAAGGCAAAACCGGGCTTCCACGCCACCAGGCGAAAATCACGTCTGGTGGGGACCCCGGGCTTGCCGGGGACCCCGGACTCAGCCTCACCAAGGCTGGGCTTCGCGGTTCGGGATGGGTGAAGGTTATGGTAGAAACAACGACAGTGTATTGAAGGAAACAAGAACCGATGACCCACCATTCCGAGGCCGAACATTGGTAACGTCCGAAGTGTTCTTGAAGTGGTGGTGAGGCCGAGGAACCTGCTCCGCTGCTCTCATTAGAAACCGAGAAGGTCAGGTTCTTTGTTTCTATTCGGCTTGGCAGGAGCAGGTCCCTCACCTCACTCAGCCTCACCAAGGCTCGGCTTCGGAGGATTCGGGATGGGATCTCGTTAGGTATAAGGTATTGATGATGTGGAGGGATTGAAGGAAGTGGACATCTCTTACGGTTTGATTGCGGTCATCGCGGTGGCGGTGCTCGTGCTGTTTTTTCTGCTCAGGACCTACAACGGCCTGGTGCGCATGCGGAACAATCTGCGCAATGCCTGGTCTGATATTGATGTCCAGCTTACGCGGCGGCATGACCTGGTGCCCAATCTAGTAGAAACGGTGAAGGGCTACATGGGGCATGAGCGCCAGACCCTGGAGGCGGTGACGCAGGCGAGGACGCAGGCCATGGCGCGGTCGGGCGCGGACATCGCGACGCGCGCGGTGGCGGAGATGGCGCTGGGCGGCGCGGTGGGCAATCTCTTCGCCGTGGCCGAGCGTTATCCCACGCTGAAAGCGTCACAGAATTTCACGCTGCTGCAGGAGCAGTTGACCTCCACGGAGAACCGCATCGCCTTTGCCCGCCAGCATTACAACGAGACAGTGCGGCAGTTCAATACGTCGATTGCGGAGTTCCCGAAGAACCTGGTTGCCGGGACATTTGGCTTTTCCGCGCAGCCGTTGTTCGCGGCGGAGGCAGGAGACAGGAGCAACGTGCAGGTCAAAGTCTAGTTTTGCCGCAGATTGACGCAGATGAACGCAGATCAAAACTGGATGGGCCGCGAATGAACGCGAAACGCGCGAATTCCGATCGCAATTGGAATTCGTGTTCATTCGCGAGATTCGCGGCTTGAAGACACCGAATCAGCGTTCCTCTGCGTTCGTCTGCGGCTACATGGTCTTGATTGCCTGATCCAGATCCTCGATCAGGTCATCCGCATGCTCCAGCCCGATCGAGAGCCGCAGCAGGTTTTCCGGGCTACGCGTGTACTGGCCTTCAGAAGAAGCGCGATGCTCCACCAGGCTGTGCGTGCCTCCCAGGCTGGTGGCGTGGCTGAAGAGCTTGAGCGCAGCCGCGAATTTGAACGCCTCCGCGCGCCCACCCTTCACCTGGATGGACATCATGCCGCCAAAGGCCGACATCTGCCGCGCGGCGATCCGATGCCCCGCATGCGACGGCAGTCCGGGGTAATGCACGGCTTCGATCTTCGATTTTGGCTGTTGCGCCAGGAATTCGGCGACTTTCTGCGCGCTCTCCGATTGTGCCCGCACGCGGTAAGGAAACGTCTGCAGCCCGCGCGTCGCAAGCCAGCACTCAAAGGGTGAGGGCACGGCGCCGGCTTCCTGCTGGAAATGGTGGGCCCGGTCGAACAGGCCGCCTTCGCCCGGTGCGCCGGCAGACTTCCCGCGGTTCGTTTTCTCGGCGTTCGTCTTAAAGACCAGCGCTCCGCTGAGCACGTCGCTGTGGCCGGAAAGATACTTGGTCACCGAGTGCATCACGATGTCCGCCCCCAGTTCCAGCGGGCGCGTGAGCAGCGGCGTGGCCCAGGTGTTGTCCACGGCGAGCAGGGCATTGGCCTTGCTGGCAATGGCTGCCACGGCGCGCAAGTCGGTGATGTTGAGCAGCGGATTGGATGGCGTCTCCGCCCAGATGAGCCGCGTGGCCGGCGTGACCGCGCGCTCCACCGCCTGGAGGTCCTGCATGTTGACCAGCGTGAACTTGAGTCCCCACTGGGCCATCACGGTCTTGAGCAGCACGGTGGTGCCGAAGTAGGCGTCTTCGGGGCAGATCACGTGGTCTCCGGGGGCGAGCAGGTGCAGCACGGTCAGAGTGGCCGCGCTGCCGGAAGAGAAGACCAGCGCCGCCGGCGTTTCCGCGAGCGACCCTTGTTCCAACGCGGCCAGAGCACGCTCCAGCGCGGCGCGGTTCGGGTTGCTCACGCGCGAATACAAATGCCCGCCGGGCAGCGATCCGTCATCGGCTTTGTGGAACGTGGTGGAAAGATGGATGGCCGAAGTCACGTCGCGGCTGCTTTCGCCGATGTTGGCGGCGTGGATGGCGAGGGTTTCGATTTTCATCGCAAACAGGTTACAACGCGCAGGGAGCGATTGTCAGGGCGGTGGGCGAAGCGCGGGTCAAGAATCGCCGCCATTGCCAAGATTGCCAAAGAATCCAGAATTGAAGACGCAGCTCAAAGCCAGAACTTAGCCGCGAATCAACGCGAAAAAAGCGAAATATCTGCTCGGGTTACAATGGCGCGATCACTTTGATCCCTGGAGGTCTCTTTTGACCGGCAATTTCGCTGCTCTGCAACTCTTTGCCGCTTTCTTTCTCTCGATCCTTGGCCTGTCGATGACTTTTGGGCGCGCCGACTTTCTTGGGGCCTTTCTCGCTTCGCTGGGCCTGACGTTTCTCGCCCTGCTGGCCATCAATATTAAGCGGCGCGCTTGAGCTTCTGCTATTGGGGTGGCGGCACCGGCTTGATGTCCAGTGCGAAGGTCTGGGTCTGCTGGTTCATGCCGGCAGCGGCCGTGACCTGAATGGCGTAAGTGCCGATGGGAGTTCCGGGCGGGCAGCGCAGCACGATGGTGGAAGCGCCGAGATCCACGTGCGGAATGTCCGCGGTAACGACGGATGGGATTCCTTCAATCCTCACGCGGAATGAGGCCGGGTCGCTGCCCTGAATGAAAATGTTCAAAGCCGTGCTGCCGCCCTGGACCAGAGTGGGACGCATGGGCGCCACGGACAAAGAGAATGCAGGATTGTAGGGCGGCTGGCTTTGGGCAGGCGGAGTCGGCGTTGCTAGAAGTTGCAGCAGGAAGAGCGAGGGAAAAATCAGAGCAGACATGAATGCCTCACTCCTACGATGCGCCTACAGCAGCGTGTGATTTCCCGGCGTACCGATGGCGGGGACCTTCTGCCGATGGGCCACGATGTGCCGCCCATGATCGTAGATCTCGAGCTGGTCAATGGCTCCTGCGGGTGTGGCTGCAAATTCGATCCGACGCTCTTCACCTGCATAGAGTGAGTGGTTAGAAACCGGAATGAGCACCACTTTCTCCAGCCCGTCAATTTCGAGATTGAGCAGGCCCTCGTGGAGCGTGATCAGGTAGGTGCGATGCGCCGCTGCGCTGACAAACGTGCCAGTAAGAGAACGCAGAACGTGCTTGGGAAGAGCCACAGGCACAATTTGCTGCGGAGGCAAGCTGGCATGGGAACTCTCGAGATTTCTCGCCGGAGAAGGAGTAACCGTTCCAGACTGGGCGGGTTGAGAAGGCGTCCATAGCGTCTCGCTGATGCCGAAGGTGAATGCAAGCGCCACCGCCCAGAACGCAACAATTGACAAGATCGCCCCGTAGAGCAAAGTGCGTTTGCCGAGCCTGAAGGTTGTGAAAGTATAGAAGGAAGGCGCGTTTGCCGGCTGCAACGTCATGATGCCCCTCCTCGCTGCTGGACAATCCTGATTCTATTCCTTAGACACCAAAAGCGCCGCAATCGGCGGCGGAACTTGGGCTTCAAGCCCTGTTTTCCACAGCGCAAGCGATTTCCACATCGTCAAGCCAAGAACAAAAGGCTATGCACAGCGTGCGCCTTCACTGAGAATAGTGTCCATGACCACGCTCGGCGATATCAAGGAAATGGTCCGGCAGCAGGCGGACATCGTCCGCGTGGTGGGAGAGTACGTGCAACTGAGGAAAGCCGGGGCGCAGAATTACACCGGGCTGTGCCCGTTCCATCAGGAAAAGACGCCGTCGTTTTCCGTGCACGCGACGCGGCAATTCTTCCATTGCTTCGGCTGCGGCAAGTCAGGCGACGTGTTCGCGTTCGTGCAGCAGGTTGAGAACATCACGTTTCCTGAGGCGGTCCGGCTCGTGGCGCAGAAGATGGACATCAAGCTGCCCAGAACTGCGCCGCAGTACAGCTCAGAGCACGAGGCGGAAGATGCGAAGCAGCGGGCGCAACTGATCGAGATGCACGAGCGCGCCTGCGCGTTCTTTGAAGAGCAGTTGCGCCGGCCGGAAGGAGCGCATGCGCGGCAATACCTGGCGGGCCGGGGACTGGCGGAAGAGACCATTCGGGAATTCCGCATCGGCTACGCGCCGGATTCGGGATTTGCTCTGAAAGACAGATGGAAGGGCGAGTACAGCGAGGTGCTGTTGCGTGCGTCGGGACTTTTTTCCTGGAAAGAAGGCGCAGAGGCCAACATCTACTCCAAGTTCCGCAACCGCGTGATGTTCCCCATTGCCAACGAACAGGGCAAGGTCATCGCGTTCACGGGGCGCACGCTGGCGACGGACGAAAAGGCCGGACCCAAGTACATGAACTCCCCGGAGACGCCGATCTACTCGAAGTCGCGCGTACTCTACAACCTGCACAAGGCCAAGGACGCGGTACGCAAGCTGGACTACGCCATCATCGTAGAAGGGCAGATGGATTGCATTTCCGTGTATGCGGCAGGGTTCAAGAACGTGATCGCCAGCTCAGGCACGGCGTTCAGTGAGACGCAGGTCAGGCTGCTGGCGCGGTTCAGCAAGAACATCGTGGTGAACTTTGATCCCGATACCGCGGGCGCAACGGCCACGGACCGATCTCTGGGCATGCTACTGGCGGAAGATTTCAACATCAAGATCCTGCGGCTGGAAGCGGGGTTTGATCCTGACCTGTTCGTGCGCAAGCAGGGCGCCGCAGCCTACGGCAAGGCGCTGCAGGGCGCGGCCAAGTATTTCGATTACCTGGTGGACCGCGCGATCGCCATGTTTCCAGTGCGGACGCCGGAAGGCAAGCAGAAGGCGGTGAATTATCTGCTGCCGCATGTGCATCGGGTGCAGAGCCGGATCGTGCGCGAAGGCCTGGCGGCCGACCTGGCGCAGAAGCTGGGGATCGACTCGGCCGTGCTGCGGCAAGAGTTCCGGGCCGCGGCCACCAGCAGGGCTTCCACGGGGGTGTGCGCGGGCAAGGGCCCGGAGATCACCTCGTCAGAGGGAGTACTGATCCATGCCGCCACGGCGACGGAAGAGGAGAATCAAGGCTTCCGGCGTCACGTGCTGGAGACCCTGGCTACAGAGAGGCTGCATGAAGGCTTGAGCAGCGAATCTCTGTTGCAAAAACTGGTCGAGGCAGGGCCGGAGGCCAAAGATCCTATGTCTCTGGGTTGGGGAGAGGACGAGCGCAAGCTGCTGGCGGCGGTGGTGATGCGCGAAGAGGCGCACCTTAGTCCGGAACTGGTGGAAGGGGCCCTGGAAGCCTTGCGGCATCGGTCAGACCTGGCGCAAAGGGAGCGGGAAATCAAGCAGGGTATCGTTGAGGCGGAGAAGCGGAACGATGTGGCGGCGCTGCTCCGGCTTAAGCAAGAGAAGCTGGAATTGGACCGGAAGCTGGCCGCAGGGCTGAATTGAAGGCCACTTGGCGTTCGAAAGAGCAAGAAGTTGCCGGTTGTTTCGCCTGAAACGGGAACGGGAGTTTCGTCACAATACCTGCGTGA
>DASVFK010000436.1:0-11892 GCA_036380095.1 Candidatus Angelobacter sp. | reverse complement strand
TTTGCGGCAGGGGATGCGGCTTTCTTGGCAGCGGAGGGCTGTGCTTTCGCGCTCTGTGGCGTTGCAGCCTGAGCGGCTTTTGCCTGCGCTCGCTTCTTGGCGTTGAAGTCACGCACGATCTTAGAAACGTACGCGCGTGTCTCCGAGTAGGGCGGAACGCCGTTGTACTGCTGCACGCGGTGCGCGCCGGCGTTGTACGCAGCCAGGGCCTTGATGGGGTCGTTGTGGTACATATCCAGCAGCGCGCTCAGGTGCGCGGTGCCGGCTTCCACGTTGGCCTGGGGATCGAAGGCGTCTTTCACGCCCAGCTTGGCCGCGGTCTGCGGCATGAGCTGCATCAGCCCCTGCGCGCCTTTGCGGGAGACAGCACGCGTCTGGAAGTTGCTCTCCGCTTTGATGACGCTGCTGACAAAATCGGGATCAAGCTGGTGACGGCTGCTGGCTTCACGCACCAGCTGGTCGATATCGGTCCTGGCAGTGGGAGTGGATACTGTGGCCGGAGTCTGAACCAGCGTAGCCGGCTGTGCCGCGGTTGCAGTTGAAGTCGCCGGAGCTGTGCTCTCAGAGACGGCCGGCGGCGGGGGCGAATCGTCCTTATCGAACGAGGCAATTTCCGAAGTTGCAACATCCATGTAGCCGCCCGTGATGTAAAGCCGTGTGGTCGAGCCCATCTGCTCCTTGCGCAGGAAGGGAATGGAGGAGCCGTTGCGCAGCACCGCCAAGTCCGCCGCGGAGGCGGAAAGCTGGCAGCAGAGTAACGCTATTCCCAACAGGATAGGCTTATTGAGCTTCATGGACTTTCACGCTGAGGCACACTATCCCCAGTCTCGCCTATTCTCCCCCAATTCAGCTCTGGAAAGCCAGCCCTAAATGCTCTTCTATCGCCACGGCGACGCCGCTTTCCTGGTTGCTGGCAGTGATCTGCCAGCCGTTGCGCTTAAGGTCTTCAGAGGCGTTGCCCATAAGCACGGGAAGTCCAGCGAATTCAAGCATTTCCAGGTCGTTGTAGTTGTCGCCGATGGCCATGATGCTCTGCTGCGGAATGGCTTGACGCCCGGCCCAGCGGCGCAAGGCGTGGCCCTTGGAGCAATTGTGCGTGAGGATGTCCAGGATAGAGAGGTCGCGGTGGTCGTATTGGGTGCGCAGGATGGTGATCTCATCCAGAAAATCGGCTCCGGCCAGGCGCTCTTGGGCCTGAATCATGTGCGCGACCGGCCCGCAGAACATGGCTTGCACCGGGTCTTCGGTCGCCACGGCTGCCTCCAGGGGTGACACATAGCGGATGTAAGGACGATTCACCTCCAGCCAGCGCGAGATGCTCCGGTTGAGTTCGTCAAAGCGCTCCAGCACCAGGGCATCGTGGCTGGGATGGTCGAAGGTGAGCACCGCGCAGCCGCGAAATGCGTCCATGTGGTGGATCAGCTTGACAGCCGTGGACGCAGGAAGAAAATCGGTGAAGTAAGTTTCACCCGCGCTGGAGCGAACGATGGCGCCGTTGGAGCTGGCCAGAAGAAGCGGGAATCCAAGCTGCTGCGCGATGGGCAGGGCGTAATCGTGGCGACGTCCGGTGGCCAGCATGATCTCGATTCCGGCGCTGTGCGCGGCGCGCAGGGCCGCGATGTTGCGGTCGGAGACCTTGAACTGGGGGTCAGTTAGAGTGCCGTCAATGTCGACGGCGAGGAGGCGGATGGAAGAACGGGCCACAGATGATTTTAAGACACTTGTCCTTGCTGGTGTAGACTCAAAGGCCAGCATGAGTAAGAAAGCACAAAAGGAACAGCGCAGCAGCGGCCCAGCGTCCACTCGGCCGAAGCAAGTCAAAAGACGAGGCAACCTCGCGGAGTTCTTCGTGGGTTCTCCGCTGCGCGGCTCTGGATTGAAAACTAAACGCCTCAGAGATCGGATCTCTACAAAATAGGAAGTTCACTTCATCTTTAGGCGGGCGTCACAACCCGAGATACGCCGCTCTGACCATTTCATTCGTGAGCAGGTTTTTCGATGCGTCTTCCATGACCACGGCGCCGTGCTGCACCACGTAGCCGCGATCCGAGACGCCCAGCCCGCTGACCACGTTTTGCTCCACGATCAGCATGGCGATGCCGGTGCGCCGCACTTCCTGGATTTTTTCGAAGACTTCGTCGACTACCTTCGGCGCCAGGCCGAGCGACGGTTCATCCAGCAGCAGCAGCCGTGGTTGCGCCATCAGGCCGCGGGCAATGGCGACCATTTGTTGCTCGCCGCCGGAGAGCGTCCCCGCAAGCTGATCCATGCGTTCCGCAAGGCGAGGAAAGAGCGAGAGCTGCTCTTGCAGGGATTCTTTCATTCGAGCGCGCGCCCTCGGTGTATAGGCGCCGAGAGAGAGATTTTCGCGCACGGTGAGGAAAGGAAAGACCTGGCGGCCTTCCGGAACATGGCTTACGCCCCGCGCCACGATCTGGTGCGCGGGCACGCGGGAGATGTCTTCGCCATTCAAGCGCACGGCGCCTTCCGCAGGATGTTTCATGCCGGAGATCACGCGCAGGATCGTGGTCTTGCCCGCGCCGTTCGCGCCGATGAGCGTTACGATTTCCCCCGGCTGCACGTGCAGTGAGATCCCAAACAGCGCTTGCAGGTCGCCATAAAAGGCAGTCACGTTCTCAAGTTCAAGCAGTGGCGGAGTGGCAGCGTTTGAGTTCGGCATGGTGCTCATCGCGCCAGCTCCTTGTACTTGGCGCCAAGGTAAGCTTCAATCACGGCCGGATTTTTCACCACCTCGGCGGGCAGGCCCTCGGCGATCTTGGCGCCGTAATCGAGCACCACCACGCGGTCGGCGATCTTCATCACCACCTGCATCACGTGCTCCACGCCGCCCACCACGCTCACGCCCCACTCCGGGAGGCGGCGGACGAGTTCGGCCAGGGCGAGCGCTTCACTGGTGGTCAGGCCGGAGACAACTTCATCGAGCAAGATCAATTTGGGCTTGGTCGCCAGCGCGCGCGCGATTTCCAGACGTTTGAGCATGGCCAGCGGCAGCCCCCGCGCCTGCGACTTTTCGATTTGCCGCATCTGCAGGAAGTCGAGGATCTTTTCCGCTTCCTCCTGTGCCTGGCGCAGACTGCTGGTGTGCATGAAGGCGCCGAGCATCACGTTTTCCAGCACCGTGAGGCTGGCCAGCGGCTTCACGATCTGGAAGGTGCGTCCGATGCCCAGCCGTGCGGTGTCCTGAGGCGGGAGCCTGGAGATGTTACGGCCATTGAGCACGATGGCGCCTTCATCGGGATGGAAGAAGCCGCTGATCAGGTTGAAGACCGTGGTCTTGCCCGCGCCGTTGGGGCCGATGATGAACAGGATCTCGCCCTGGTTGAGCGTGAAGGAGACGTTCTTCACCGCCGTCAGCCCGCCAAAGCGTTTGCTCACGCCTTTGAGTTCAAGGATCGCGGACATGGTCAGCGTCCTCCTTGAGCGGCGGCGGCCTGCGCGGGTTGTTTCTTGCCGCGGGAACGGTGCTCGAACCCGCCCACCAAACCTTCCGGCAGGAACAGGACCACGACAACGATGAGAATGCCGTAGATCAGCAAGTGGCTTTCCTGGAACTTGGTCTTGAACAGCTCCTGCGCGCCCAGGAGCAGGACCGCCCCCACGATCGGACCTATCAGCGTGCCCGCGCCGCCCAGCATGGTGATGATGGCGATCTGCACGGAAATCTCAATCGTCAGCGCGCTATCGGGCACAATGTACTGGAAGGCGCTGGCGTAAAGCGCGCCGCCCAGAGCGGTGAGGAACGCACTCAACAGCAGCGCGCGGAGCTTGTAGTTGGCGGTATCAATGCCCACCGCGCTGGCTGTATCTTCATCTTCGCGGATGGCCAGCAGGTAATAGCCGAAGCGCGAGCGCGAGGTCCAGAGATTCACCATGAAAGCGACAATGGCCAGCACAACAGCCGAGTAATAGAAGCTCTTCCAGAAACTGCCGAGGCTGAACAACACCGGCGCGGAAAGTCCGATGGCTCCGCCGGCGAGCGGCCAGTTGGCGGCGGCAAGCCGCAAGACTTCGGCGGAAGCAATGGTTGAGAGCGTGAAATATGGTCCGCGCAAGCGGAAGGCAATCTTGCCGATGATCGCGGCGAACAGGGTTGCAAACAGCGGCGCCAGCACAAAAGCGATCCACTTGGGCACGCCGTGCGCCGCGCAGATGGCCAGCCCATACGCGCCTACGCCGAAGAACGCCACGTGTCCGAGGGAAAGCTGTCCGGCGTAACCGCCCACCAGGTTCCAGGCCAGTCCCAGCGCGGCAAAGAGCACGATGCGGAAGAAGACCTGCATCAGGTAGTTGTTGTTGACAAAGACGGGCAAGAGCAGCGCGCACAGGCCGAACACGACCATTGCCCACATTCTCCATCCGTGGAGTTGGTTCATGCGCGCTGTCTCCCAAAGATGCCGCTGGGCTTGAGCGACAACACTAATAAGAAGAGAACAAAATCCACGGCCAGCGCCCACTGGTTGCCCAGGTAGAGGCTGGTGATGCTCTCGGCCACGCCCAGCACCAGCCCGCCGATGGCCGCGCCTTCAATCGAGCCCATACCTCCCAGCACCACGATCACAAAAGCCTTCAGCGTGTAGTCCTCGCCAACAGTAGGGAAGAGATACAGTGCAGGCAGGAGCAGGCCGCCGGCGATCCCCGCGAGCGCAATCCCCAGGGCGAAGCTGAATCCCTGAATCCGCGTGAGATTGATGCCCATCAGCGGCGCAACATTCGGATTCTGTGCGATGGCGCGCAACGCCTGTCCGGTGCGGCTGCGCACCACGAACTGTTGCAGCCCCACGATCAGCGCGGCGGCAATGGCAAACGAGAGCAGCGATGCGGCGTTGAGCGTGAACGGGCCCAGGTGTTTGGTGCTGTTCACCAGAGCAAGGTTGGTCTGGTGATAGTCGGCGCCAAAGGTGAGCTGCGCCGTATCCACCAGGATCAGCGCGATCCCGGTGGTCATAAGGATCTGCATGAAGTCCGAGCGCGCGCGGATGGGCTGGATCAGGGCCTTATAAACAAGGTAGCCGAAGGCAAACAGCAGCAGCCCCGCCGGCACAAAGCCCCAATAGGGGTTGATCTTGAACTTATCAAACAGCACCCAACTCGCGTACATGCCCACCATGAGAAATGCGCCGTGAGCAAAATTCACAATGCGCATCACGCCGAAGATCAGCGCCAGTCCCATGCCGATGAGCGCGTACAACGCTCCGATCAGCAGGCCGTCCAGGCAGGCTTGCAGAAATTGAACCAAGTTGCCCTCGTCTCCTTATTACTTCCGGTCTGCCCATTTGGGCGCGGGGATGATGGGTTTGGCGTCCGCCACGTCCGCGGGAAAGACCACCTTGTACTTGCCGCCCTGAATCTGCGTGATCAGCACCTGGTGGAGGTTCTGGCCGTTGGCGTCAAACTTGACCGGGCCGAAAGCCGAGGTTTTGAGATTGATGTTCTTCAGCGCGTCTCTCACCTTCGCTGCTTCGAGAGAATTCGCGTTCTTGATGGCCTGCACCGCCGTCATCAGCGATTGGTAGGCTTGCATGGCGTGGTACTGCGGATGCGTGTTGGTCCGCTTGAAATACTCGGCGTCAAATTCCTTGGAGCCCGGCCAGGGCGCTTCCGGCAGCCACTGCGAAACGGAGAGCGTGTACTCGGCGTTCTTGCCCGCGCCTTTATCGGTAGGGAACTCGGCGGCGGAAAATCCCGTGCCTGCCGCCGTGAAGTACCTGGGATTCAGGTCCACCTCCTGCGATTGCCGCATCAACGTGGTGGCGTCCAGCAGGTATGAGCAGAAGTAGATCACGTCAGGGTTCTTGTCTTTCACGCGGCGCAGCACGGCTTTGTAGTCCGGCGCCTTGGCTTCATATTCTTCCGTGGCCAGCACGGTGATGCCTGCGGCCGCCGCAGCCTCTTTCATGGCCTGCATGTTGGCCTGGCCGAAGTTGGTCTTTTCATAGACAATCACCATGGTTTTGGGATTGCCGTTCTTCTTCAGGAAGTCGACCCACACTTTGGCGTAGTCGCTCGCGCCGGCGCAGATGCGGAACACCCAGGGCGACTTTGAATCCATCACGTTGTCCGCCGTGGCCGTGGGGATGAGCAGCGGAATCTGGTGCGTGGTGACAGGATTGATGATGGCCTTGGTGTTCTCGCTGGAGTAGGCGCCCAGAAGCAGTGATACGTGGTCCTGGTCCACCAGTTTGGAGACGCCCTGCACCGCCTGGTCGGGCTTGCTCTGATCGTCGTAATAATCCAGCTCCACCTGCTTGCCCAGGACTCCGCCCTTGGCGTTGATCTCGTCCAGCGCGATCTGGTAGCCGTTCTTGTGGGCCCCGCCAAACGCCGCCTGGCTCCCGGTGAGCGACGTGATCACGCCGATCTTGATGGTGCCTTGGGCGGCCGCATTCTGCGCGCCGGGCAACAGGCACAGCAGGGCAAAAAGTGTCGTCAGGACGATAAGGTTCTTCAATCGCATTTCTCCCTCCCCATAAGCGGCGATAGCTGAAGTGATTCGCGAGCGCCACGCATTATACACAGGCAGGGACAGGGGAGAACGTGATTCGGATCACAAAGATCTACCGCAAAGGACGCGTTGGACGCGAAGGGAGCGGAGAAAGGCAAACCCTACCACGGATGACACTGATAGCACTGATAGGGCATAGGAAGATGCATCAACGCGGAGACGCGGAGGCGCGGAGGAGAGAGCTGAAAGGACTAAGAGGCGGAACTAGCCCTAGGAGAGATGGAGGAGAGAAGGAGGTTGTACTGTTGTCGCAAGGCCCGGAGGAAACCCAGCGGGTTGACCTTCTTCGTTGATCTGCGTCCATTCGTGTGATCACCCGGTTTTTCGGTGAAATTCCTATAATTGAAGTTGTGATGTTCCATTTCCACTCCGGCGAGACCAGAAGACGCAGCCGAGCTTGCGTTGCGGCGACGGCAGTGTTTGCGCTGGCGGCTGCGACGCAACTCCCTTCTACGGCACAGGTTCCTGCGGCACAGGCGGCGCAGGCTCAAACGGCACAGGTCCATACGCCGGCCAGTCCTATTTCGCGTCCAGCCTCGGCGGATTTTGATGCGATGAAGGCGCGCGGCACGGTTGTCGCAAGCGTGGCATGTGCGGAGGACGCGACCCAGAGTTACGCCTTGTATCTTCCGTCGCAGTACACGCCGGAGCGGGGCTGGCCCATCATCTACGCCTTCGATCCCTTTGCTCACGGTAAGACGGCGGTGGAGACATATAAGGATGCGGCGGAGAAGTACGGCTACATCGTGGTGGGATCGAACAACGCCAAGAACGGCCCCTCGGCGCCGGAAATGACGGCAGCGCAGGCCGTCTGGCAGGACACGCATCGGCGCCTGACCATTGATAAAGACCGGGTGTACGTCACGGGGCTTTCCGGCGGAGCGCGCTTTGCCACCAGCTTTGCCCTTTACTGCTATACGTGCGAGATCGCGGGCGTGATCGCGCACGGAGCAAGCTATCCGGTGCCGATGAAAGAGATCAAAGGCGCGAACGACCACTTCCTTTATTACGTGGCGGTGGGTGACGCGGACTTCAACCTGCCGGAGATCCTCACGCTGCGCAAGAAGAAAGAAGAGCAAGGTGCGCAATTCAAGATCAAGGTCTACCCGGGGCCGCACCAGTGGGCGCCGCCCGCCGTGGTGGAAGACGCGCTGGAGTGGCTTGACCTGAAGGCCATGCAAACGGGGACGAAGAAGGCGGACGCGGCGTTTGTCCTTCATGTGCTGGAGCAGACGCGGGAAGAGGCGGCGCAGGCGGAGAAGCGCGGCGACACGCTTACCCAGTTCTACGCCCTGCGCTCTTTGGCTATAGACTTCAAGGCCATCAAGGGCTTCGCGGGCGTGGAGCTCAAAGCGGTGGAAGAAGACGTGAGCAAAGCTGAAGCCCAGCTCGCCGAGCTAAAGGGCTCCAAGGCGCTCAAGAAGGCGCAGCACCAGGAGCAGCAGGAGATCGATAAGCAGGAGTCGCTCACGGCGGCCGCGCAGGGCCAGATCGCCCAGCTCGGGCAGTCGGCTCCGGAGGTGCAGGCCGGGTTCCGGCAGCAGATCACGTCCGCCATGTTCGACATGCGCCGCCGGGCCAAGTCCAACGCGAGCGATCACGCGCTCTATGCGCGGGCCTTCAACGGACTATGGATCCAGGGGATTGAGGCCGGCCAGGACCAGTTCCGCAAAAACGAGTTTCCCGCCGCTGCCGTGTACTTTGAGCTGATGGCGGACGTGGCGCCCGACCAGCCGTGGCCGGTCTTGCTGCTGGCGGAAACACGCGTCCGCCAGGGGACCAAGAAGGCGGCGTTGAAGGCGCTGGAAGAGGCGGTAAAACGCGGGGTGAAACGCCCAGAGACGCTGACCCAGGATCCCGAACTGCAGCCGCTGGCGGGAGATCCCGAGTTTCAGAGGATTGTGCAAGGGCTGAGGGGATCGCCGACGGGGCCGTGAAAAACCTCACCACTGATGACACAGATGGCACAGATGATGATCGGGATATCGGGCACATCGGGATTTCGGAAAAAGGCAAGAGCCAGCCGCGAATCACGCGAAAGGCGCGAATGACACCAAAGGCTCTGGCACGTGAACTCAGTGACCTTTTTTCGCGGGCGCCAGATGCCAGACGACCAGCTTTGAGCCATGGCCAATGTAGGCCAGCAGGCTGCCGTCGTCTGAAAGGGCAACACGCTGGTCAGCATCGCCCACGGTGTCGACGTCGGCTTCATCCTTGTGCCAGGTTTTTTCGAAAAGCTTTTCTCCGTCCACGGCGGAAAACACCTTCATGGTCTTGCGATCAAAGGTGATGCCGCCGCCGGAGCTGGTGAAATCATCAAGCCAATAGCGCACGTGTCCCAAGTGGCTCTGGTAAGGCCAGATCACGGCAAAGCGCGTGCCCGTGGTGTTGAACACAACGTAAGGGTTGCGGGCGCCTTTTAAGTCTAGCCGGAACTGCTCACGGGCCTGGAGATCGACGATGCGGGCCTCCGTCACGGTGTAGTCTGTGACGGCCGCCAGCAGCACGCGTTCAGGCGCAGCCGCGCGGACAATGGGTTTTTCCTCCATGCAGCTCGAACAGAAGACAGCCTCCGGCTGGCCGGCGCGGTCAAGATAGAGCCCGCCCTGGCCGTTCCGACGCAGCAGCGAGCGGCCCCAGGCAGCGGGGATGTCGTCGCGGAGCTGGCCGCCCCACCACCATCCCTGTACCTGGGGACAGTTTGCCGCGCGGGCCGCAGCGGCGTCTTTCAGCACATCCCGGGACACTGGAGCGCGCGTGGCCAGGTCAAGAACAACGGTGTGTTCGGGCAATGGCGGCAACGGTTCATCGAATGCGGTCAGGCCGATATACGTGCGTTTATAGTTCTGCCGATTCAGCTCAGAGCAGAAATCTGGGCTTGGTTCTACCACAATGTAGTTCCCCCAGAACCACACCCGGGCGTGGGTGTAATGCACATTTCCGAACTGGTGCAGGTCGATCTCCCAAACGGTCTTTCCTGATGGCTGGCAGAGCGCAGTCAGGCAGGCCATCAGCGAAACAACCAGTGTGAAACCGCGCTTTCCCATAGCTGCAGGGTAGAACGTCCGGTTTGCGATGGCCAGCGGCAAAGAGTGGCGTGGGGAGGTGCCGTGGAATGCCGCAGTCGCGGAATTCACCGCAAAGGGCGCGAAGGAGATCGGAAGATCGGAACATCGGGACATCGGAAAAGCCTACCGCGGATTTGCGCGGATGAACGCGGATCAGAAGATATTGCCAGGAATGCCAGGAATGCCAAGATTGCCAGAGAGTGAAAATTGAAGAACACCACCCACCACGGAGACACAGAGACGCTGAAGGAAAAGCCAGGAAAACCAAAGGCTTACCGCGGATTGGCGCGGATGGACGCCGATCAGAAGCAAAACCATTAACCACAGAGTCCCCCAGACCGTAGCGCGGTCGCAAACGAGCACGAAAATTTGTTTTGTGTCGCTCCGCTGACGCTGCGCTCCCGTCTCCACCCCACCAAGCCAAAACCGGGCTCGGCGGGGACCCGGAGCCTACGGCAGTGCGGAATATGTTCCTTGTTCGCTCACCCAGCGCTTATCCCTCATCCCGCTAACGCGGGACTCGGGAACGCACTGGGCTAACTTGTGCCGCGCCTAGCGGCGCTGGAGCTTCGGTTGACAATCATCTTCGCAGTTGCCGGTTGCATTTTCGAGAGAGACACGGAGGCACGGAGCCCTTGCTAAAATGAAGAATTCAGACATTTTGAAAATCGCTTAAGCGCGAAAGGTAAGCTCTAACCACATGCATCGTTGGTCACAACTCTTCATCCCCACCCTGCGCGAGGCCCCGGCGGACGCCGAGGTCGCCAGCCACAAGTTTCTGATCCGTGCCGGATATATTCGCCAGCTTGCCGCTGGCATTTACGACTACCTCTTCATGGGCCAGCGGACGATCCTGCGCATCATTGATATCGTGCGCCAGGAGATGAACACCATTGGCCAGGAGTTCCTGCTGCCGGCGATGCATCCCCGCGAGCTGTGGGAGGCCAGCGGGCGCTGGGCGGTGATGGGCGAGAACATGTTTCGCCTGAAGGACCGCAAGGGCGCCGACCTGTGCCTGGGCATGACGCATGAAGAGGTGATGACGGAGATCGCGCGGAAAGAGTTAAGGAGTTACAAGCAGCTTCCGCAGATCTGGTACCAGATCCAGAACAAGTTCAGGGACGAGCCGCGGCCAAAGTCCGGGCTGATCCGGGTACGGCAGTTCACGATGAAGGACTCGTACTCGTTCGACATTGACGCGGCGGGCCTGGACGTGAGCTACCAGAAGCATAACAAGGTGTATCGCGCGATCTTTGACCGCTGCGGCCTGAAGTATGCGGTGGTGGAGGCACATTCCGGCGCGATGGGCGGCTCGCAGTCAGAAGAGTTCATGGTGATGACGGATGCGGGCGAAGACGTTGTGGCGAGCTGCGAAAAGTGCGGCTACGCGGCCAATTTGGAGAAAGCGACGTCGCAGTTGCCGCCGGCGCAGGACCTGCCGGATGACGGGAGCGGGCCGAAGGAAGTCCACACGCCGGGGATGAAGACGATTGAAGAGGTGGCGAAGTTCCTGGGCGTGTCGCCGACGCAGAAGATCAAGACGCTGGCGCTGATGCAGGTGGAAGACGATCCACAAAAACCGGGAAAGCCACCGAACGAGAAGAAGACGCGGCCGGTGATTGTGCTGCTGAGGGGCGACCATCAACTGAACGAAGCCAAGCTGACGGCGGCGCTGGGCGGCAAGGAGTTCCGTCCGATGCACGACGAAGAAATCCAGCGGGTGTTTGGCTCGCCTGCGGGTTATCTGGGGCCGGTAAAGGTCCCGGCGCTAGGCGCCAACGGCGAGCAGACCGGCTCGGTAACGCAAAAGCTGATTCTGGAATCGCTGCCGCTGATGCTGGCGGATACGGCGCTCAAGGGCAGGAAGAACCTCGTCGCGGGCGCGAACAAAGAAGACTACCACCTGAAGAACGTGACGCCGCTGCGGGATTTCCATCCCACGGAGTGGGTTGACCTGCGCAGCGCGGCGGCGGGCGAAGGCTGCTCGAACTGCGGGCATCCGCTGGTTGTGGGCAGGGCCATGGAGATCGGCCACATCTTCAAGCTGGGGCAAAAGTATACGAAGGCGATGGGAGCGACTGTACTGGACAAAGTCGGCAAAGAGGTCAATCCGACCATGGGCTGCTACGGGATCGGTGTTGAGCGGATCCTGACGGCGGCGATCGAGCAGAACAACGACGCGGACGGGTTCTGGCTGCCGCCTTCGATCGCGCCGTTTGACGTGGTGGTGACGCCGGTGAATATCAAAGAAGAAGCGTTGATGCGGACGGCAGAAGAGATCGCGCAAAAGCTGGAGAAGGC
>DASVFK010000435.1:0-7588 GCA_036380095.1 Candidatus Angelobacter sp. | reverse complement strand
GGTTCCGGCGCCCAGCGAGAGCGACGAAGCGGACAGGAGCGCTGCGGAGTACTTCAGAACGCACACCGACGGCAAAGAACATCTTCTTATCTACAACGGCGAACTGCACGATGCCACTTTCTATTCCACCAGAGACAGGGTGCGGCATGATCCGGAAAAACTCAAGGCTGCCATCAAAGCCGGAAAGCCGATGATCTTTTTTCACAACCACCCGGCGGAGGACGGCAGGGCAGCCATGTTTCCCAGCTACGACGACTTTGGCGTGGCGGGGCTCTTTTCATTCATGGTGTACCGAGAGAACCCGGACCTCGCCGTTGAATTCAGGGTCGTGCAACTCGGCCAGGAGAATGTCGTCGTGTCGTATGGGTTCAAGCGAACGGTGGTCGAGGACATCAGGAAAATTGCCCTGGAGTACCGAGATGCGCTTGCCCGTCAGGTCGATGTTGCGTCGATCGAGCTGAAGCTAAACCTTCTCGATTACCATCTGGCGCGAGACTCTTTCAACGACTACCTGCAATACGCGTGCCCGGTGGACCTTAGTCGCAAAGACGCCGAGGTCTGCCGGACGCACCCGGAATATTTCCTTTGGCCCAGCAACAGGTTTTTCGTCCACTATCGCCCGCAATAGCACTGCGACGAGCGGACACTCGGTTATTCTTCAAACGCGAAGATGCGCCTCCAATCTTTTTTCATGCTGATCACGATCCATCCCTTGGCTTCGGCTTCGTCATAAAGCGCTTGAGAAAACGTTCCCACCTTAGTGGCAGGTAGTCCTTTGGCCGGACCGTAAGCATACTCACGCTGGGCGTCGTCATGCAGCACCAGCATCATGAGCCGCGCGCCCTCATCCCCGCCGGTATATTCCAGCATCTGCTGATCGCCCACGGAATTTCCAAACGCCGCACGCGGGCGGCGTCCGATCATCAAGTGTATGCCCTCCGGCTTGCCGGCATGGTCGTCATTCAACAGGAGCTTGGGCTCTTTGGTGAGGATAGGCTTGCCTGCCGCATCGTAATCGAACTTGGTTCCACCCATCGTTCCTACCACTTGCTCGGGCGGGATCCCGTACACGCGCTGGGAGTACGCGCGCACAAAGTCCTGCCCGCCGCCTGTCACAATGTAAGTCTTGAAGCCGTTGGCGCGAAGATACTGCATGACCTCGATCATGGGCTGATACACCAGCTCAGTGTAAGGACGTTTCCAGCGCGCGTCCTTGGCGGTAGCGAGCCATTTGTTCACTTCCGCGCTGAACTGATCCACGGTCATGCCGGAGAGCGTCGCCATCAGGATTTTTTCCAGGTCCGGCATGGTGAGTTTGGCGATAGCCGCCTTGTCACCGGAGAGCACGGTCTTGAATGGCTCCACGTTTGCGAGTTCCGGCTTGGCTTTCACCACCGCAGGAACACGGTCCAGGCAGAAGATCACCTGCGTGTACATGGGATGTGAGACCCATGTGGTGCCATCCTGGTCGAACGCTGCAATACGCTCTTCCGGCGGCACGAACTTGGGGCTGGAGGCGTCCGTGGCAGCGTGGACGAAGTCCAGGATCGCCCGCTTTGCCGGGCCGTTATTCCATGAAGGTAGCGGATCCGTTTGCGCCAGCGCGGGTAGATTCAAGATCAGCACCGCGACCAGCACCGGAATACGGCCGGACCGGAACCAATTTAGCTTAGGCATTTTTTCATTCATCTTCATCATGTGATGGCGGAGTCTTGCGAGGATGCGAGCGCCCGCTTCGGGGCTCGCTCCCTCAACAAGATTGCATCGTCTGACGGCTAGTCGCTCGGGTGACCTCCCTTGGACTTCTTGACCTCGTCCAGGATCTGGCTGAGGTTGTACGACTCGGGCGCCTGCAGAGGCGGAAACTTCTGGTACGACATGAGCTCCTTCTCCCAAAGCTGCTGGCCGATGGGCAGCATGTTCCAGTCGTACTGAAATGCCGTCACCGGGCCGCCGAGCGCGCCGCCCAGGCTCATGGCTGTTTTCTGGTCAACGCCAACTGCCTGCTCGAAGGGATCACGTTTGATGTTCTGGACCAGCGTGAAGTGAAACGGGATGAGCGGCATGATCCAGCCGGCCGGCCCAGGTTGCGACATGGTGTAGTACATCTTCCAGTTCTTGTAGCGTACTGCGGACGGTGTCGCCCCCGAGAAGTAGAAAAAGACATCGCGCGCCGATTTGTCCGAGGTGCCTTCGAGGTAGGCCCGCTGGTCGAAGCCGTCCAGTGTGGTCTTGACGATGCCGGGGTATTTGCCGGCCTCGATCTCCTGCTTCAGCCCGTCACCCTTGGGACCACCGGCCATGTCAACAAACGTGGGCAGCCAATCCAGAGCGGCGAAGAGCTGGTTAAGCACCGTTCCCGGCTTGATGTGTCCGGGCCAGCGGACAACGCAAGGAGCTCGGTAGCCGCCTTCCCAGGCCTCGCCCTTCTGGCCCTTGAACGGCGTGACGCCGCCGTCAGGGAAGCTGATGGCTTCCGCGCCGTTGTCGGTGGTGAAAACCACGATGGTGTTGTCGAGTTGGCCCATCTGCTCCAGCTTGGCCAGCACGACGCCGATATTGTCATCCATCTGCTTCATGCCGGCTTCGTTGACGCCCCAGTCCTTGCCGCCGCGCGTGCCCACCATGGCCATGTACTTGTCGGAAAGCACGGTCGTTACGTGCATGCGCGCCGGGTTGTACCAAACGAAGAAGGGCTTGCCCGTCTTCTTGGGATCGTTGCGGTCCAGGAAGTCAACCACCTTGCCGGAGATTTCCTCGTCCACCGTTTTCGATCGCTCCAGAGTGAGCGGACCTTCGTCCTTGCACGTCTGGTTCTTCTCCGTGCCGTCGGAGGACTTGCACCAGAGCACCGGGCGCGGAGGCGTCAGACATATGGTTGTTTTTGGATCTACCGCGCCGGCCACCTCCGGGACGCCGGGGATTGGCGTGTTCTTGCACGGCGGAGCGACGGCCTGCTGAGTCGGGCTGGAGTTGATGTCGGGGAAGCTCACTTGCTGCATCGCGTCCAGGTGGTAGAGGTAGCCCCAGTATTCCTGAAAGCCATGTGCCGTGGGCAGTGCCGCGGTGTGGTCGCCCAAGTGGTTCTTGCCGAACTCGCCGGTGGTGTAGCCGAGATCGCGCAGGAACACGGCCAGTGCCGGCGTGCCGGGACGCAAATAGGAAGGGCTACCAGGCAATTGCGGCGGGATCATGCCCGTCCGCAGCGGATACATGCCGGTGAAGAAGGCATTGCGCCCTGAGGTGCAGCTCTGCATGGCCACGTAGTCCATGAAGATTGCCCCCTCGCGCCCGATGCGGTCAATATTGGGAGTCTCACCCACCATCAGGCCGCGGTGGTAGATACTCGGCTGCATCCAGCCAATGTCATCGCCCATAATGAAAAGAATGTTGGGTTTTTGCGCACCAGTCGCTTGCGGACTACTGCGCTGTTGGCTGCTGTTCTGGCCCAGGCTGACGTAAGAAAAAGCCGCGAGCGCCAGTAAGAGTGCGAATAGTTTTCTTGTCTGCATGAATCACTCCTTCTCGATTTGTGCCCCTTACAACCGAAGTACAATGCCATCAGGCGAGGCGCGCCAGGTCTGGCGGATCAGTGGAGCAGCGAATCTTTCAGTTGGTTGAACTGATCTGCGCGGATGCTCTGCCATTGCTTGTACTGACTCGGATCGAGAATGGACTTCGCCTGTGTGTCCGTCTGCGATTGGGCTGCTTGTGCCTGCTCGACCTTTTGCTGTCCGGAAAGTTGAGAGTTGCTTTTGATCCCCGTGATCTTGGAGAACTCTTTTTGCAGAATAGGCTCAAGCTGCGAGACCTGTTGCGGGCTGAGGTGCAGCTTCTGAGCGAGTTGCTGGATGTTTCCCATGCCCGGTATCGATGGCACTCCGCCCGTACCTCCTGGCAACTGAGACCAAACCAGGCACGAGCCGAAAATCAGCGCTGTTAACAAAACCGTGCTGCGTTTCATTTTGTTGCTCCTTTCGCGTATTGAATTTAGTCGATCATTGCTTGCTCCTGTCAGTTTCTGTCTGCGAAGCGGAGTTGACGGGCAAGGTCTTGGAATCGCGCACGCAGCGGAACCCAACGTGATTGGAGGCGCTGGTGATTTCGCCTTTACCGCGGCCGCCCACCAGGTAGCGGCTGCAATACTGGCTGGTGCACAGGAACGATCCGCCCCGCTGCACACGCTTGCGTTCCGCGGGTTCGCTGGGGTCGTAAGGAGAATCGGGGCCCTGAGGATTGCGCGCCACATCGCCCTTCGCCGCCAGGCGCTCGTAGTAGTCGTGGCGATACCAGTCGCTGGTCCATTGCCAGACATTGCCGGCCATGTCGTAAAGCCCGTAGTCGTTTGCGGGAAACTGCGCCACTGGCGCAATGCCGGCAAAGCCGTCAGCGCCGCGGTCGTTCTGGGGGAAGTGGCCCTGATGAGTGTTGGCCATCCACCTGCCGTCCGGGCGAAATTCGTTGCCCCAGGCATAAAGGTTGCCGGCCAAACCGCCGCGCGCCGCAAACTCCCACTCGGCTTCCGTGGGCAGACGCTTGCCCGCCCACTTGGCGTAGGCCTCAGCATCTTCGTAAGCGATGTGGACCACGGGATACTTCTCTTTGCCCTTGATGTTGCTGCCTGGACCAAAGGGATGCCGCCAGTTTGCGCCGGGCACGTAGCGCCACCATTGATAATGATTGTCGAGCGAGACGGGATGGTCAGGGGCCGTGAAAACGATGGAACCGGCAACCAGGTTTTCCGGCGGCGCCTCGGGATAGTCTTCCGCGCGCGGCTTGCGCTCCGCCACCGTTACGTATCTTGTGGCCTGCACGAAGCTGGCAAACTCCTGGTTGGTGACGTCGGTGCGGTCCATCCAGAAACCATCGACGTAAACGCGATGAATGGGACGGGCATCAGCCATGGACTGCATGCCGCCCTCCGGCACGCCGCGCGGGTCCTGGATGCCCATGGAGAACTCGCCGCCGGGAATCCACACCATGCCCTCCGGAGCATGGCCCGGCGCGGGGCTGCGGTTCGAGACCGTGGGTAAAAACCAGTCCCGTTCGGAGGTGTCTGCTCTTGCGCCATGAATGCGTGTGAACACCACCACGGTCAGGAGTGTAGCGATGAAGATACTCAGAGCTGCGACGATGAAGATTCGCCGCGAGCGTCTGGAATGCCGGCGTTTTGCTTTGTTCATTTTCAGACGAAAAAACGGCTCGATCAGGCATCGCCGTTCCCTGAATGAGTGATGCGAGCGAGACTAACGAGGTGGTCGGGGGCCCCTCCCGTAGAATTGCGAGGGCGCAGGAGTAGGGTCTATTCGCAGCTAGGAGCAGGAAGTCCAGGGCGGCGAGAGGCGCCGCCCCTTCATAGGATCGAACCGATCAAGGTGTCACCGGTCTGAGAAAGGGATTACTTGCCTTCGATCATCTCTTTCAGGTGCTTGGCACAGGCCTCCGCGGTGCTGCGCTTGCCGTGGGTAGAGCTCTTCTTGTTGACGGAGTAGGCAAACACCACCTCGCCGCTTTTCCGCTCCGCCACAGTGATGCTGGCCTGCTCGTTGGAGCGCCAGTCCCACATGATGACTTTCTTGGCCACGCCCGCCTTCTCCGTGTCTGACGTACCCGAAATCTCGTAGTCGGCTTTTTCCTTGTCCGTCACCAGCACGATCGGGACTTTTTTCTTCTCGATAGCGGTCTTCAGGTCTTCTTCAAAGCCTCCCATGGGCGTGAGAAAGACCTTGGCATTGGCCGGAATCTTCTTGGTGGACTCCACGGATTTCGCCGGCGGTTTGGCTTCCTGCTTCTTCGCCTCTTCTTTTTTGGCGTCGTCACTCTTGGCGTCGTCACTCTTGGCGCCCTGGGCCAGGGCCGCCATGCTGAACGCCAGCGTCAGCAACAGGATCATGATCTTACGCATGCGGACCTCCTCAGTCCTTCCCAATCACTTCATTCAGGTGCTTGCCGATGGCTTCCCCGGCGCTCTGTTTTCCTTTGAATGAGTTCGACTTGTGCACGGAATAGGCATAGACCACGCTGCCGCTCCTGATCTCTACCACGGTGACACTGGCCTGCTCATTGCTGTTGTCTGAACCGATGAACACGATCTTGGCCCACCCAGCTCTCTCGGTTTCCGCGGCACCGCGGATCTCGTAATCGGCCTTGTCGCGATCGGCCACGATGACCACCGGGACCTTCTTCTTCACGATACCCGCCACTACATAGCTTTCAAATCCGCCCATTGGCGCCACATAGATTTTCGAGCCTGAAGGGATCTTGTTGCTGGTCACCGGCGTCTGGCTCTGCGCGGGAGCGGGCTTTGCGGCTGTCTCGGTCTTATCGTCCTTGGGTTTGGCCTGGTCACCAGCGGCGGTGGCAGCGGGTTTTCCAGACTGCGCGGGTTGTTCGACTTGAGGCGCCGATTGTGCCGTGGGCTGCTGGCCTGACGCCGGTGGATTCTGCTGACTGCCCTGAGCGGCAAAGCCGGCCAGCGCCAGAAAAAGAACTGCAGGAAATGCGAACTTGTGCATGAAAACATCACCTCCGGAAGTACGTTAGGTACTCTTCTAGGGTTCTAAGGGGGGTGAAACTAAGCCTACTCTGGCCAGCTTGGGTAAGCAAGCGATAACTGTCTTAATCCGTGATGCCAGCAGCATAGCCATGGTCTGGGTGCGGGGCAAGCGACAAGCAGTGACAAGCAGTGATGCCGCACAATGCCACGGCCCAGGGCGTGCCAGCGGTCAACACCTAGCCCATGGAGAAGGTAGTTGGCAGTAGGCCGCTGATTTCTGGCAACGACCGATTATCTATTACAGTCCATGAGGCTTTGCAGGCCGATCCTCAATAACGCAGGCCTGCCTT
The DNA here is from genome assembly GCA_036380095.1 of Candidatus Angelobacter sp. GTDB lineage: Bacteria > Acidobacteriota > Terriglobia > Terriglobales > Acidobacteriaceae > Angelobacter. The sequence continues at coordinate 742 of DASVFK010000435.1, read as the reverse complement.
GACTACGTTGGCATCGTAAAAGGCCAGTTCGCCATCAAGTGCGCGCTTGATATTGTCGCCGCGGCGGAAGCCGTGGCCTTCACCCTGAAATAAGAGATAACCTACGGGCAGCCCGCGGGCGCGCAGGGCATCCACCATCATCTCCGTCTGGTTGGGAGGGACCACTTTGTCGTCTTCGCCTTGAAAGAAGATCACGGGCGCGGAAATCTGCGCGGCAAAGCGCAGAGGCGAGCGCTGCTCATAGACCTCCGCCTGCTGGGGATACGGGGCGATGAGCGAATCGAGATAACGCGACTCAAACTTGTGCGTATCGCGCGCCAAGGCGGCGGGATCGCTCACGCCAAAGTGACTGGCGCCGCCGCTGAAGACATTGGTAAAGGCCAGCGCGCACAACGTGGTATAGCCGCCCGCGCTGCCGCCGGTGATGAGCAGTTTGCCGACGCCCGCGAGACCTTGTTTCACCGCGGCCTGTGCGGCATGCGCGGAGTCGCTCACATCCACGATGCCCCACTGGCCTTTCAGTCGGTCGCGGTAGGGACGGCCGTAGCCGGTGCTGCCGGCGTAGTTCACGTCGAGGACAGCGTAACCGCGCGAGGTCCAGTACTGGATGGAAAACGCAAGGGAGCTTGTGGCTGCAGAGGTTGGGCCGCCGTGGCAGCGCACCAGCAGAGGCGGAAGGTCGCTGGCCGGAGCGGCGAACTCGGGGTTGCGGGGCCGATAGAGAAAAGCATGAGCAAGCTGT
>DASVFK010000434.1:0-2753 GCA_036380095.1 Candidatus Angelobacter sp. | reverse complement strand
TGGTGCCGCGTAACCGAAGACACGCCGCACCTCGCGCTGATAGGCGGAGGGCGTGCACCCAACCATCCGGTGAAATTTGGTGCTGAACGATCCCAGGCTCCCGTACCCCGCTTCCAGGCACACTTCGGTTACGGTCATCTCACCGGAGGCGAGGAGCCGTTTCGCATGCTCCAGGCGCCGGCGCGTCACAAAGTCATGAGGCGTTTCACCGAACGCGGTCAGGAACAAACGATGAAAGTGAAATGGAGAGTAACAAGCTTCCTGCGCGACTTGTTCCAGCGCGACCGGAGTCTGGTAGTTCGCAGCCAGCAGATCGCGGGCGCGGCAGAGACGGCGGAACGTGTCGTCATGCAGCAGATGGAACCTGGTCTCGCCCGGAAACATGCCGTTATGCTAGCGCAAAACCGGATGAACGGGAACCGCGGCCCGGCGCCAACACGTTTGGATGGCGCCGAACATCCGGTTCCTTGGTCCGCGACCTGCCAACCCAGCTTGGCCCCGCTACATCTCTCTTTACTAAGACATTCCGTGTTCCCGGGGAGCTGGGGTAGCCGATGAAGAAGTCTTGCGCGTTCTGCCTGGTTGCATCTTTGCTAGTGTTGGCTGCGGGCCTGGCAGGCTGCGGCGAAGTGAACCCGCGCAGCATCAGCATCAACACGCAACCCACGCCGAGCCCAACGCCTCCCATCCCCGGGTTCCCCACGCCCACGCCCAGCCCTACACCGATAGTCACGCCCACTCCAATTCCAACGCCTAGTCCCACGCCATCACCTACGCCTCTACCTGTCTCCACGATTGCCGGCCGGGTGCTGGACGCGCAAACTGGCCTGGCCATTGGCGGCGGCGTGGTGGTGACTTTGGAGAGGCCTGCCGGAGATTTCAGCATCCTGATGCAGACTCTCGCAGACGCAACGGGGGCTTTCCAATTTGATAACGTGCCGCTGAACGTACCGGCCGACAACACCGGCAACGGCTACGCCATCATGGTGACCGCGCAAGCCGCGGATGGAACCATGTTTACGCCTGCGTTGCTTACCTCCGGAGGCGGCGACCTGGGCGCGGGCGACGCCATCATCCCGGGCACGAGCGTGGGGACGATTTTCTTGCAAGGCGGGAGCACGGCCACGGTCAACGGCACGGTCAGCTCGGCGACCGTGGCCAACACGCCTGTCTCCGTGCGCGCGCGCCTGGCGGCCCCGTTGAGCCTGTTCACCGTGCACCGCTTCCCTGTTTCGTTTGCCCAGCAGCCGGCGGACCTGGTCACGAATCCAGCTATCACCACATGCAGCGGCGGTAGCGGCGCTTGTGCTGCTTTCTCCGTGGTGTTGCCGGCGGCCCCGCTGCAGGTGGCCACATTCAACCGCCTGGGATTTGTCTTCGTTCCCAGTTCGCAGCCGGCCAACTACCAAATGGCCTTCCAGGCTTTTTCCGTGATCTCCGGCCAGCCGAACTGCGTGCCCAGCGTGGGTCTGGGCCCCAGCTTCATCTTGACCGCGGGCCAGACCTTGGCGCTGGCTAACCAGCCGTTCACCGGCTGCCAATAGGAAATTCCTATTGCTCTTATAGTTGTTACGCACTTGACTGGTTATAATGACTAGCCATGCAAGTACGAAACTATCGCCGACGAGTTGGAGCAGCGCGCGCGATCTCTCCCTGCTGACTGACGATCACGGACAATTCATCCGCGCCGTACCCACTACCTGGTTGCTTTGTGAAAGCGGCTGGCTGGGGTTGGCCGCGGACGTGGCGAACACCTGCACCGTCCCGATAAAACCCACCGCACACTGCGCCAGGCCAGTCTGGCTGATGGTTGCGTGACCCGGATCAGGGGCAGTGCCGAACGCCGGGCGGTCCACCGTCCACATCACGTTGGTCATGGGATTCTCAATCATCGGCGCCATGTTGAAGTTGCCGCTGGCCGTAAACTGCACCTGGCCGTTGGGAAATTGTATGGGATCGATAACCGTGGGATTCACAGAAACGGCTACCAGCAGACGTCCGTTGTTGACCCCAACGAACAGGGAGAAGCCCTCACATCCGGCAAGAACGATGAGAGCAATGGCGGGCAGACATGTACGAAAGAATCGCATAGCGCGCCTCCTGCCTGCTTGCGCACGCCGATACTTAGATTCTATGCTTCCTTCTTTGTCTCCGGCCAACCCGCAAAATTGCAGGGCTTTCCCCTGCGGCTTGGAGAGCAGCGAGAGGCAGCAACGGCTCTAAGGGCCCGGCCGACCTGCGTGCCGGGCCCGTGGTTTCAGGAGCGGGAGAGTCGCGGCCGGAGAGCGCGCCCCTCAAGCGGTTTGGAGCGATAGCGACAAAACAATGAACATCGGGATACTGGGAACAGGAAGAATCGGGGCCACGGCAGCGCGGCTGTTTGTGGATGCCGGGCACGAGGTGGCCATCAGCAACTCGCGCGGGCCGGATTCGCTGCGGGAGCTTGTCTCCAGTCTTGGCCCAAAAGCACACGCCATGACCACGAACGAAACAGCCTGTTTCGGGGAAGTTGTGTTGCTGGCCGTTCCCTGGCACCGCGAAGACGCTCTGCCTCCGCCGGAGCTGCTGCGCGGGAAAGTCGTGATTGACGCCATGAATCCCTATGATCCCCAGGGCGGCTTCTTCGATCTTGGCGGTTCCACTTCCAGCGAAATCGTGCTCACGCGAATCCCAGGGGCCAGGCTGGTCAAAGCTCTGAATACCATCTATTACGAACACCTCGCGTGCCGTGGCCGAAAAGACCTGCCGGTGGA
>DASVFK010000433.1:0-2991 GCA_036380095.1 Candidatus Angelobacter sp. | reverse complement strand
AAAACACGAAATCCACAGCTGCACACAGCTCCACCAGGCTTCGAACCATTTAGAATCGGTGGAGAACACCGTTGCATCGCTTGCGCATGCCAGAGGCCACCCAACCCGTCAAACCCCAGGCCAGCGAGTTCCCGTTCGCGCTGACGCTGGGCCGGCTCTACGATGGGCCCCTGGATCTGCTGCTCGACCTGGTGCGCAAGCAGGACATCGACATTTATGACATTCCCATCGCCAGGATCACCGCGCAGTACTTGGCGTACGTCGAGAACCTGAAACAGCTCGATCTGGACGTGGCTGCCGAGTTCATCTACATGGCGGCGATGCTGATCCACATCAAGAGCAAGATGCTGCTGCCGCGCGATCCGGACCAGCCGCCGGGCGAGCAGGAGGACCCGCGCGATGAACTGGTGCAGCGCCTGCTGGAGCACGAAAAGTACAAGAACGCGGCGCAGATGCTGATGCAAAAACAGCAGATTGAAGACGCGGTGGTGAGCAATCCCGCGCTCAAGGAATTCAAGGACGCGGAAGGCACGGAGCCGGAGCTGGCGGCTGACGTGGTGGACCTGGTGAAGACGTTCCAGGAGATCCTGGAGCGGGCGCGTTCACGTCCGGTTTTGGAGGTGAATGAAGACACCATCACCGTGGGACAGATGATCCAGTACTTCCGCCGGCGCCTGCTCATGGAAGACCGGCCCATCCGGCTGAAACGGCTGCTGCAACATATCAACTCGCGCCACGCGCTGATCGCCGCGTTTCTGGCCCTGCTCGAGCTGGTGCGATTGCAGGCGGTGCTGCTGCGGCAAGACCGCGTCTTCGGCGACATCATGCTCAAGAAGCACGCCATGTTTGACACCATCATGGGTGATGGGGCGGTGGTGAGGGATGATTGGAGGTAAAGCAGCCATTAGCTACTAGCTTCTAGCTGCTAGCCAATACACGGTTCCTATGAGTGATACAAGCTAGTAGCCAGTAGCTAGAAGCTAATCGCTTTCTTATGTCCATCAAAGCCAAACTCGAAGCCCTGATTTACGCCGCGGAAGAGCCCATCACGCTGGACCAGATGGCCGCGCTGCTCAAAGACGACCTGCTCGCTCTCAAGAATCTCTCCAGCGGCGAAGCTGAGCCACACACCCATCCGGAGCACGCGGAAGAGCATTTGGGAGCCCTCGAAAACGGTGCTGCGCCGGCCGCCGGGCAGGATTCTGCGACAGCAGCGGGTGCGGGCAAGCCGGCCAAGGCCAAGCCCGGCGACAAGAGCGAGAAGGCCGAGCTTCGCGCGCTCTTGAAGCCATGGGTGGAGGAACTGGCGGCAGAGTACGCGCGTGATGATCGGGGTATCGAGGTCCGGCAGGTGGCGGGCGGCTATCGTATGTCCACCAAGCCGGAACACCATGACGTGGTGCGCGCGTTCTCCAAGAGCCTGAAGCCGCCGATCCGTCTTTCACTGCAGGCGCTGGAGACCCTGGCCGTGATCGCTTACAAGCAGCCGGTCACCGTGCCCGAGATCAGCGACATACGCGGCGTGGATGCCAGCGCCGTGATCGGCACCCTGCTGGAGCGCAAGCTGGTGACCACGGCCGGGCGCAAGGCCGTGGTGGGCCGGCCCATGCTGTACAAGACCACCAAAGACTTTCTGCTCCGCTTCGGCCTCAAGGACATCACCGAGCTGCCCAGCCTGGAGGAGTTCGAGAAGCTGGCGGCGGGCGAATTGCAGGAAGAAATGTTCGCGGCGCAGGACACCGCCATCGCCGACGCAACCGGCGTGCCGGATACTGCCAACAACGAGTCTGACGGCCCCGAAGAAGCCCAGGTGGAAGAAATCCAGGAACCAGGGAAAGACGAGAACGGCGTGACCGAGCAAATGGCGGAAGACAAGGCCGCGACGCCGGAGAACGTGACCGAGCCGACGGTCTCTTCCGATCCGCGGCACACCCAGGCCGATGAGGAAGTGGCAGGCGAGGTGGCACAAGAGAGTACGGGAGGCTGACCGTGGCCGCGGAGCGCCTGCAGAAGATCATCGCCGCCGCCGGGATCGCGTCGCGCCGCAAAGCCGAGGAGCTGATCACGCAGGGGCGCGTCACGGTCAACGGGCAGACTGTGACCGAGCTGGGCAGCAAGGCCGATCCCGCACGCGACCACATCAAGGTGGACGGCAAACTGCTGCATGGCGCTGAGCGCCACATGACCCTCGTGCTGAACAAACCCAAAGGCTACGTGACCACCGTTTCCGATCCTGAGGGCCGTCCTACGGTGATGGACCTGGTGAAGCATGTGGGCGAGCGCATTTATCCCGTGGGGCGGCTCGATTTCGGGAGCGAAGGCCTGCTCCTGCTCACCAATGATGGCGAACTGGCCAACTATCTCACCCGCGCTGCGTCCCATGTGCCCAAGACCTATCTGGTGAAAGTGGCCGGCGTCCCCACGGCGGACGACATTGAAAAGCTGCGCCAAGGCATCCGCATCGGCAACAAGCCCGGCGTTCGCGGCACGCACGCGGTGCGAACCGCGCCGGCGCAAATCCGCATCGTACGCGAAGCCGAAAACCCGTGGTATGAGGTCACGCTGATCGAGGGCAAGAACCGGCAGATCCGGCGCATGTTCGAAGAAATTGGGCACCACGTGGAGAAGATCAAGCGCGTGCGCTATGGCTCGCTCAGCCTGGATGTTGAGCCGGGAAAATTTCGCGAGCTCACGCCGCGCGAAATAGCGGAGTTGCGCAGAGCACGGCCGGAACGCCAACAACGGCAGTCCGAGCAGCCGGCGTTCAAAGCGAATGTTCGCTACCTGGGCAAGGCGCGGCCGGAGCGGCGAGGCGCGCCACGCGAGAGGGCCGGCCATCTCGGCGAACGAGCTGGTGGTCATGCGGAACGTCAGGAACCCGGTAAACGCGCCGAACGGACTGGTGGTCGGGCAGAACGTCAAGAAACCGCTAAACACGAACGGACTGGTGACCGCGCAGGGCGTCAGGAAACCGGCAAACGAGAACGGACT
>DASVFK010000432.1:0-11769 GCA_036380095.1 Candidatus Angelobacter sp. | reverse complement strand
CCTTTCTCAGGCTGATTACGTGCTCCTCTGTACGCCGGTCACGCCGGCCACCACCCACATCATCAACGCGGCGCGATTGCAAAAAATGAAGCCGGATGCATACCTGATCAACGTGGCGCGGGGAACTTTGGTTGATGAACGTGCGTTAATCGCTGCGCTCAAAGCGCGTCGCATCGCCGGCGCTGCCCTGGATGTTTTTGAGCAGGAGCCGTTGCCCGCCGATTCAGAGTTCTGGTCGCTCGACAACGTTCTTATCACTCCGCACACCGCGGCGGTCACGGAAAAACTCTGGGACCGCCACTGTGACCTGATCGTGGAAAACCTGCGGCGATTTCTCGATGGGCGGCCGCTGCTGAATCAAGTGGACAAGAAAAGAGGATACTGAATAGTACCTGCCTGCTCACTTTTCCTTCGGACCAGTATCTAAAGAAGTTCGGAGGAGAGTTCGTGAAATTCCGCGTGTTGGTCTGTTTGGTTGCGGTCGCTTCGCTGGCTTCGGCTCAACAAAGACCGCAGGAAAGTCCCGCCGCACTGCTCCGCGATGCTTTTGCTGCCATGGGCGGGGAAGACAAGGTCCGCCAACTCAAGACCCTGCATTGGGAGACGGTGGGTCACCGTAACCTTCTTGAACAGTCCGAACGGCCTGAGGGGCCATATATCGTTGAATACGAGCAGACTGAGGAATGGCGGGACCTGGAACACGGCAGATGGCGGCAGGAATCGCGGAGCCGCAATGTCCTGGAAGAGAATGCGTTCACGGTCATTGTGACCGGCGGCGCTGCGGCACAGAAGTTCGGTGAAAAAGAAATGCCGGGGTCCGGCGAACAGCTTCAGCTTGCGAACGATGCTCTGGCATTCGGTCCGGAAAAAGTCTTGCTCAACGCGCTTGCCGCTGCCGACCTTAAACGATTGCCGGACCTGGTTCTGCAAGGCGTGCCGCATCAGCTTATCCAGTTCACCCACGCGGGAACGCCGGTCCGTGTTTACCTGAACGCTGACACGCACCTGCCAACTGCGGTTGAATGGGTCATGACGTATCCCTATGGGATTTTCTGGAGCGTCTGGGGCGATGTGACTACACGCGTCTATTATTCCCTCTGGTGGCTGCAGGACGGCATCCACTATCCCCGGCAAATGGACACGTTTCGCAACGGCATGCCCGACCGGTCGGAAGCCATCACCAAGATTGAATTCAACTCCCCGATCCAGTCCGACCTGTTTGTAATTTCGCCGGAAACTCGCAACGCTTTTTCCGTGCTGGCAAAAATGACCGTTGACGATCGGCCGCTTGGGTCTCCCTCCCGGCCCGCGCAAGAGCCGGCGCCGGGGATCGTGGTTATTCCAGCCGCCTTCTATACCACGCTGGTCCGCCAGGCGGACGGGATTGTGATTCTGGAAGCGCCGCTTTCTTCCGGCTACTCTGCCAAGGTGCTGGCGGAAGCCGAACGCCGCTTCCCCGGCACGGTGGTCAAAGCCGTCATCACGACGTCCGATGCGTGGCCGCACATCGGCGGCATCCGTGAATACGCAGCGCGTGGCATTCCGATCTACTTGCTTGATCGCAATGTGCCATTGATTGAACGCCTGTTGGGCGCGCCCAAAACTGGCCGGCCGGATGCATTGGCGAAAGCCCCACGCAAGCCCATTTTCCGTGAGGTAAGCGGGAGGACCACGATCGGGACAGGCCCAAACCGTTTTGAGGTGGTCCCCATGCGGGGTGAAACCACCGAGCGGCAGATGCTGGTGTATTTTCCGGAGCAAAAGCTGCTTTACGGCAGCGACGCATTTTCAAAACTGCTTGACGGCACATACTTCATCCCCCAAACGGTCTCCGAAGTCGCAGCTGCTGTCGAGCGCGAACATCTGACGGTTGAGAAGTTCTTCATGATGCATATGCCGCTCACACCATGGCAGGACGCGCTGAACGAATTGCAAAAAGCCCGGTAAGACAAGCATGGTTGGCTCTATCTGCCCTTGCCCGATAACATACAATCGAACGATGCAACTGCAGATCAACGGCGAGGCCCGCGAATTCCCTGATGGACTTAACGTCTCCGGGCTTGTCGCCCAGCTCGGGATGAAGCCGGACCGGGTTGCGGTGGAGTTGAATCTGGAGATTGTTCCCCGTTCGAACTGGGATGCAACCGTCCTCAAGAGCGGCGACAAGCTGGAGGTTGTGCATTTTGTGGGCGGCGGGGCGCCCTCGACCTGATTTTTTCATTTTCGAGAACAAATTCCTCTTCTTTCGGTTGACAATCCTGGTTCCACCCATAAAATGATGCAAACATTTCGTCCGGGAAATGTTTAAAACATTTGTACAGGAGCATGGAGCACGAGTTCACATCAGCGGAAGTGGTAAAGCTCACGGGCATCACGCCTCGCCAGCTCCAGTGGTGGGACGAACGGGGCATTGTCCGGCCGCGGCGCGAAGGCCGCTGCAGGATGTATTCGGCGGAAGACCTGGCGGAAGTCGCCGTGATCTGCGCCCTGCGGAGGAAAGGGTTCCCGCTGCAGCGAATCCGCTCTGTCATGAGGTTCCTGCAGAGGGAATTCGGAGGACGCCTGGCCAAAGTGGTGAGCAGCGGCTCTGACTACCATCTGCTCACGGACGGAAAACGCATTTACCTGGAGAACTCGCAACGCCAGGTGATTGACATTCTTAAGAACTCGCGCCAGCCGCTGCTCGGCGTCTGCTTGAGCGATGCGGTACGGGACCTACGGTTGGAGATGTTCAACCGGCGTCCGGTCCAGACCCAGGGCCTGCGCCGGTTCGGCAAACGCAAATTTTCCTGATGGCAACCAGGAATTTCTGCATCTATGGAATATGGCAATCAGGGCATCAAGGGAGAAAGTCATCATCGGGCAAGCGAGACGGAGGTGAGGCATGGTCGGCCAGTTGAACATTGTGACCGAGTGGCTCCCGGAGGAGATGGAGCCAGGAAGCATATTTGTTCTGGAAAACGCCGGGGAGGTAGGCGACCAGGACGATCCCTACTGGGCCGTGCTGGCTTGTCCTGAATGCGGCACATTGGGACTGATTACGCGCCGCCAGATGCGCGGGCTGATTCCAGTGATCTGCGGCTCCAGTTGCTGCCCGGCGCAGTTCATGATTGAAGATGAACAGGTGGCGCCGCGAAAACCGAACTAGCACACTCTTTTCTGGCGCCGATTTGCGCGGATGAATGCGGATTCTTAACCAGCTACGGTCTTCGTTGTCGGCACCGGCACCTGCTCGGCAATGGTGATGCCGAAGCCTTCCAGCGCGGCCACGCGTTTGGGATGGTTGGTGAGCAGGCGGATAGAGTGGATGTTTAAGTCAGAAAGAATCTGCGCGCCTACTCCAATCTCGCGTTGTGTTTTTCTCTGATGCGCGCTCGTTGTTCGCGGGGCCTCACGATGGAAGACCAGCCGGTGTTCCTCTCCCACGCTGAACCCTTTTGAAGTCTGGTGCAGGTAGATCAGCGCGCCGGTGCCTTCACGCGCAATCATCTCCAGCGAACGGTCGAGGACAATCTGGCAGTCGCAAAGCGATCCGCCGAAAACATCGCCCGCCAGGCAATGCGAGTGCATGCGTACCAGCACCGGTCCTGAGGCCTTCTCCACGTCGCCGCGCACCAGCGCCACGTGCGATTCGCCGTCGAGCTGGCTTTCAAAGGCGATCATGCGGAACTCGCCGTAACGCGTGGGGAGCATGGCTTCGCCCACGCGGGCCACATAGCGCTCGTTTTCCATGCGATAGCGGATGAGCTCGGCTACGGTGAGCATTTTGAGGTTGTGGGTGCGGCAGAAGTCGATCAGGTCAGGCACCCGCGCCATGGTGCCGTCTTCATTCATGATCTCGCAGATCACGCCCGCGGGGACCATGCCCGCCATGCGCGCCAGGTCCACGGATGCTTCTGTCTGGCCGGCGCGCACCAGTACTCCGCCTTTGCGCGCGCACAGGGGAAAAACGTGTCCGGGACGAACCAGGTCAGCCGCGCGGCTTGTGGGATCAATCGCAACCTGAATGGTGCGCGCGCGATCGTGCGCGGAGATTCCCGTGGTCACGCCTTCGCGCGCCTCTACGCTTTCATAGAACGCGGTGCCGTAAGGCGAGGTGTTTTCCCGTGTCATCGGCCCGATCCGCAGGTAGTCGAGACGCTCGGGCGTCATGGCCAGACAGATCAGTCCGCGGCCGAATCGGGCCATGAAATTGATGGCTTCCGGCGTGACCTTCTCAGCGGCCAGGGTAAGGTCGCCTTCGTTTTCACGGTCTTCGTCGTCCACCACCACGATCATGCGTCCGGCGCGGATTTCTTCGATTGCAGTGGGGACGTCGGTAAAGGCTGGCTCAGCTCGCATAAGGCTGGAGTTTCCCTTAAGAATTGTAGCAAAATAGCTGCTCAGCGGCAGACTAGCGATGAGGAACGAATTTGAGACTGGCGATCGGGAAGATGAATTCCGAACGGGACCATTTCCAGAGGAATCTGATGAGGAGATGGAAACAGAGCTCTCGGAAAAGGAAGAGGCGGCCGAGATGCAGCCATTTACAGCCGCGGATTGGAAACAGGAATTTCCCGACTATAGCGCCGAAGAACTGGAAGAAAAGCTTCCAGAGCGCACCCGCGCAAGCTGGATGGCTCCGGTTGCAAGCTGCCTGTTTGGGACGTTATTGGCCGCAGCCATTGCCGGAGTGAAGGTGAACGATCTGCCGAGGCTGCAACAGGTTCGCGGGCTCTTCATCTTTCTCCTGGTCCTTGCGCCTCTGTTTTCCTCTATCTGGTATTGGCTGTTCTTTGCGCGACCTAAATGCGTGGCGGAAAAGACAAAAGAGTGGGAGCAGGCAAACTCGGCGGGCTCGGAACCAATTCATCCCAAGTAGGATTTCGCCTGCCTCCGGGGCGCTTTTCTTGCTCTGCTGGCTTACAATCTCCTTATGGCAAAGCCATCGTCAGAGCCCTTTGAAGTTGGCTGTCCCTGCTGCGGGGCAGTGATGAAGATTGATCCAGCCACGCACGCTGTCATCTCCCATGTGGCTCCGATCAAGCCCAAGATGTTCGCCGATTTTGATTCTGCCGCCAAAGCCATGCGCGACCAGGAAGGACGCAAGGAGTCCATCTTCCGCCAGGCGGTGGATGCGGAGAAGAACAAGGCCGATCTGCTGGAAAAAAAGTTCCAGGAAGCGGTGAAGAAGGCCAAAGAGACTCCGGAAGAGCCTTTTATCCGCGACATCGATCTCGACTAGGCAGCGCACCTTGTCTGTCCATCTTCTTTTGCTGGGACATCGTGGCGCGCGGCTATACGCGCCGGAGAACAGCCTGGCCGCCTTCGATCTGGCTCTCGAACACGGCGCTGATGGTTTTGAATTTGATGTTCGCTGCACGCGCGACCGCAAGACCATCCTCTGTCACGATCCCAAGCTCCATCGCCTCACGCTGCGCAGGCGCACGTTCAAGCAAATCGGCCAGCATTGCGCGGCCTTGAACCACCCGGCTCCGCCCACCCTGGAGGATGCGCTCGAGCGCTTCAGCCGTACTGCATTTCTCAACATTGAAGTAAAAGTCCGCGGCATGGAGCCCCTGATCGTGCGTGCCGTAAGGCAGGCGCAGCCCAAACATTACTTTATTTCGTCGTTTCTTCCCGGGGTGGTGCGCAGGCTGCACCGCCTGGATCCCAATCTTGTTTTAGGCGCGCTGGCGCAGACGCGCTGGCAGCTTCGGCGATGGCGGCTGCTTCCGGTCACTTACGTTGTTCCACACTATCGGTTGCTCTCGCGGAAACTCGTGGATACATTGCACACGGCAGGAAAAACCGTTGTGACCTGGACGGTCAACGATCGCAAGCAGATGCTCCGGGCCGCGGAAATGGGAGTGGACGGAATCATCTCCGACGATACCCGGCTGCTGGTGCAAACGCTTGGACAAAAAAACTGAAGGCCCTCGAGAGGACCTTTGTGCCGAGGGCAATTTGATCAGCCTTGCTTGACGCGGTTCATCGCTGCGCGATGACGTCTGCCTAAAGGCCCGCGATCCGCAAGCGAATCGCTAGACGCTGATACTGGTAGTGAGTCAGTTTCTTCAAACTGACTCACTACCCATGCCAAACACAGCAGTTTGGGAGAGAGACGGAGACAGCTAAACTGCTTGCTTTTGTACGTCGAACGGTTTTTGCACGTCGAATTGTTCGTTTTCGGTTGAGCCTTCCAGCGCCACGGTTGATGCATGTCCGTGGGCCAGCGTCTGCGTGACGTCGTCAAAGTATCCGGTGCCTACAAAGCGCTGGTGGCGCACGGCGCTGTAGCCGAACCGGTCCGCGCTGTCGAACTCCTGTTCCTGGAGCCGCGAATAGGCGGTCATGCCTTCCTTCACGAACTGCCGCGAGAGATCGAACATGCTGTAGTTCAGAGCGTGGAAGCCGGCCAGCGTAACGAACTGGAACTTGTATCCCATGGCGCCCAGTTCGCGCTGGAACTTGGCGATGGTCGCGTCATCAAGCTTGCGCTTCCAGTGGAAGGAAGGCGAGCAGTTGTACGCCAGCATCTTGTTGGGGAACTTGGCGTGGATGCCCTCGGCAAAGCGCCGCGCTTCCTCAAGATTGGGCTCGGCGGTTTCGCACCAGAGCATGTCGACGTAAGGCGCGTAGATCAGCCCGCGAGCAATCGCCGCGTCCAGGCCGCCTTTGTAAACCAGGAAGCCGTCGTTGGTGCGCTCGCCGGTCACGAACTCCAGGTCGCGAATGTCGCTGTCACTGGTGAGCAGTTTGGCGCTGTTGGCGTCGGTGCGCGCGATCAGCACCGTGGGCACGCCCAGGATGTCGCTGGCCAGGCGCGCCGCCACCAGCTTCTGCACGAACTCCTGCGCCGGCACCAGGACCTTTCCGCCCAGGTGTCCGCACTTTTTAGCTGAAGCAAGCTGGTCTTCAAAGTGGACCCCCGCCGCGCCCGCCTCGATCATCGACTTCATGAGCTCAAAGGCGTTCAGCGATCCGCCGAAGCCCGCTTCGGCGTCGGCCACGATCGGAGCGAACCAGTAGATGCCGTTCTTGCCTTCAGCGTGGTGAATCTGGTCCGCGCGTGTGAAGGCGTTGTTGATTTCCTTCACCACCATGGGAACGCTGTTCGATGGATATAGGCTCTGGTCCGGGTACATCTGTCCCGCCAGGTTGGCGTCACCGGCCACTTGCCAGCCGCTCAGGTAAATGGATTTCAGGCCGGCCTGCACCTGTTGCAGCGCCTGGTTGCCGGTGAGCGCGCCCAGCGCGGAAACGAAGTCTTCCTGCTGGAAGAGCTTCCACAAGCGCTGCGCGCCCAGACGCGCCAGGGTGTATTCCACATGAATGGTACCCCGCAAGCGAACCACGTCTTTTGCGGTATAGCCGCGCGTCACGCCTGCCCAGCGCGAGTCGTTTGCCCAGAGTGTCTCGAGTTGCTGTTCGTTATAGAGTTGTTGATGTTGCACGTTCCCCTCTCCCTGCTGTGTTTTGTCCCCGCAGGCGTTATTAGACGGCGGGAGCAGGGAGGGGTTCAAATGAGGTCGTCCGAATCGGACGAGTTGGACAAAACGGAAAAATGACCGGGCGCAGGCGTGCTCAGGATTGGCCGCGAACCCGTATTTTTAGCGCCTATCGCGCAGCTTTGCCAGGAGGCGCAGGATCTCCAGATACAGCCAGACCAGCGTCACCAGCAGGGCAAAGCCGCCGTACCACTCCATGTATTTGGGTGCGCCCTGGTTGGAGCCTTGCACGATGAACTCAAAGTCCAGCACCAGGTTCAGCGCTGCAACAATCACGACGAAAACACTGAATGCGATGCCGAGCGGGCTACTGCCAAAGATGGTGGTGAAATGGAAGCCAAAGAAGCCCAGGATAAAGGTAAGAAAATAGAAGAGCGCAATGCCCCCGGTAGCCGCCACTACCCCCATCTGGAAGCGCTGGGTCACCTTGATGATTCCGGCGTGGTAAGCCAGCAGAAGGGCGAGCAGCGTGCCGAACGTAAGGGCCACCGCCTCCATGGCGATCCCCGGATACATCTTTTCGAAAAACACCGAAATGCTGCCCAGCACAAGGCCTTCCAGCAGGGCGTAGACCGGCGCCGTCACCGGCGCCCAATTCTTTTTGAAAATCGTGACAAACGCCGCGGCCAGTCCGCCCAGTGCTCCTACCAGAATCAGCCCTGGCGCCGCTTCAGGAGAGCGCGTGCCCAGGTTCCATGACCACGCCGCGGTGGCGATCGCGCACAATAAAAGGATGCCGGTCTTGTTCACCGTGCCAGTGAGCGTCATGGTGTTGCCGAGGGCCATTTCGCCGCGGAAAGTGTTGTCGCCCAGGGTGGGGTTGGAGGTCCGGAACATGTTCGCCATAGTTTCTCTCTGGTGCTCCTGCCCCAATCGTACACTTGCAAGGCGGAAAACCAAAGCCACGCAGCTTTGATCAGCTTTGATCGGCTTTGATCTCTGGGCGTTACTTGTTCCGCTGTCTCACTCCCGCTATGATGGCCTCGCTGTGGTCACCGAGCCGCGCGTCAAGCGCCCTGCCGAAATCCCGGATTCGCTGTTGAAGAATCTTCGGGAGTACCTGGTCACTCGCCAGGTTTCGAACGGTATTACCCTGCTGGAAGCGCACTCGCACCTGTTTTCCTCACTCGATCCTGCGCAACGCAACGCCGCGGCGCTGGTGGGAGCAGTGGCGCAGTGGGTGGATATCGGTTATCGCGGGCCGGAACTGGTAGCAGAGCTGCTGGCGCGTTTTCCTCCCGATCAACGACGCAAGCTCCCGGTGAGCGACTATCTGCAACTGCGCATGGCCAACGGGCTGCTTGCTCTGCTGAAAGACCATCCTGACGAAGCCCTGCGCCACTTTGATCTTGTTCTCTCCATGCAGGAGGAGGTCGGTGACAGGGAAGTTGTCGCCATAGCCTACTTCTGGAACGCGCGCTGCCGTCGCAAAAAAGGCGAGTACGACGAAGCTCTCCGGCGCTGTGGCCAGGGACGTGAGCTGGCGCAGTCGTTGGGCTTCCCGAAGATGGCCGCGGTCATGCGCGTGCTGGAAAGCTGGCTGCTGTTCCAGAAAGGGCACCCGCGGGAAGCCTTGCGCATCCTGGACAACGCCGAAGCCGTGCTGCGCTCCACTGACGACGACATCACCCTGGGCAACATCTATTCCGCACACGGACGCATGATCCGGCGCCAGGGCCAGCACAAGCAGGCCTTGCAGCTTTTTACCCGCGCCATCGAGCACTTTCGCAAGCGCAACCCGCAGCATCGCAACCTGGCGCGGTCGCTGGCGAACATCGCGTACGTGCAGAGGCTCATCGCCCGCCAGATTATCCGCCAGATTGATACGGAAGCCGAGCGTCGCCGCAAGAGCAGCGCGAAATCTAAAACCACGGCCGCCCGCGGACGCAGCAGCCACGATCGCGAGCAGTACCAGGAGCTGCGTGAGAGCGCCTTTAACAATCTGGCGCAGGCGGAGCGCATCTACCGCCACAACAACCTGCACCACGGCATCGGCAACGTGCTGGAAAATCGCGGGCTGCTTTACCTGGATAGCGGCGAACTCGACCGCGCCGCGCAGCAGGCGGCGGATTCTTACGATGTGGGTCGGCAGGAAAACGATTCCATTGTGATGGCGCGCGCCCGGCTGCTGCAGTGCCAGGTGGAGCAGGCCCTGCTGGAAGAAGAAGTGGAAGGCAGCGCGCACTCCTGGGAACATACCCATGCCGCCCGCGACTTTGCGCGTGAAGCGGTGGATGCCGCCGCGCACACCCAGAACCAGCGGCTGCTGGCCCGGGCCTATATCTGGCGCGGACTCACGGCGTGCAATCCCGGCACCCACGACCTGGAAGACGCGCGCCATTGCTGCGACCGCGCCGCGACTTTCATGAAGGCCACTCAGGATGACGATTTGTGGGAAGAGCTGCACCGGCTGAAACAGAAAGTCACACCCAGGGGCGGAATTGATCAGCAATTGCGGGCGTGGTCGCAGGGTGAGACACGCGGCAAAAGCTTTCAAAAGTTGGCGGAAGAGTTCGCGGAGATCGTGATTCCGCGCGTCTGGGAGAAAGAAGGCAAGAAAGTGGCGCGCGTCGCCAAGGCGCTGAAAGTGTCGCCCAAGAAGGTGCGGAGGATTCTGGCGAGGGCGGGCAAGAAATAGCGCTTGAGCAATTGGCAGTTAGCAATTAGCAGCTAGCCCAGCTAAAGCAGAACGCAACGCTTGTTATCCAACAGCCGGTTCGTAGAGTTTGGGTTTTGATTCATGGCCGTGGGCGCTTTTTATCGCGAAAGACGTGTTCTGCTCAACTGATCAATGCGCTTGTTACTAATTGCTTGTTGCTAATTGCTAATTGCCAATTGCTAATTGCCAGCTGCTTCTCTATCCTCGTTCCCGATGGCCCTCTACCTCATCACCGGCATTGCTGGATTCATCGGATCCAATCTCGCCCACGCCCTGGTTGCCCGCGGCGATCAAGTGCGCGGGATCGATAACTTCTGCCATGGCCGAGAGGAGAACCTGACCGAAATCGAAAAACATATTGACCTGCGCCGGGCCGACATCACCGATGACGCAGCCATCCGCTCCGCCTGTGCAGGCGTGGACTACGTGCTGCACCAGGCGGCACTCGGGTCAGTGCCGCGCTCGCTGGCCGATCCTGTGGGCAGCAATCATGCCAATGTGGTGGGAACACTCATGGCGCTGCAGGCAGCGCGCGAGGCCGGGGTGAAGCGTGTTGTCTATGCCAGTTCATCTTCTGTTTATGGCGATACGCCCACGCTGCCCAAACGCGAAGATATGCCCGCCAGTCCCATTTCGCCCTATGCAGTTTCCAAGTACGCCGGCGAGCTCTATGCGCAGAGTTTTTCCCGCGTGCTTGGCCTGGAGACGGTAAGCTTGCGTTACTTCAACGTCTTTGGGCCCCGGCAGCATCCCACATCGCAATACGCGGCGGTGATTCCCAAGTTTATTCGCGCCATGCTTAGCGGTGACCAGCCCGTGATTTTCGGCGACGGGCAACAGAGCCGCGACTTCACTTATATAGACAATGTTGTCTCCGGCAACCTGCTGGCCTGCGCAGCGCCCGCGGAGAAAGTCAGTGGGCGGGTTTTCAACGTGGCAGCAGGAAGGAGCTTCAGCCTGCTGGAGCTTTACCGCCTGCTGCAAGAGTTGACCGGGTTCAAGAAATCTCCCGTGCTCGCTCCACCGCGCAGCGGCGACGTGCGTGACTCGCTGGCGGACACCAAGCGCGCCCAGCAGGCCATGGGCTATCGCACGCTGGTTGATTTCAAGGACGGGCTGCGCCAGAGCGTGGAATGGTATCGCCAGGAGTTTGCTGCTGCGGGCGCGGCACAGGCGCAGGTCTGAATGCTCTCGCTCTCAGAACAGCAGGTGCGCGCGCTGGCGCTGGCCGGCGAAGTCATCCAGACGATTCGTGCTGCGTTTACGCGCGACTTCAGCGCCACGCTACGCATGCCGGTGCGCACTTCACTTCCGCTCGAGGACGGAGGTGTGCTTCTGCTCATGCCCGCCCATGACAGCGCCTTGGGTTACGCGGGCGTGAAGCTCGTCACGGTCACGCGCGCCGGCGGGGTGAAGGCCGCGTATGAGCTGCTTAACGGGACCACCGGCGAGATGCTGGCCCGCATAGAGGCCAATTGGCTGACGGATCTGCGCACGGCCGCCACCTCTGCACTGGCCACGGATCTGCTGGCGCGCGGCGATGTGCAAACTCTTGGTATCTTCGGCAGCGGCCGGCAGGCGACAGCGCACTTTGCCGTGCTGCCGCTGGTGCGCCGCTTC
>DASVFK010000431.1:0-15096 GCA_036380095.1 Candidatus Angelobacter sp. | reverse complement strand
TCAGGAACCCTCTTGACTCCGGGAAATCTGGGGAGTTGAAAATTTCGGTTAATGGAAGCGCGTTTGTCGTTACCGATCTGGGAAACGGTAAACTTCCTGCAAACCGACTTATGGCCCGTCTGGTTCTCCATGGTTCAACTTCCGGATTGCCCGTTAAGAACGGGGACCTAGTCCACCTTTTACTAACAACTCCCGCAAAAGTGGTCGGCGCGTTGACCTGTCGCAAGTCCCAACCTAAGATGACCATACTATGGCAGACCATGACGCGCTCATCGGGCAAACTATGTCGCATTACCGCATTCTTGAAAAGCTCGGCGGCGGCGGCATGGGTGTGGTCTACAAAGCCCAAGATACCCGCCTCAACCGCTTCGTGGCGTTGAAGTTCCTGCCCGCCAAATCTTCTCGCGATCCCCACGCGCTCGAACGGTTCCGCCGGGAGGCGAAAGCTGCTTCGGCACTGAATCACCCGAACATCTGCACGATTTACGACGTCGGCGAGGTCCCGCTTCAAGCGGGCACAGATAGGGACGGCCAGTCTTTCATCGCGATGGAGTTTCTAGATGGAAAAACCCTGAAGGACCGTATTTCGGGCAAGCCCGTGCCGCTTGACGAGACGCTGGAACTGGCGATTGAGATTGCCGACGCGCTCGAAGCGGCGCATGCGAAAGGAATCGTCCATCGCGATATCAAGGCTGCAAATATCTTTGTAACTTATTCTGGGTCAGGGTTTGCAAGTACAAACCCTGAAACCCGACGCGGCCACTCCAAGATTCTCGATTTTGGTTTGGCGAAACTGACGCAGAAGGGCGATGGGGAAACCGAAGCCACGCTCGCCACCGATACGACGGCGGGAAGCACCGAAAACCTTAGCAGCGTCGGCACCGTTGTCGGCACCGTCGCCTATATGTCGCCAGAGCAATTGGGTGCCAAGAAGTTGGATGCGCGCGCGGATCTGTTTTCCTTCGGCGTCGTGCTCTACGAGATGGCCACCGGAACCTTGCCCTTTCGCGGTGACAGCTTCGCCCTGATTACGGACGCGATCCTTCACCTCGCTCCGGTGCCGCCTGTGCGCTTAAATCCTGACGTTCCGCCGGAGCTGGAACGAATCATCGCCAAAGCGCTAGAGAAAGACAAAAAGCTCCGCTGCCAATCGGCTGCCGAGATGGGCACCGACCTGCAACGACTGAAGCGCGACATAGAAACAGGACGCACTGCAACCGTGAGCCGTAGGGTGGAGGCGAGGAGTTCCGTTCCAGCCTTTGCCGCGCAGGCGCCTTCATGTTCTGTCGTTTCAACACGAGCTCGCCGGTTTAAACGGGCGGCTATTGCAGGTGGTGCGGTGGTGATCGTCGCCGTTCTCGCCCTGGCAGGATGGCGTTATCTTGGGCGCCGGGCACGGGCGCTCACCAACAAGGACACGATTGTGCTCGCCGATTTTGAGAACAAGACGGGCGATGCGGTGTTCGACGACGCACTGCGGCAGGGACTGTCAGTGCAGCTCGAACAATCTCCGTTTCTCTCCATGATTT
This sequence comes from Candidatus Angelobacter sp., assembly GCA_036380095.1. GTDB lineage: Bacteria > Acidobacteriota > Terriglobia > Terriglobales > Acidobacteriaceae > Angelobacter. Next base: position 13,567 of record DASVFK010000431.1, on the reverse strand, counting down.
CCGACAGCAAGATCAATCAAACCTTGAAGCTGATGGGCCGTCACACCGGAGACCCCTTGACATCAGAGGTGACGCGCGAAGTCTGCCAGCGCACAGGCAGCAAGGCCATGTTGACAGGCATGATTGTCCCGCTAGGCAGCCAGTACGTCATTGGTTTGAAAGCCGTGAACTGCCAGAGCGGAGACCTGTTGGCGGAAGCGCAAGAACAAGCCGCAGGGAAGGAAGCGGTGCTCAAGGCTCTGGATGCTGCGGCAGTTCGTTTGCGGGGCAAGCTGGGCGAGACACTCAGCACCGTGCAGGAATATGCCACGCCGCTCGAGGATACAACGACGCCTTCGCTCGAAGCGCTGAAAGTCTACAGCCTTGCGATCAAGACACGCTCTGCGCAAGGCAACGCCGAAGCACTACCCTTCTACAAATCTGCGGTAGAACTCGATCCGAATTTTGCTATGGCGTATCTCAATATAGCGGTTAGCTACTCTATCCTCAACGAACCAGGGCTGGCGGCGGAGTATGCACGCAAGGCATATGGATTGCGGGAAAAGGTGAGCGAACGGGAGCGGCATGCCATCGAGGCGTTCTATTATTTCAACGTGACCGGAGAACTGGAGAAGGCGGGGCAGACTCTCGAACTCTGGCAGCAGACCTACCCGAGAAACTCTTTTTACGTGAACCTGGGAGTCATTTCCAACACGCTGGGGGACTACGAAAAGGCGTTGAGCGAATTCAGCGAAGCGCTGCGTCTCCAACCGAATGATGTGAACAACTATTCCAACCTGGCCGGAACCTACCAGAACCTCAACCGATTCGATGAGGCAGAGGCGGTGCACAAGCAGGCGGACCAGCGCAAGTTGGAGAGCGAGGATCTGTTCGTGACCCGCTACCAATTGGCGTTTTCGAAGGGCGATATAGCGCAGATGGAACGGCTCGTCTCGGCGGCCATGGGAAAGCCCGGCACAGAAGACTTATTGCTGGCCGCACGACCGGATACACAAGCCTGGTACGGGAAATTAAAGAACGCACGACGGCTGACGCGGCGGGCGATGGATTCCGCTGAACGCAATCACGCCAAAGAGTCCGCTGCGGGTTACCAAGCTGAATCGGCGCTGCGCGAAGTGGAAATGGGAAACCTGGAGCGGGCACGTATAGATGCGAATGCCGCGATGAAGCTGGCCCCAACCCGCGATGTGCGGGAAATGGCGGCGCTCGTCCTCGCGCGAGCGGGCGATTCGGCAGGGGCGGAGAAACTGGCCGCCGAACTCGACAAAACGTACCCTCTGGCTACGCTGGTGCAGAGATATTGGCTGCCTACAATTCGGGCCGCCGTAGTTATAGAGCGCAAAGACCCTAACCGGGCAGTAGAACTCCTAAAGGAGACCAGCACGATAGAACTTGGCCTGCCCAATAACTTCGCCATACTCGTCCCGGTTTATATGCGCGGCGAAGCTTATCTCGCGCTGGGCGACGGTGAGCGAGCGGCAGGAGAATTTCAGAAGTTCATCGACCATCGCGGCGCAGTCGGGAACTTTCCCTGGGGAGCCCTGGCTCGATTGGGACTTGCACGTGCCTATGCCCTCGAAGCAAAATCCGCTGGTGCCGCAGCAGACGCCGCTCGCGCCAAAGCCCGCGCCGCGTATCAGAATTTCCTCATGCTTTGGAAAGATGCTGACCCTGACATTCCTATCCTGAAACAAGCCAAAGCCGAATACGCGAAGTTGCAGTGAATCGATTCAGAACATTCCTTGCGACCACCCGATTAGTCGGCCATCCGGACATTAGCCATAAACGAGCTTCGAGGAAGTTGGCCGGATCGGTAAAGAGCAGTCGGCTTGTCGGAAGCTTTGCGAGCGACCGCGGGTGGATAACGGGCCCCACGGAAGGTATCTTTCCACCGCCATCAACAAACTCACGATCCCTTCCGTCCTTGTTGCGGTGCCAATCGCCGAAAGGGTTCGCTTCGACTATTTCACACCGAGGACTGTAAACTAGGCTGAAATGTAGGTAACCGGCATTGCCTTGAGGTTTTTGCCCAGTTACCACGGGCTTATTCCGGCGTCGGCTTAGGTGGTGTTGCCTGATTCAACTCCTGCTGCAGATGCAACAATTGTCGCAATTCCTCAATCCCGAGTTGATTCGTTGTCTGCGTTGGCGTGGGAAGTTGCACCCGAGCATTCTGAACTCTTGGTTTCGTCGGCTTCTGCAGCACAACATAAATCTCTGTATCCGCCGGCACTGAGACAACAAGATGCTCCGTGATCGCCAGTTTTGCCACTTCCTGGTCAGAGGATTGGGCAATGTTGTTGCTCACCTTTTCCCGCAACAGATCGGTTTCGCTCAAGGGCTGATTCAATCTGCTTCTTCCCGCCAGTGTGGCCGCGATCTCGCCCACTCCGGCAAATGCGCGCACCAGAATGTTCTTCCCGGTGTGCTTACCCTCGACTCTTCCTTTCAGCGGCCGAAGTTCAAGGCCAGTAGCAGCAGCCTCCATGCTGATCGAAGACCCATCGGGAAGCATCAACGAATCGAAGCGTACTGCGATATATCCGCAGCGGTCTGCCGCTTCCAGTCGCCCAAAGGCCTTCGCTCCCGCAGGAACGACGATCTCACCGTTCTGTTCGTAGTTGTATTCGATGACGGCGACCACCGGCGCCTGGACCGCTGTGCTGACGGCCGATTCAAGCTTGGCCCGCAGGCGGGTCCCAGGCGCCAGACCAATGCCCAAATCAATCCTGGGTCTGCTCTCTGGCGGTCTGGGAGCTACAGCGGGCGCCGTGTTGTTCCGGACAAACACCAGCGAAGCCTTGTCCAGGGCATCGCGTTCGTTTTTGGTCTCTGTTGTCTCGCTTGGTATGGCTTGACCGTGCGCAAGAGCAGACGCGGGTGACGTGACTGGCTGAAAAGGTGCAGGCTGCCAAAGTTGGGGATTCTCAAAAGGTCGGATGCTGCCAAGATTTGTGCCCGGAGACGGTTTCGGCCGCTTGTTTGCAGTGCGCGCAATTTCTTCGGGGCGGACCATACTCTTGTCCGTGCCCTCGTCCGGACGGCGACCGCTGTCCAACAGCGGCACAATGCTGCTCGGCGCTGTTGTACCATTGTCAAGTGTTTTCGCTGCTTGTCCCTGTTTGCTGGCGCCGGATCTCTTGGCTGGCGCCGGATTCTTGCGTGGAATGCCCCCTATGGCGAGCAAGAGCAGAACGAGGGCAATCCCGCCGCCGATGACCAGCACTCTGGCATTATCCTTCAGCGAAGCTCTTTGTTTGCCCTTTTCAGGGACGTATGGCTGCTTTGCGCTTTCTTCTTGCGCCGCGACTGGTCGACTAGTCTGCCCAAGATCTTCCTCGACGACCGGTTCGATCACCGCGTGGCCCTTGAATCCATTCCCTTCCGCTCGCTTCATTTTTCACCTCCAGTGCTGGTTGGTGTGAATGGTATGGACACGAGGATTGGCCGGTCCACTTGGGCTGCTTCCACCAGTTGCAGTTGCAGTTTTTCATTCGATTCCTTGAACGCCGGGCGCGCGAAAACCACCACACCATCCACCCTTTCGCCTGGCGCCAAGCGGCGGCTGGTCAATCTGTACTCGGAGACGGCGATCGGTTCCGCCTTGATCTGCGCTTTACCCTTCTTGTGCATGGCTATACCGCTGAACTCGATCTGCGGGGGTAACAGTTCGATCACCCGCCTTGAATTGTTGAGAACGGAAAAGCGGAGAACTGTCTGATGCGCGCATTGACTCGATTCTCCGACCGCCGCCAAGATTTCCTTGCCTTCCCAGGCGGGACTGGATACTGCCTTTTGGCTTTCAAGCTCCCTGCCGACTACGTCGAGTGCCCGCCTGGGAAGAACGGGGGCTGGCGATTCCGACTGTGAAACGGGATTTGCTTCGGCCATAAGTAAGCCCCGCGTGCCAGCCGAACTGATGACCAAGCTCGGCGGACGCCGGTATTCGACCAGAAAATCCACCGTGGAATTTCCCGCGGCCTGGCTGGAGCTGATCAAGTACAGGCTGATCTCCTGACCCGATTTAGTCGTAATCAGCGCATTGCTCTCAGCCGCCTGCGCGGTGATCGGCTTCAGAAAAACCAGCCGTGGCTCAGCCTCAGAGTGCTCGGCCTTGAAACTTGTGGGATTGCCGATGACCACAGAGCTGATTTCTTCCGGCAACCTCACCGACGTGGTGTAGCCGGTGCCCAGATGCAGCGCGGTCACCACGCCTTCTTCCATGGGTAGCGTGGTGATCTTGGGCACGACCTTGCCATTTTCGGTCTGGGCCATGGCGCAACTTACGGCCAGAAAAACAACAAAGACTAAGTGCACTCTCATCTTGTTCTCCCCGGAGTGCGTTGAACATTCGCACTCCGAATTTGTTTCTGGCGCTCAACCCGTTCACGGATGCTCGCCACGTACGCAACAACGTCGGGGTTTGCATACTGAAGCCCGCGGACTTCGATCACGCGTTCGCCCACGTAATATGCGGCTGCAACTAACCTCAGGTCTCCATGGAACTTGATCATCAGCCGCGCCAGATGACGGACCCCTCCTGAGACGTTCTGCTTTGCGTCGCAGCGGTCCTGAACGTTCAACTTTCTTGCGGTATCCGGCATGAGCTGCATCAGGCCGGCAGCTCCTTTTCTGGAAATAGCGCACTGGCGCCAGCCCGATTCCTGCTCAACGAGTGCGCGGACGAATTCAACCGGAACACCATAGTGCAGGGCGTAGGCAGCAACGTAGTACTCGGCTTCTTGCCTGGATGCGTTGCCTGTTCCAGCCCAACACGGCAAAGCGAAAAGCAGAGTCGGCAGTAGCCAGGCCGTTTTCATTACTCGACCGCCTCCGCGCTGTATTGCTGGGCGTCGTGAACCAAGCTCGCCCATCCATCCCGCAATAAGAGTTTTCTTCTGTCAGCTTCCGTCTTGGCGAGCAGCGGCAACAAAATGTCTCGCATTTCGGGTGTAATTCGCGATTCTCGTAGCACTTCAAGGGCCTGCGCCAGATCAAGCATTTCGGAGATCGATGGGGGCTTCTCCAGGCTCCAAGCCCGCAGTGCCTTCGCCAAGCCAGCCATGCCGCGGTGGAAGTCAGCGCTTTGGTTGGGCGTCCGCAGTTGAAGGATCTTGGCTTCTCGCTGCGGAGTTGGGTGGTCAATTCGCAGATAAAAGCTTCGCCTTCGCAGAGGATCGCCGATCCTCCGTTCCTCGTTCGAGGTCAGAACTACAAACGGGACGGTCTGAGCCTGAACGACACCCAGCTTAGGAATGCTCAACTGCCAGACAGAGAGCAGTTCAAGCAACATCGCTTCGAAAGCTTGGTCAACCTTGTCCAACTCGTCGATAAGCAACACACATCGCTTCGGATACTGCAGGGCCCGGAGGAGTGGACCGGCACTAAAGAACTTCAGACTGTGCAGCTCCTGCTTGAGTGGCTCCCATTCCACAGGGCCGGACCTCGAGCGTAACTCCACGGCCAGCCTCTGCAAGGCTTCGTCGAACTTGCCGATGGCTTTTTCTTCGTTGATGCCTTCAAAACACTGCAATCGCTCAACTTCAGTGCCGGTCGCCCTTGCAACCGCATAGGCCAATTCGGTCTTGCCGCTACCCGGTGGTCCTTCCAATAGGACGGGTTTGTTGAGTTCCGCGGCCAGGTAAACGATTGTCGCCGTGATGTCGTCGGTGATGTAGCCGGTTCGACGTAACCCTGTCTGAACGTCTTGAACACCCAAAAACAACTGGTTCTCCTTGGCGCCCTCAGAACCTGCTAGGACGAGAAGGAAGCTAGGCCCACTTCACATTTCAGTCAAATTTTCGAAATTTGACCGAGCCGGAGAATTGCCCTAGAACAGCACCACTAAATCTTGGAGTAGGAAGTATGCAATCCACGAAATCGAATCCAGCCGCTGAACCGATTGAATTTCCAGCCAGATCAACTCGTTCCGACCTCGGCCGGGACTCCCAGAGCCCGCCGAATACAGGTCCTGATGAAAGACTACTGACACCACGGGAAGTTGCTGACAGACTTGGGGTTTCACAAAGATGGGTTCGCGATCATGCCACCAGACGATGGCCGCGAATTACGGCGGTGAAGCTCGGGTCCCTGCTCCGTTTTCGATGGGCGGACGTCGAGGACTTTCTGGCCCACAACACGCTACAGGGTCCTTCCAAAAATCACGTTGGTAGTGTATGAACAAGAGAGTTCTCCGCGACCAACGATGGACCAGATAGGAGAACAGCTGTGGCAATGGTCTATCAGAAGGGTACCGTGTTCCTCCAAGGCACACGGAAAAAGAAGTGGTATGGCAAATTCCGCGTCTACATGAAGGATCGGGACGGGAAGGAGGTTGAGAAGACGCGCAAGGTCGTATTGGGCCTCAAGTCAGAGTTGCACAAGTGGGAGGCAGAAGAGAAGCTGCTTGAGTTCATTCGGAAAGAAAACGGACACAGCAGCGGCACTCCAGTTCTCCCTGCAGATGATAACGTGACGTTCGATTGGTTCGTTGCCGAGCGTTATCTTCCGATGCGACGGGGCCAGTGGCGACCGGCCACTGCGCAAAAAACTGAATTCGAAATCAACAAATATCTCGTTCAACGGTTCAGAGATACGCCACTGCGAGCGATCGGGACATTTGAGATCCAGATGCTCCTGAATGCCCTGGCACAGAAGTACTCTGAATCGATCGTCAAGCACGCTTATGTAAACATCAGGTCCATTATGCGAACGGCACAGAAGCTGTCTTTCAGTCCTATCAATCCAAGCGAGGACACGAAAATGCCGGAGACCAAGGCTGTCAATAGGCCCACGATGACTGCAGAGCAGATCATGAGGCTGATTGATGCCATTGAAGATCCGCACGATCTGTGTCTTATAAGCATTGGCTTGTTCTGCGCCACTCGCACGAGCGAAACGCTCGGTCTCCAATGGAAGTCTTATGCTGGGGACAGGCTGATCATTCACAGCACTGCCTATGAAGGACGCTTGTACGCCGGCAAGGTCAAAACTGATGAGAGCCGCAATTCGATTCCAATACCCGAAGCCATTCGACCTGTAATCGAGGCTTGGCGCAAGGTGTGCAAAGACACATCGCCTGAGGCGCTGATGTTCTCGACAAGCGGCCGAAGAGGAAAGAAGGTTCCTCGTCAACCCAAAAACTTCTTGAAGTGGAGAATCCATCCGATCGCAGTCAATCTCGGCATTCCCAAAGAGCTCGTGACATTCCAAGTGATGCGACGCACGTTGGGAACGGATCTGCAACAGCACGGGACCATGAAGGACGCCCAACGAATCCTTCGGCACGCGAGTATCCGCACGACCGCCAACGTCTACATGCAACCGATTCCGGCCAGTGTGATGTCGGCAATTAACTCGCGGACGAGGGCAATTCTCGGAGATTGGGAGCCAAAACTTGCAAAGGTCCAACACACAACGGTTCCAAACGGTTCCAAATTGGGTGGAGCTGATTTTGCAAGTGCTTGAAAAATTTGGCTCCTCAGGTAGGACTCGAACCTACAACCCTCCGGTTAACAGCCGGATGCTCTGCCATTGAGCTACTGAGGAGTGAGCGGGCCGGAGGCCCGATTGGGATGTCAGTCTCAAGATAACACGAAAACAGAAATTGCCAAAACTGCCAAAATTGGCAAAAATCGCCGAAATGGCTAGGAAAAAACACCTTACCACTGATAAACACTGATCGCAGGAATCGGGACATCGGGTCATCGGGTTATCGGATCATCTGAAAACCCAAACCCTACCACGGATCAACACTGATCGCACTGATTGAGCAGAGCAGGTCAGAAATCGCACACAGGCAGGAGTACTCTTCGGCAGGCCCAGGGCAGGCTCTGTTGCCACACGGTAGGTCAGCAGCGCCCTTCGACTGGCCTCAGCGGCGGGCTCTGATGCCACACGGTCATGGGCAGGCGGGGGTCTTCGGCACACGCAGGCAGGAGTGCCTGCGCTCCACAAGAGGTCAGCTCCGATTTGCGCCAAAACCGGACAATGCTGTAAACCTTGAACCGGCAAGCCTTTATTCACGTAACAACCAAACGGGGAGACTGCTTGGAAGACCAGCACACAGGGGCACTCGTTCGCCGATGCCTGAGCGGAGACGCCACGGCATGGGAGGAGGTAGTGCGTCTGCAGCACAGGAGGATTTACAACCTGTGCTATCGCTTTACCAACTCCCCGGACGATGCCCAGGACCTGACGCAGGAGGTGTTCATCCGGGTGTACAGGACGCTGGGTTCGTATGATGTTGAAAAAGGGGCGTTTACCACCTGGCTGACCACCCTTACGCGGAACCTGCTGGTGGACCACTTCCGCCGCAGCAAGCAGGACCGTGTGACCGATTCCATGGACGCCGGCCTTCGCGAAGATGACGATTCGCCCACGCTGAGCGAGCGGCTGCCGGACCACAAGCCTTCGCCGGATGATCGCCTGGCCAGCCAGGAGGCACAGAAGATGGTGCGCGCGGCCCTGGCCCGGCTCTCCCCCGACCTGAGGGAGGCGGTGATCCTGCGCGACCTGCAAGACATGGATTACAAGGAGATTGCCCAGGTGCTTCGGGTGCCTGAGGGGACGGTAAAGTCGCGGATCAACCGCGGAAGAATGGAACTTGCGAGATTACTTTCTCGTAATAAAAGGCAGGCAAGGCAATGAACAAAGAGTTCCAAAACGGTATGCAGTGCAGCCAGTTTGAGGCGCTTCTGGCCGAAGGGCTTGACGAAACGCTGGCTGGCGGGCTCAAAGAGGCATTTGACCTTCATGGACAGACCTGCCCGGCGTGCGGTCCCATGCTGGCGGAGGCCCGGGAAGGCATGTTGCTGGTGGCCGCGCTGCCGGAAGTGGAGCCTCCCAAGAACCTGGTGCACAACATCCTGGCAGTGACCAGCCTGGCTGAGGCCAAGAGCGGAGGAAAGAGCGGCGTTGCACCCGCCAAGGCGGCAAAGCAGGGCTGGCTGGACCGGCTGCGCGGCTTCACCCCGGGGATGCTGCATTCGCGCTTTGTCACTTCCTTCTGCATGGCCTTTTTCTCGCTGAGCCTGACTCTGACGCTTGCGGGCGTAAAGGTCTCAGACGTGGCGAACGCGGTGATGCATCCCTCAACGCTGCGCAAGAACGTGGTGATGCAGTACACGCAGCTGGAAGCCAAAGTGGAGCGGTATTACGACAACATGCGGCTGGTGGTGGAAGTGGAGTCGCGTGTGCGCAACCTGAAGAAGGCGGCCAGTCCGGCGCCGGACAGTGAAAACGACAACAACAAACAGAAACAGAACAGGAACGAAGCACCTGACACCAGCCACGGTCCGGAAGAGCGGCAAAACTACAGCCGCCAGAGAGACGAAAGCGTGATTGCCAGGTCCATGACGAGAAGCGAAGGAGCCAAAATATGAACTGCGCCGTCCATACAGACACTGCGGCAGTGGCGTACTGCCGGACTTGCGGAAAGGCGCTCTGCGAGAACTGCAAACGCGACGTGATGGGAGCCATCTACTGCGAACCGTGCCTGGCGGCGCGGCTGCAAAGCGCGCCCGCGGGTGGAAGCATGCCGGCGGCGCCGCCTCAACCGGGAGCGCCGAGTCCGTCGGCTGCCATGCTGCTGGGTTTTATTCCCGGCGTGGGCGCCATGTACAACGGGCAGTTTCCCAAGGCCATTGTGCACGTGGGAATCTTTGTGATGTCGATTGTGGCCACCAACCTCATCTCAGAGTACTTCGGGATCGTGATCGCGTTTTGGGTCTTCTACATGGCCTTTGACGCTTACAAGACAGCCGAGGCCCGGAGGCTCGGGCTTCCCCTGCCGGATCCGCTAGGACTGGACAAGTTGTTCGGGATCCAGGAGCCCCAGGCCCAGGCGACCGCGGCTGCCTCCCCATCGGCGACGCCCGCGCCCTGGCCCACGTCGGTGTACGTCCCTCCGCCCAGCGAAGGCGCTGCGCAGGTCTCGTCCCAGCCGTCTGCGCCGGTGGGTGCGATCGTGCTGATCGGCCTGGGTGTGGCGTTCCTGCTTTCGAACCTCGGGTTCTTTAGCGCCCGGTATTTCCTGCCGTTGCTGGTCATCGGCATAGGACTGTGGATCGCGTACAAACATACGGCGCAGAGGCCACAGCCATGAACAACGGCAACTATTACATCAGAAACAAAGACTGCGCTTGCGCGCGCTGCCGGGCAGGGGGACTGATTTGGGCTGCCATCCTGATTACTGGTGGCCTGATGTACCTGGTGCATGTGTTCACAGGGATCGCCTTCCCCAGGACTTTTCCAGTGGTGCTGATTGTGATTGGCGTGGTCTCGCTGGTGGGCCGCACTGCGTCCACTGCGGGCCACATCCAGTCCTACGCAATGCCGGGACAGACGGCGGTGAGCCAGCAAGATCCCTGGGCCAGCGGCAGGATGACAACTCCGCCGCCTCCGTTCACGGGGCCGGCGGGAAGCGCGGCTGCCGGAGAACCAAAACAAGATGATCAACAGGTGAAACCATGAGCGCACCTAGTCCTGTGAGTTACTATCCGCCATACCGGTCTCGGTCCATTTTTGGGCCGCTGCTGCTGATCACCGTGGGCGTGCTGTGGCTGCTGCCCAGCATGAGAGTCGTCAGCTTGCATAGCCTGGTCCAGTGGTTTGGCCATTGGTTCCCGGTGCTGCTGATCGTGCTGGGCGTCGCCAGGCTGCTCGAACACATGTGGGCCAGGCAACAAGGTCAGCCCACGCCGCGGATGGGAGCAGGCCCTGTGGTGTTTCTGGTCTTCTTCACCATCTTCGGCCTGATCGCCCGGGGCGTGAGCAACGTGAATTGGGGCGGGATTCGCTCCGAGATTGCGGCGGAGAATCCCGATCTGGGTGATTTTCTCAACTGGGGAGAAAGCTATGAATACGGCGAAAACTTTGCCGCGCCGCTAAAGCCGGCTTCGCAAATCAAGATCCTGGGCATGCGCGGCAACATCAGAATCACCGCCAGCCCGGATGATCAGGCCCATGCGGTGCTGCAAAAGAAAATCCGCGGCGACTCGAAAGAGAATGCCGATCGCGCGAATGAAGCGACGCACCCGAAATTCGAGCAGCGCGCGGGTGTCCTGTTGCTGGACCTGACTGGGAGCGACTATCAGCGCGGGCGCTTCGACCTGGACCTGCAGCTGCCACGGCAAGCCGGCCTTTCCGTGAGCACGCGCGTCGGCGATATCAGCATTGAGCAGCGAGATGCCAGCATCGAGGCGGCAACCGATCGCGGCGACGTCTCACTGGAACAAATCAAGGGCGACGCCACCATCCGTGCGCGCGGGCGGAGCTCCATTACGGCCCGCAACATCACCGGAAATGTCAGCATCGAAGGAACGATCAACGATACGAACATCTCTGACGTGGGAGGAACCCTTACCACGTCAGGAACATATCTTGGCACGATGCAACTCGCCCGCATCGCCAGGCAGGTGCGGTTCAGCTCAACCCGAACGGATCTGCAATTCGCACGCCTCAATGGCGAGATGACCATGGAGATTGACGACCTGCGTGCCAATGACGTTGCGGGCCCTTTCAGGATTACCACCAAGAGCAAAAGCATCCACCTGGACCAGGTTTCCGGTGACGTGCAGATCAATAACCGTAACGCCAGTGTGGAGGTGACTCCCAAACAGCCCATGGGCGCGATGGATATCACCAACTTTCACGGGGAAATCGATTTAACGCTCCCTGCCCGCGCGGCATTTCAGCTGGATGCGGAAAGCCTGGGCGGCGAGGTGCAGACCGATTTCGGCCTCACGGTAGACAACGCCCATAACGCTTCGGTGGCCAAGGGCACAGTTGGCAAAGGGGGACCTGACGTCCGGCTGAAAGCCGATCACGGAACCATACAGATCAGGAAACAGTGACGCGGTCTTGGAGTAATTGGGAAAACCAGTAATTGGGTGATTGGAACACGCACGGCGATGAATCAATTACCCAATTACGAAATCTTCAAGAACTTCGCGACGCCAGACTCCTTTCTATGATCTCCACCGCTCTCTGCTCCACCTGGTCCAGCGTCAGGTTGGTTGAATCGATCAGGACCGAATCGGGCGCAGGGACCAGGGGCGAGTTGGCGCGCGTGCGGTCCCGTTCGTCGCGGGCGCGCAGCTCGGCAAGAACCGACGCTTGTTTTTCGGCAGTGGCCGGCGTTTGCAGGAAACGCCGCCCTCCGCGGACTGAAGCATCCGCGTCCAGGAACAACTTTACCTCCGCGTCGGGAAAAACCTTGGTCCCGATGTCGCGCCCTTCCATCACGATTCCACCCGCGGCCCCGATCTCACGCTGCCGATCAACCATCCATTCGCGCACGGGCGGATGCACTGAGACCCGCGAGGAAGCGTCCGTGATGTCCTGCTGGCGGATGCGGTCAGTAACATCACGCCCGTCGAGCAAAACCCGGTTGCCTTCGGGCTTGGGTATCAGCTCGATGCGCGAAGACTGGGCCAACTGGTGGAGCGCGCCAGCGTCATCAAGCGCGGTCCCCGTCTCCACCGCCTTCAGGCCCAGCGCGCGGTACATGGCGCCGGTTTCAATGTTGGTGTAGCCGTATCGCCGCGCCAGCAAAGACGCCAACGTACTTTTTCCTGAGCCGGCGGGCCCGTCAATCGCGATGACGATGCGTTTGCGGCGGGACGCGCGCTTATCCATTAATTCTCCGGGGCTCAGGATGGGCGGGCGCCAGGCGGATCAGCGTCCGGGAGCCGATGGCCACCAGATTCAGCTCACGCGCAGCCAGCAGAGCACTGACCGCCTCGCGCACCTTGGAGCGAGACGTGAAGTGCGAAAAAAACTGGTCCACTTCCTCCTGCGTCGCCGCCACCGCCGCTTCCAGGTATTTGCTCAGCAATGCGGAAATGGCTTCCGGCTCGGAGATGTCCAGACCTTCTTTCGTGGTCTCCGGCGACCAGCGATAGAGCACGTCCCAAAACGCCCCTTCGCCCGCCCTGTAATCCACGCGCATGATCTTCAGCAACCCCCACAACTCGCCCAGCGCTCGGTCGAGCGCTGCATCGCTTGATGCGCGGCTCGCGAGTTCCCGAATACGCCCCTTGTTGAGCGGGCCATGCTTCTGGATGGCCTGGAACACGCTTACTGCCAGCGGCGACACTCGGGCGCCCTGCGCCAGCGTCTTCGGCGCAGACTTGGGCTTGCGATCGCTCAGCAATGAGTAAAAGTAGGGGAAAAGCTCGCGGGAAACAATCAGGTCCGCATCCGCGGACAGCTTTATCTCAAACGCGCTCTTCTCGCGCAACAAGCGGACCAGCAACTCGGTCGCCTGCTGCGCCCGCGGGTCGGCAAATGCGTGCTTTGCGTCCGGCAGTTTTTCCGCCGATCCGGCGTATGCCCCGATGAAGGTCGGGACTGCGGGCAGCGAGCGCTCAGGATACATTAGGCAGAACCCGGCCTCGGCGATGAAGCTGCGCGCATCTTCAAGCGTGCGGATGGCGTTGCCGTCAAGCCGCCACGTGTGCGCCCGCTGCTGCTGGAGTTCCGGTTCAGTCATCCCTTAAATCCGCTTAAACGCCTTCTGTATCTCCTTTACAGAATACTTCAACACCACCGGCCTGCCATGCGG
>DASVFK010000430.1:0-5170 GCA_036380095.1 Candidatus Angelobacter sp. | reverse complement strand
CGCTGCCCGCCGAACTGCGCCTTGCCGCCCAGCGGCTGCTGGGTGATCAGCGAGTACGGACCAATGGAGCGTGCGTGAATCTTATCGTCCACAAGATGCGACAGCTTCAACATGTAAATGTAGCCAACGGTGACCGGCTGCTCGAACTTATCACCCGTCATGCCGTCGTAAAGGTCCGTCTTGCCCGATTCAGGCAGACCGGCTTCTCGCAGCATCGACTTGATCTCAGTCTCGCGCGAACCGTCAAACACCGGGGACGCGAAGAACACACCGCCGGTCAGGGTCTTGGCCACGGCCAGCAGTTCGTCATCGCTGAATTCCGCCACTTTGTCCACGAACGGAGTGTCCTTGAAGATGCTCTTCAGTTCGCGGCGAATGACTTCCTCGCGGGAGTTCTGTTTCAGGAACTCGCTGATGCGTTCGCCCAGCTGAAAGCCCGCCCAGCCCAGGTGCGTTTCCAGGATTTGGCCCACATTCATACGGCTGGGTACGCCCAAGGGATTGAGTACGATCTCGACCGGCGTGCCATCCGTCAGGTAAGGCATATCTTCCTCCGGCAGGATGCGCGCGATCACGCCCTTGTTTCCGTGGCGGCCCGCCATCTTGTCGCCCACGCTGAGCTTGCGCTTCATGGCAATGTAGACCTTCACCAGCTTGATCACGCCCGGCGGCAGCTCGTCGCCTTTCTGCAGCTTGGCGATCTTCTCGTTGGTGATCTTGCGCAATACATCAATCTGGCGCGAGGTCATCTCTTCGATCTCGTCAATCTGCTCGTTCACGCGCGGGTCCTTGTCGGCGTATTTGATGCGCTTCAGGTTGCGCGTGGAGATGCGCTCGATGGTCTCGCGGTCGAGCATCGCTCCTTTGCTCAACAGGCGTTTGTTGGTGCGCTCGTCGTGCAGGTCGGCTTGCACTTCCTTTCCGCCCAGGATCCCTTCCAGACGCTTCAGACGCTCGTCGGTCAAGATTCGGATTTCGTCCGCCAGGTTTTTCTCCAGCCGCTCGATCTGCGACGCTTCAATGGCCTTGGCGCGATCATCTTTCTCCTGGCCCTTGCGGGAGAAGATCTTCACGTCCACTACTGTGCCTTCGATGCCGGGCGGGCAGGTGAGTGACGCGTCACGCACGTCGCCGGCTTTTTCGCCGAAGATGGCGCGCAACAGCTTCTCTTCCGGCGTGAGCTGGGTTTCGCCCTTGGGCGTGACTTTGCCCACCAGGATGTCGCCCTGCTTCACCGTGGCCCCAATGCGGATCACTCCGCTTTCATCCAAATCACGCAGCGCGGACTCGCTGACGTTGGGAATGTCGCGTGTGATTTCTTCCGGACCCAGCTTGGTGTCGCGCGCCTCGATCTCGAACTCCTCGATGTGGACGGAGGTGTAGTAGTCCTCCTTCACCATTTTTTCCGAGACCAGGATCGCGTCCTCAAAGTTGTAACCGCGCCAGGGCATGAAAGCCACGAGCACGTTGCGGCCCAGGGCCAGTTCGCCTTTGTCCGTGCAGGGACCGTCAGCGATCACCTGCCCTTTCAGCACACGATCGCCCTTCTTGACCACCGGCTTCTGGTTGATGCAGGTGTTCTGGTTGGAACGTTTGAACTTGGTGAGCTGGTAAATGTCACTGCCCACTTCGCGCGAGAGCTGCGTGGGATGGTGTTCACCTTCCACGCGCACGATGATGCGCTCGGAGTCCACCGAATCAACGATGCCGTTGCGGCGCGCCAGCACCACGGCGCCTGAATCGCGCGCGGTTACGCCTTCCATGCCCGTGCCCACGTAAGGCGCCTGGGCGCGGAGCAGCGGAACCGACTGGCGTTGCATGTTGGCGCCCATCAACGCGCGGTTGGCGTCGTCATGCTCCAGGAAGGGCACCAGCGAAGCTGCCACGGACACAAGCTGCTTGGGGCTCACGTCGATGTAGTCAACTTCCTCGCGCGGCACCAGGACGAAGTTTCCTGCTTTGCGCGCGTTGACCAACTCGGAAACGATGCGGCCTTTGTCGTCCAGCTCGATGTTGGCCTGGGCGATCACGTGCCGGTCTTCTTCCCACGCGGAAAGATAGAACGAGAACGGCTCATGGTCGATCGCTTTCTTGCGCCGCTCCTTGAGGTCCGCGATGGCCTTTTCCACTTCTTTCTGCTCGATGTGCTCGCCCACGCGATAGTCGCTGTCGCCGGAGTTCACCACCGTGACAAAGTCAACGATGCGCGCTTCTTTCACGCGGCGATACGGCGACTCGATAAAGCCGTAGTCGTTGATGCGCGCGTAGCAGCTCAACGAGCTGATCAGGCCGATGTTCGGGCCTTCCGGCGTTTCAATCGGGCAGATACGGCCATAGTGCGTGGGGTGTACGTCGCGCACTTCAAATCCGGCGCGTTCGCGCGAGAGTCCTCCCGGCCCCAGCGCGGAGAGACGCCGCTTGTGCGTGATTTCCGAAAGCGGGTTGGTCTGGTCCATGAACTGCGAAAGCTGCGACGAACCGAAGAACTCGCGGATGGCCGCCATCACCGGCTTGGCGTTCACCAGGTCATGCGGCATGGCCGTGGACATCTCCTGGTACACGCTCATCTTTTCCTTGATGGCGCGCTCCATGCGCACCAGGCCGATGCGGAACTGGTTCTCCATCAACTCGCCTACTGCGCGCACGCGGCGGTTGCCCAGGTGATCGATATCGTCCACCGAACCCAGGCTCTTGCGCAACTTCAGCAGATAACGGATGGTGGCGTAAAAGTCGTCCGGGTCGAGCGTCCGCTTGTCCAGGTCCGTGGCGTCATTCTTTTCGTAGAGCTTGATGTTGAACTTCAAGCGGCCCACGCGGCTGAAGTCGTACTTGCGCTGGTCAAAGAACATGCCGTGGAACAGCGCGGTGGCCGTGTCCAGGGTCGGCGGATCGCCGGGACGCAGTTTACGGTAGATTTCGATCAACGCTTCCTGCGGCGCCTTTACGTTGTCGCGGCGCAGCGTGGCGCTGATCACATTGCCGACATCGTCGCGTTCGGGGAAGAAGACGTGCAGCTCTTCAATCCCGGCATCCATGAATTTGCTCAGCTTGTCGGCCGTGACTTCAGAGTTGGCTTCCAGCAGGACGTCGCCGGTGGCGGTGTCCACAACGTCGGCGGCCGTGAAAGCGCCTTCCAGGTCCGTGGTGTCGATTTCAATTTCCGTGATGCGCGCCTTCTGGATTTCTTTGAGCACCGCCGGAGAAATTTTGCGCCCGGAGTGCGCGATCTCATGCCCGCTTTTGTCCTTGATGCTGTGCGCCAGCTTCAGGCCCACCAGGTTCGTGGGACGGTCGATGCCGCTTTCCAGCATCCAACGCAGTTTTTTCTCGCGCAGGCTGATCCGATCGACGGTGTAGAACGTACGCAGGATGTCTTCGTCTGAGCGCAGGCCCAGGGCGCGGAGAAAGATGGTGCCCAGGAATTTGCGCTTGCGGTCAATGCGGACGTACAGGATGTTCTTCTGGTCGTACTCGAACTCCACCCATGAGCCACGATAGGGAATGATCTTGCCCAGGAAGTAGGTGCGGTTGTTGGCGGTCTCAAAGAACACGCCTGGGGAACGGTGCAACTGGCTTACGATTACGCGCTCCGTGCCGTTGATGATGAAGGTGCCGTTCTGCGTCATCAGCGGGATATCGCCGAAGAAGACTTCCTGTTCCTTGATGTCGCGGATGCTCTTGTTTCCGGTCTCCGGGTCCTTGTCATAGATGGTGAGCCGGATGGTGACTTTCAGCGGGGCGGAGTAGGTCATGCCGCGCTCTTCGCACTCAGCCACGTCATACTTGAGCTGCAGGCCCACCGGGTCGCCGCACTTGTTGCAGAAATCGGGCGTGTTGGCGTTGTAGGTGCCGCACTTGGTGCAGAGCACGTCGCCGGGATGGAAAGGATCGGTGATCACCGTGTTGCCGCAGTTGCGGCAGGTAGTACGCAGGTGATGCAATCCCTTCAGGTGTCCGCATTTGCACTCCCAGTTGCCGATGGCGAAATCCACGAAAGCCAACTCGGAGACGTTGCGAAAATCCGTAATGGGAAACACGGACTGGAATACTGACTGCAGGCCGCTGTCGTCGCGCTCGCTGGGCAGCTTATCCATTTGCAGAAAACGGTCATACGAGCGCTTCTGCACCTCGATGAGGTTGGGGATCTGCAGGGCTGCCGGAATCTTGGAAAAATCGAGACGATAACGGGACGCGCCATTCTTGTTCGGCATGATTACTCCTGAAACTGTTTCACTTCCGTTCGCTCTTAGCTGGCGAACTCGTGTGGCTGTGTCCTGGAAAATGTGCTTGCTTTTCCGGGGCAAAACCTGTTAACTATGCAGCTTCAAACCGGCTGCACCGCGCATGGGGCCGGACAAGACAAAGCGGGCCAACGAGAGACAAAACTCCCGTTAGCGCCGCACAAGCGAATCGCGAAAGCTGAATTGTGTTTGTCCGCGCCCGTCTGACTAGACCGTTCCCGGTCTGCTGTTCACAGACCTGTTAAATACCAAAAA
This sequence comes from Candidatus Angelobacter sp., assembly GCA_036380095.1. GTDB lineage: Bacteria > Acidobacteriota > Terriglobia > Terriglobales > Acidobacteriaceae > Angelobacter. Next base: position 674 of record DASVFK010000430.1, on the reverse strand, counting down.
CCGGCAGGCAGGCTACGACTCCTGAGCCGCCCAGCTCGGAGCACCACGCCTTGTTCCTGCGCCACGATAAAAATACCGGTTTGGAAGAAAACTGCCGTATCTATTTGATAACAGAAGTCGTCCTCCGGATTCAAATCCACTGGCCAGAAAACCCTGGGAATTCTCGGCCCTGACGCCCACGCCGGGCCCCAGAGGGACCCGACGGGGGCGATGGTTACTTGACTTCGACCGTCGCGCCGGCTTCCGTGAATTTCTTCTTGATGGTTTCCGCCTCATCCTTCGAAACGTTCTCCTTGATCGGCTTGGGAGCGCCATCCACCAGGTCTTTGGCTTCTTTCAAGCCCAGGCTGGTGACTTCACGTACGGCTTTGATTACATTGATCTTATTGGCGCCGGCTCCGGTGAGAATGACACTGAATTCAGTCTTCTCTTCTGCCGGGGCCGCGGCCGCGGCCGCGCCACCGCCGGCCATCATCACCGGGGCTGCTGCGGCTGCTGAGACGCCCAGGCGGCCTTCCAGTCGCTTTACCAACTCAGCCGCGTCCAGAAGGCTGAGGCCTGCTATTTGATCTTCAAGCTGCTGCAAATCTGCCATTGTGTTTCTCCACGTTGAAATTGTTTTGTGCTGGTTCGCCGCACCATCTCATCGCGTTCCAATGCGCCCAGACATGCGC
>DASVFK010000429.1:0-36706 GCA_036380095.1 Candidatus Angelobacter sp. | reverse complement strand
TCGTTCAGCGTTTGCACGGTGGAGAACTGGGCCAGCGCCGCGCGCAGCATCTCCAGCACCATGGGATTGTCGTCAACGAGAAGGACCTTGATATTGCTGGGCATGAAACCTGTTTCTTACTCTCGATTGGGCGGGCGCTTGCGCCGGTAGTCGCCGCTTTTTCCGCCGGACTTTCGCTCCAGGACAACCTCGCGAATGGCGATTCCCTTGTCCAGGGCCTTGCACATGTCATAGACGGTCAAGGCGGCCACGCTGGCCGCCACCAGCGCTTCCATCTCCACTCCGGTCTGGGCAGTGGTGGCGGCGCGGGACCGTATCTCCACGCCATTCTCGCACACCCGCGTAGTCACATCAACGAAGGAGAGAGGCAACTGATGGCACATTGGTATCAGTTCCGCCGTGCGTTTGGCGGCGGCAATGCCCGCGAAGCGGGCCACCTCCAGAGGATTTCCTTTGGGGTTCTCCGGCAGCGCCTGGAGCACGCGGGCTGACATTTCCACGAAGGCGGAAGCCTCGGCTTCACGCCGCGAGGGCGCTTTGGCGGAGACATCCACCATGGTGGCCTTGCCGGCTGCGTCGTAATGCGAGAGCTTGCTGGGTTTCTTCGCGGCCATCACCGTACCAGGACTGATACCATTTCGCCCGCCGCGATGCGTTCGCGATCAGGCGGCACCACAAGATAACAGTTCGCCCGCACGGAGGCCAGCACGTCGCCCGAGCCCTGCCAGGGGACCACTTCTACCTCCGGATCATAGAGCCCGCCCTTGAGCAACGCGGGCAGAAAGCGGGTCAAGCCGGTCTTGGTCTTGAAGCCGGCAGCGAGTCTGGCTTGGACAGCGGGAAGCCGTGTGGGAGCGGCGCCGCACAGCGCCTGCAAAACCGGCCGCACAAAAAGATCGAAGGTCACCATCACGGAGACAGGGTTGCCAGGCAGTCCGAAGAAGGGCATCTTTGCTGGCGCGGTGTCTGATTTGTGCCCGGCGTTTCGATCCATGCGCGGGTTGGGGACCTCACCAAAGACCACCGGCCTTCCCGGCTGGATCTGCGCCCCGGTAAAAAAGAAATGTGCGCCAAGCTTGCTGAGCGCCTGCTCCACCAGATCAAACTTTCCCATGGAGACACCACCGGAGAGCAGCAGCATGTCCGCCTGCTGCAGGCCGGCGTGGATCAGGGTGGTGAGCTTGCGCTCTTCGTCGGGGGCCACGGGCAAGGGCAGGGGCTCTCCGCCGTGGTCCGCCACTTGCGCGGCCAGGGAGTAGGTGTTGCTGTTGCGGATCTGATGCGGCCCGGGAGTTTCGGAGACGTCAACCAGCTCGTCTCCGGTGGCGAGGATGGCGACCAGCGGCTTGCGGTAAACCCGCAGGGTTGGCTTGCCCACGGCCGCCGCCATGGCAATGTGCGGCGTACGCATGAACTGGCCCGGCGATATCAGCTCCTGGCCGGCGTGGGCCTCGGCTCCTGCCGCCACCACGTTCTCACCGGCAGCAACTGCCCGCTCGACCTTCACCCGGCTGCCCGCCTGGCTGGTGTATTCCACCATCACTACTGCATCGGCGCCCGCAGGCACGGCGGCGCCGGTCATGATCTCAACCGCATGGCCGCTCTTCACGCGTTTGTTGAACCCGGCCCCGGCCTTGATCTCGCCGATGATTTCGAGCGTCGCCGGCAAGCTGGCAAGATCGGCAGCGCGGAGAGCATAGCCATCTCGTGTAGCGCGAGGGAAGGGAGGGAAGTCGCGATCGGCGAGCAGCGGCTCCGCCAGCACGCGCCCGTTCGCCGCGAGTAACGCAACCTTTTCAGTTTGCGGCGCGGCGAGAGCCCGGCTGTAGCCCAGGGCCGTCTCATAAGCCTGCTCGAAACTGAGTATGCTCACGGGTTGCGCGGCCACGGTCATAGTAATGATTGTGACACAGCGGCTGTTCTGCCGCTGGAGCGTAAGTGTCCGGAGGAAAGGATTTACTTCGCCGTTGCCTGCAGGGTCTTGGCCTCAGCTGCATGAATACCGTTGGCGTCAAGCTGCAGGTATTTGTTCAGCGCTTCAGCTGCGCCCGGTTTGTTGGCTTTGGCGAGCGCTGCTCCTTTGAAGAACCAGGCATCGGCCTTGCCGGGGTCAGCGGCAACGGATTTGTCGCATGCGGCAGCCGCGTCATCGTATTTTTTGGCGTTGAAGGCCAGAGCGCACAGGTTGTAATACGCTGCCGCCGGATTCGGGTCCGTGGCAGCGGCCTTTTGGTAGGTGGCAATTGCCTGGTCCATTTTGCTTTGCTTCACGTAGATACTCGCCAGCGAGTTGAACATCTGGCCGGCCCCGGTTTTCGCCCGAGAGGGATCGGGATTCGGGTTTCTCGGATCAGGAGCGGCCTGGCCGGATGCGACGGCCGTGGCAACGGCAATGCCTTTCTCGTAGGTCTGTGCCGCGGCATCAAGTTCGTTCTGGTTTCTCTGTGAATCTGCCAGGGCTTTGTACAGCTCCCATTTTGTCGTCGCGGGGTTTTCGGTGATCACTTGCGCGAGCGCTTTCTCGGCGTCCGCCCAGCGTTGCGTCTGAAGGGCCGCTTGCGCCTGCTGGATCAAGGCATTCATGGCAGCCACTTTTTCCTGCTCGGCCTTGATCTGTTCTTTGGTCAGCTTGGGCGCTTTCTCGCCCGGTTTGGCGCTCTTGATCGGCGGCGCGTCCTTAGCCACGTCGATGGTCAGGATCTGGCGGCTGGTGGAAATCTCTGAGCCGATGGTGGTGTCTTGCGACGCAATTACCTCGCCCTTGTCATTGAGCACCTGGAACTTGTAAGCGCCAAACGCGACACCGACAAGAGAGAATTTCCCCTCTTTATCGGTTTTTCCTTTGTAAGTGCGTCCAGTGGAGGGATCGAGAAGCACCACCTGGGCCTTCTCCTTGGGCTTGCCTTCTTCCGTGATTTGTCCATCCACGATGGCGCCCACCTGCTGCGCGAGCAGCAGGGGAGCGCTCAGGGCAAACATGATGAGGACGACCACTACCAGAAAAGCATGCCGTTTGGTGCTGAATGCCGCTTGCAAAGCCAAATGTGCCTCCCTTAAGAGTGCTCCTGCTGCCCGATCAACGGCATGATGCTGACGCCGCAGCTCGGGTCTTACTTCTTTTTCTTGTCCGCCTTGTACGTGGTTTCGATCTTAGCTCCAATCGCCTGCAGCATGGCCTTGGCGTCATTGGCGTGAGGACCGTCGGGGGACAGTTCAAGATACTTGTTCAGCGCTTCTGCCGTGCCGGGCGGGGCCGTGTAGGTATTGTCCTTGCCCTGGGTGCCTTGCCCGAACATGAGGGAACCTTTGATGAAGTAGGCCATGGGGTTGTTCGGGTCGGCGGCGATCGCCTTATTGCAGGCGGGAATCGCGCCCTCGGTGTTCCCGGTGTTGTATTGTGTCGCGCACAGGTTGAAGTAGGCGGTGGCCGGGTTGGAGGAAAGTTCGGCCGCCTTGGTGAATGCGGCGATTGCTTCAGGGTTCTTCTTCAGCTTGAGATAGGCATTGCCTTCGCTGGTGAGCATCTGGCCGATAGACGCCTTGACCTTGGCCGGTTCGGTATACGATTTCTTGGAGTCCGGTTGCGTATTCTGGGCGAGTTGGACGCCTTTTTCGAAGCTCTGGATCGCCTCTTCGTACTGTCCCAGGTTGAGCTGTGCGTTGCCCAGGAACATGGGGAATTCATAGTCCGTGGGATCGGCCGCCTGAAGCTGTTGCAGCGGAGCGATGGCACCCTCATAGTTTTTTGCGTCGAGGGCGACCTTGGCCTGATTGATGAGCACGTTCATGCCTTCGGCCTTCATGTTCTGGGCCTTGATGGCTGCTTCCTGCTCTTTCGTGATCTTGGGCTGGCCGCCGGAGTCAAAGTCTATGTTGAGTTGCTCGGTGCCTTTGCCTTCGGCGATGATCTGATGTGTCTTTTCGTGATAGAGCCCTTCGCCGGTGGCGCTGTTCACCTGGATCTCGTAATCTCCGCGCACCACGCCGACCATGCTATATCTGCCGTCCTTGTCGGTCTTCGCCTTGTAGGCCTTGCCGGTTCCCTTATGCGTGAGCACGACCTGCACTCCCGCCACGGGCTTGCCGCTGTCACGGACTACGCCCTCGACCGCTGTGAGGGTCGCCTGCGGCCAAGCCGTAACAGCGCTCATTGCGAGCAGCGCCGCAGTGATCAGCGCGTACATTGCTCTGGTCCTCATATTGTTTGCCTCCGCTTCAACATCAATAATCTTAAACCCTGGCTGTCTGCTCCAGGTAGGGGATGGGATCGCCAGCCCCAGCTCCAGCAAAAGCCTGCAGGCGCAAGATGCAGCTCTCGCAGATCCCACATGCTCTGTCCTGACGGCTATAGCAGGACCACGTGAGGTCGAAAGGCGCCCGCAGTTCCAGCCCCAGCCGCACGATCTCCGCTTTGCGCAGGTGGATCAACGGGGTAACGATTTCGATCTTGCCCTCACGCGTTCCCGTCCGCACCACCTCATTGAACGCCCGGTAATAGGCGGGACGGCAATCGGGATACCCTGAGCTGTCCTGCTCTACAGCTCCGATATAAATCCGCGTGGCGTCCAGCACCTCAGCCCAGCTCACGGCCGCGGCCAGAAAATGGGCGTTGCGAAACGGTACATAGGTCACGGGTACGCTGCCCTGGCCGATGCGTTCTCCTGCTTCCGGCACGGCGATGTTCGCGTCTGTGAGCGCCGAGCCGCCGATCACTCTCAGGGCCTCATTTCTCACGGCCAACCGCCGTTCGATGCCCAGGCGGTCGCAGATACTCGCAAAGGCCTGGAGCTCCCGCTCCTCCGTACGCTGGCCGTAGCTCACGTGCAGCGCGGCAGCCTGGGTATCGCGCACGGCCAGGGCCGCGCAGACACAGGAATCCATGCCTCCGCTCAACAGCACCACCGACCGCGGCTTTGCTCCCGCCAAATCCACTCTCCTCCAGGCCCTTTTCGGCTGGATGGCCTGCGGACACCCTATACAACAGGAATTATCTCAAAACTTTCGGGCCGTTCCACGGCGTTCCGTCAGCGTGCACCGTGCAGGCGGGCGGGTTCAAACGCCTTTCATCGCAGGTTCCCAGATGAATTTGTGGAGCTGCAGCCCCAGGCGGACGTTGAACCCATCTTGCAGGATCCACTCTGCCAGCACCCGCGGATCGAGCATGCAGTTCCGGGAGTCGCGCTGCGAGCTTGGGTCCTTACGAAACGCGGGCGAAAAAATCACGCCGCCTGCTTTAGTTTCCAACCCGTTTTGGCGCGTGAAGTCGCGGGCAAACTCGTAGTCCGCGCGGTCGGCCAGCACGAACTTGACTTCATCGCGCGGGGTGAGCAGGTTCAGATTGCCCATGCGAAATGTGCCGCCTTCGCCGGAGCCCGGGCATTTCACGTCCACAATCTTGTGTACGGCAGGCGGGACGTGTTCGAGCGGCCGCTCCCCGCTGGTCTCCAGCAGCAGCGTGTAACCGCGCGCGAGCAGGCGTTCCATCAGGGGCACCAGCTCGCGCTCCTGCAGCATCGGTTCGCCGCCGGTGATTTCCACCAGCCCGCTCGGAGCGAGTTTTACTACCTCCTGCTCCACTTCTTCAGATGTCATTTTCTTTCCGCCGGTGAATGTATATTCGCTGTCACACCACACGCAGCGCAGGTTGCAGGCCGCCAGGCGCACAAAGATACAAGGCACGCCGGCAAAGGAAGACTCGCCCTGGATGGAACGGTAAATCTCAATGATCTGCATGAAGAACGACCTGCATGAAACCGTTTGCGCGAAGCGACCGGCTGCGCAGCAGCTACTCAGAGTAGCGGGCCGTGGTGGTGTCCGTTTCCCAGATGGTCACGTCTCTCACCGAAACCCTGCCGTTGGTCACCGACTTGAGCCGGGCGTTTGCCTGATCGTAAAAATACTTTGCCAGGTTCTCCGCCGAAGGGTTCAGCACGGTGAACGGGTCAATATCGTTGAGCATCTGGTGGTCCAGGCGGTCGATCACACCTTTCATGACTTCCTTCAGGTCTTTGAAGTCGAGCAGCAGGCCGGCTTTATCCAGTTCCGAGCCGCGCAGGGTCACACGGACCTTGTAATTGTGCCCGTGCGGGTTCTCGCACTTGCCCTTGTAATTGCGCAGGTAGTGTCCCGCGGCAAATGAGTCTTCTACGGTGACTTCGTACATCGGCTCCCCTGTTGCACACTTCGCTTGGTGGCTAACTGTCTATTGTAAATGGCGGTGGTTTGAGGCGGGAAGCAGTCCGGACCTTGAACCGGCGAAGGGCAGCCACGGACAAAGCCGATCCGGTGCACATTTCAGTAACCGGCGGACCGGCCCGGATGTAAACTGCACCAACCAATGCCAAAGTTGAACATCTTCATTCTTCTTGCCTTGATGGTTCTCGGGGAGGCACGGGTGAACCCCGCGTGCGCCTCCATGCAGGTTTCAGGCAGTGACCATTTAGCTTCGGACTCGACTGCGGAGAAATCAGGCGTGATGGTCGAAAGCGTTGCCCACGGCTCGGAAGCGGAGAGCAATGGGGTCCGCGAAGGCGATGTCATTCTCACATGGTCCGGCGTCAGGGGAGCGGGCAATCTCCAGACACCATTCGATTTGACGTGGATTGAAATAGAGCACAAGCCCAGAGGACTTGTAACGCTTGAGGGATTCAGAGGGCCAGACCGAGTCGTGTGGCGGTTTTCTGCGGACGCGCTGGGTATGAAAGTTCGGCCGCCGCTTCCCGAGCGCCTCGCCGACTTTTACAACCAGGGTATCGCTCTGGCCAAGGCGGGCAAGCCGAGCGAAGCCGCGCAAGTCTGGGCCAAGGCCGCGGAAAGCCTCACTGCCGGCGACGCGCCCTGGCTGCAATCGTGGCTGCTGATGCGCGCCGGAGACGTGCTCGCAGATGCCGAGCAGTGGAAAGACGCAAGTCCATATTACGACCGTGCCGTTCAGACTGCTCCCGCGAACGAGGCAGTGATCCTAGCGCAGTTGCTGCAAATGTCGGGTTATGCGGCACTGAAGACGGGCCGATGGGCCGACGCAGAACAGGCCTACCAAGCTGCATTACAGCAGAGCAACAAGGCCGATCCTCGAAGCCTGTTGGCTGCGAAGAGCCTTGCCTGCCTGGGAATAGCCACCTTTTTTCAAGACGACTTGATCCGGGGCAAAGACTACCTTCTACGCGCGTTGGAGATACAGGAGGCCTCCGCTCAAGGCAGCAGTGCGCTTGCCTGGAGCCTTTTGTACTTGAGCTCCGTAGACCTGGATGCAGGAGACATTAGTACGGCAGAGCACCGCTTGAGAAGGGCACTGGAGATCGATTCCAGGCTTAGCCCATTTCATCCGGATGTGCTTGAAATCTGGAACACTCTGGGGAGGATTGCGACCCAGCAAGGCGATTATGCCAAAGCCGAAGAAGCTTTTCGTCGCGTCCTACAGATCCAGGAAAAAACCGGGACCTCTACCATGTTCAACGCAGCCATGTTGATCAACCTGGGCAACGTTGAGCAAGAACGCGGAGATTGGGCCAATGGAGAGCGCCACACGCTGCACGCACTGGAGATCGCTGAGAAAGTCGATCCAGGCAGCGCACTCGTAGGAGCGGCCCTCAACAACCTTGGCATCATTGCTTTGGCCCGCGGTGACTTCCAGGCTGCCCAGCAATACCTGGATAGGGCGCTGGCCGCCAAGAAGAAGCGCAGGCCAAAGAGCAGGCCCGTGGCATCCACTTTGGTCGGCCTGGGCAAGCTGGCTTATAGCCAGGGAGATACCGAGAAAGCCAAAGCGTACCTGAAGGAAGCCCTGGAGATCGAGCGGGCCGCAGGCCTTTTGAGCAGCGCGGTGGCCGAGACGCAGACGGTTCTCGCTGAATTGACGCTCAAGTCTTCTGACTTGCCCCAAGCTGAAGCCTACTATCGCGAGGCGCTTGCGATTACAGAAAGACTCGCCCCTGAAAGTGCCGGCCACGCTGAAGTGCTGGCTGGCCTGGCTTCTATCGAATTCAAGAAAGGCAATGCTAATGACGCAGCCAAGCTGTACGGGCAAGCCATCCGTGCCCTGGAGAGCCAGACTGCACGGCTGGGAGGCAGCGGAGAGGTTCGTTCGGGCTTTCGCGCCAGGCATGATGGTTACTACCGGGACTACGCGGCTTTACTGGTTGGCCAGCATCAGCCAGGACGCGCCTTTGAAATTTTGGAACAGTCTCGTGCGAGGACACTCCTGGAGATGTTGGCCACCGCGCACGCGGACATCCGTAAGGGCGTGGATCACGCCCTGTTGGAAAAGGAACGCGCCCTGCAGCTTGATATCAAGGGCAAATCGGAGCGGCGTATTCGCCTGCTGACCGGCAAGCACTCGGACGAACAAATAAGGTCCGTGGACAAGGACATCAGCAATCTTCTTTCCGACTATCAGGCCGTGGAAGGACAAATTCGAGCCGCCAGCCCCGCTTATGCAGCCTTGACGCAACCTCAACCCATCAGTTCAAAACAGGTGCAACAGCTGTTGGACAACAATACACTGCTCCTGGAATATTCTCTGGGCGAAGAACATAGCTGTGTTTTCCTGGTCACCTCGGATGCGTTGTCCGCGTTTGAGATTCCCAAACGCGCAGAGATCGACGCTGCGGCGAGGCATCTTTACGGCCTCCTAACGGTGCAAAAAAGAGCTGGCACAAGTGAGACGCAGGCCCACAAGCCATTGGGCGAGATGGATGCTGAAGTCTCCGCGGCTGCTGCCAGACTGAGCGGGATGGTCCTGGGCCCTGTAGCCGCGCTACTCAAAGACAAACGCTTGTTGGTGGTTGCCGACGGAGCTTTGCACTACATTCCTTTTGCCATGCTGCCGGCGCCTGAAGCTGGTTCTTCGGCCTCGTCCGTTGCACCGCTGGTGGTGAACCACGAGGTCGTGAATCTACCTTCTGCTTCGGTTCTTCGCGCCCTGCGTGAGGAAAGACTTGGCCGCAAGCCAGCCTCCCGTACAGTTGCGGTGCTGGCTGATCCGGTTTTCGATCAAAAGGACCCACGAATCTCTTCCTCTGGGGCGCGGGTGAAAGAATCTGCGGTAACGACGCCAGGAGCCACCGCGACGGACAGCTTGTCCACCGGACTGTTGAGCCGTTCTGTCGCTGAAGTCGGGCTGGCCCGCGATGGCCAACTTGCCCTGCCCCGCCTCTTGTTTACCAGAGAGGAAGCCAGCGCCATCATGGCGTCCGTGCCCAAGGGCAAAGGCATGGAGGCCCTGGATTTCGACGCCACTCGCGCTGCCGCCATGAGTCCGCAGCTTAGCCAATATCGCATCGTCCACTTCGCCACGCATGGTCTGCTCAACAGCGAACATCCCGAGCTCAGCGGGCTCGTCTTTTCATTGGTAGACAAGAACGGCAAACCGCAAGACGGCTTTCTGCAATTGCAGGACATCTACAACCTCGACCTGCCCGCAGACCTTGTGGTGCTCAGCGCCTGCGAAACCGGCCTGGGCAAGGAGATCAACGGCGAAGGACTTATCGGGCTCACCCGCGGCTTCATGTATGCCGGCGCGAGCCGCGTGGTGGCCAGCTTATGGAAGGTTTCCGATGCCGCTACGGCAAGGTTGATGGCCTATTTCTACACCGCGATGGAAAGAGATGGCATGGCGCCCGCCGCGGCGTTGCGCGCCGCCCAGATTCAGATGTGGAAGCAAAAGCGCTGGTCCTCACCCTATTACTGGGCCGGCTTCCAGATTCAAGGGGAATGGAAATGAGTTTCATGGGCAACGGGTCTATGAGCTGACCGAAGAATTTCTGACCGGCAGCGGACTTTGAGCGGGATAATGAAGGGGCCCGCGTGTCCCAGCGGGACACACGGCCCCTCGTGTGGTTCTTACTGGCAGCCGGTGAAAGCCAGCGTTGCTCCGGTCACCGTGGTAGCCGGTGTAGCAGTGAGCGGCGTGCTTGTGGTTGTCTGGCTGGTCTGCAGGTGTGAAGGACTGCAGTCCGCCGTGGCGGCCTGGCCGGGAACAAAGGCGAGTGCATCCATTGTGTAATTGACCGTGCCCGCCGCAGGAGCCGCAGGAGTCTGGCTGCCGGTGGTGACAAAAGCGCCCACGCTGGGGTTGGCCGCGGTCACTGAAATCGTGTAATTCACGCAGTCGGTGTTTGCCGGACAAGATGCGCCCGGCGCGGTGACCAGCGTGGCGGTAGCGGCCGGCAGTTGCGGCAGAGGCGCGGTAATGAGCACGGTGGCCGAGTTCACGGTGATGGGCTGCAGGGCGGAGAGCGAGATATCCGCCACCGTGCCCGCTGCGCCGGTGCTGCTGCTGATCGTTCCCTTGATCGTGGCCGGAAGGCCGGCTGCCGTGAGAGGAACGTTGCCCAGCGCGTTGCCGGGCTGCACGCCGGTAATCACGGTGGCGGCATAGGCTGTGCCCGCGCCATTGATCGCCGTGATCACCACGTCATAAGTTCCGGCAGGAACGGGACAAAGCACAAAGGAGCCGTTCGAAGCTGCCACGGTTTCCATGATCACGCGATCCACGTTATCGCTGTCTTTCTGCTCCAGGGCCACCACAGTGTTGCCGCCGATGATGGGCGCGTGGGTCGCGCTGTCCAATGCGGTCCCGGAGATGGAGGCCGAGGTGAGCGAAACTTCGCCCGCGTGCAGCACAGGCTTCAGGCGGAACTGCCCATTGCCCAGCGTGACAATGGAAGCGCAGGCATTGAAGTCAATGTTCAGGTCTTTGTTCTGCCCCGCGCCGACGGTGAATTGTCCGCCGGCAAGCTGCCCGGAGGGGATTTTGATGCCGGTCTTGGACTCGGAAGAGAGCAGCAACTCGTGCGGAGTGCTGGTGGGGTCGCTGGTCAGCATCACACAGTTGACCGCGCTGCCGCATTTGTTGCCGGTGACGGTGGCGGTGTTGTCGGCCAGCATCACACGAATCTGCTGATACGTGCCCGATTGGACGCCCGTGGAGCCCAGGGTGGCCAGAAAGCATTGGTTGGTCGCTTGCCCCAGCAGGTCCACTTGTACGGGCGCGCCCTTCAGGCTGGGGGTCAAATCCACCCATCCGGCATCGTTGGCGGCCGCGCTTGCGCTCTGGTGGATCAGCACGTCCGTGATGGTGACATAGACATGGCTGAACAGGCCTTGCGGGGCCGCACAAGTCGCGGGATCGCTGATGTGCACGCTGACGGTGGTAGCCAAAGCGCGGGGGGTACCACTGCTACAGCTCACCAGAAAAATTGCGGTAACGAGAGAAGCGAGGAGGGCCAACGAAACGCAAACAGTACGACGCATGGCAGTGACTCCTTCCACATAGTTCTATGCGATTCTGCTGTCGCTGGGGGGACGAGGGGAGGCGCCAGCAGAGCGTTCTTAGACGAGGGCGTTTTTCTGAATACCTGAATTGTAGCACTCGGAACGCGGGGTGGCGTCCTGATTTGGAGCAAGGAAAAGCAGGGAAAATGGAGACGGTCCGGGGGTGAGAGGAGGGAAGATAACTGTCAGATAGGAAGGAAGATAACTATCAGAATCCCACTGCCTGCAGGTACGGAGCCGAAGCCGTGCAGTGACCGCGATGCAGGAAACGGCACCACAGGTCAAGCACGTCACGGGGTGAACAAATGGTGAAAGCGTGCCTCAGGCCGGTGAGGTCAAGCACGCGGGTCACGCGCGGCGTCAGGTTCATCAACTTGAGTTGCGTGCCGGCGGTTTGCGCCCAATTCCACAGGGAGGCCAGGGTTCCCACGCCCGCGGCATCAACGTGGCTGATCTGCTTAAGATCGAGAACCGCAACCGGGACCCGGGGATGCGCCATCACAGCGTCACGCAAAGCATTGGCGCCCTCCAGGGTCAATCGTCCTTTGCATTCAAAGACCGCTATATCGTCCAGTTCGTGAATCGTAAAGCTCAACATGGGGTTTCCTCTTTGCATTGTTCGCTACTACTATGTAGACGTTTGAAACCGGCGAACATCGACAGCATTTTGCAATTTTTTGTTAAGGCTTGGTTTCAGCCACCTGAAAACGTCAACCTCTTTCACATCTGTATACGCCGCTCCTGGGCGATAGGTTCCCGCTTTTATTGTTAAGAGAAAGTTAATAGTTGCCGCAGATCTTGTCCTGGAGTGAGAAAGGAAGCAAACTCCAGCCTTTCCGGTGTCTGGGTTTCGTGGCGGTGCAATTGGAGCGACGATCTGCGACGACAGAAGCGCTTTAGTAGGCCAGGGCGTTGCGAGCGAACAGCGGGCCCGGCGACTTGCCTTCGGCCGCGGCCTTCAGGCGGTACATGAGTTCGCCCCAGGTGGTGTTGCAGGAGACGAAATAGTCAGTCGCATTTCTCCAGCCGGCGTGGGCGAACTTGAGCGCGGTTTCGTTGTTCCCGGCCGGTTGGAGATCAAAGACAAGCCGGGTGCCGCTCCACTCGTCGCCCGATTCGCAGCGCCAGGCGGCGTGCGCGGGGGTGGGCGCGCCTTCAGGGCGGACGATGTAGATGGTTGAGCGATTGAAGAAGCCAAGCCGCACCGTTCCGTCCGGACCCGATTCCACATCTTCCGCCCACCATTGCGTGAAGCCGCGTCCGGTGGAGACCAGGGGGATGATTTGCGAGGCAGGGGCAGCGATGCGAATCATGTGCGTGATGTCAGGCATGGCAAGTTCACCTCATCGGGGGAAAATCGTATCACGATGACTTGCGGCACGCAGAGTCGCAAGGCCGCCGAATCGAGTGTGATTCTTTGCCTGGAACAGCCGAAGATCGCGTTGTTGCCGAACAAAAGGTAGTTTGACTTTTGCTTTTTTGAAGCCGATGATTCCGTGCGAGAAAGCGAGCCTTCATGCCTATGACTCATGCGAATTCCAACCGGTGCGCGGCGTTGGTTCTGCTGCTTTGCATCGCGGCGCCGTGCCGGGAGTCTGCCGCGCAAGCGCAGCCGCCGGCGGACGAAACTCTCCGGGTGCAGAGACTCGTGGCCCTGGGCAAGCTGTGGGGCGCCATCAAGTACTTCCATCCCTATCTGGGCTATCGCGAAGACATTGATTGGGACAAGGCTGGGGTGGAAGCCATCGCCAAGGTGAACCAGGCAAAGAGTCCCGCGGAATATGCGGATGCGGTTGAGGGAATGTTGCAAGCGCTGGGCGATCCTGCCACCAGGGTCCGGCGTGATCCGCCAGGGCGAGCGCATGCAACGCCGGCAGATGCGCTAGACCCCAGCTTCCGCACGCTGGCGGACGGGGTGTTGGTCGTCAGCCTGAGCAGGTTTGGCGAAGAGTTTTCTTTCAGCTCAATCATGCAACGGACCGCGGCGGTGGCAACAGAACTCCCCAAAGCGAAGGCCGTGCTGTTTGACCTGCGCTTGCCGGCGCCGCCCGCTGAGGACCAGGATGCAGGCGTGAACGTGGTGTTCCAGTACGGGAAGCTGGGGAACATGCTTACGTCAACTCCGCTCTCGCTGCCCGGCGAGCGCCGCAGGATGCACGTTGGGTTTGTCCCGCAGCGCGGAGGCACCTCGGGAGGATACGAGTCCGCATTCTTCATTGCGCAGCGCGCCAGGATCTCACCCGGCACAAGCTCGAAAGATTTGCCGATTGTCTTTCTGGTCAACGGAAATTCTCAAATTCCGCCGGAGGCGCTGGCGCTGGAGGCCGCGGGCAAAGCGGCGATCGTGGCCGAAGGGCCGATCAACGATTCTGCCTTCGTATCCACGCAGCGGTTCAAGCTCGCCGATGGAGTGGAAGCGGAGATCCGTCTCGGCGAACTGATCTACGCGGACGGCAGCACAGGCATTGCAGCGGATGAGACGGTGCAGCCCTCGCCGGCGACGGGAGATGAGAACCCGGCATTCCAGCAGGCCCTGGCTCTGGCGAAGAATTTCAAGACATCTCCGGGCAGCCGCAGGCATGTGGCCGCAAGCGCTTCCATCATGCAGGAAAAGCCGTACCCGGAGATGAGCTATCCCGCCCGCGAATACCGCATTCTTGCGGCTTTCAAGATCTGGACCGTGATCAACTATTTTTTTCCTTACAAAGACCTGATGGGAGAAGACTGGGACAGCGTGCTGCGAGAGTACATCCCACGGCTGGAAAAAGCGGGAAACGTGCTCGATTACAACCTGACCGTGGCGGAGATGGCGACCAGATTTCACGATGGCCACGGCTTCGTGGTCAGCCCGGCCCTACGCGAGTATTTTGGCGTCGCCGCAAGCCCATTGCGTTTGCAGATGGTGGAAGGCCTGCCGGTGGTGGTTGGTTTCCTGAATGAGGAGGCCGCGAAAGACGCTCAGGAGGCCGGCGTGGAAATTGGAGATGTAATCCTGAAGGTGGACGGCGAGGAGGCAAAGGAGCGCCTGGCGCGAATCAGCCGGTACATATCCGCTTCCACTCCGCAATGGCAGGCGCACCGGGCAGTAAGCGCCTTGATTAACGGACCGGAAGGCTCCACGGCCACGGTGACGGTGCGCGACGGCAAGGGCCAGGTGAGAGAGCTCAAGTTGCTGCACAAGGGCGCTTATCTCAAGGGCGAGATCTCGGAACGAAGCGGCCCGCCTTATACGCTGCTCTCGCCGGCGATTGGCTACGCCGACTTGGACCGCCTGGAAGTCTCCATGGTGGACGAGATGTTCGAGAAGTTTCGCGACACCAAGGCCATCATCTTTGACGACCGCACCTATCCCAGGGGCACAGCCTGGGCCATTGCTCCGCGCCTGACGGAGAAAGATTCCGTTGTGGGAGCGGTATTCACTCGACGCGTAGCCATGTTTCCGGAGTCGCCGATGGGAGAGATCGCAACTTCCTCCACGGCTCAGACCTTCGAGCAGAGAATTCCGCGCAGTGATAAGTGGAAGTACAAAGGCAAGACAGTAATGCTGATCGATGAACGCGCGATCAGCCAGGCGGAGCACACCGGTTTGTTCTTTGAGGCGGCCGGCGGCACAAAGTTCATCGGCAGTCCCACGGCCGGCGCCAACGGCGACGTGACCTCATTCTGCGTCCCGGGAGGAATCTGGATCAGCTTTACCGGTCAGGCTGTCCGGCACGCGGACGGGCGCCAGCTTCAGCGCGTGGGCCTGAAGCCGGACATTGAAGTGCGTCCTACACTGAAGGGAATTCGCGCGGGAAAGGACGAAGTGCTGGAGAGGGCGGTCGACTATCTGACGAAGGTACTCAAATAGCACAAGATGATTGCGGGCCAGGTTACGAGGAAAGTCCAGTGGAAACAAAGGGTCCGCTACGCACAAAAAAACGCGGCAGCGTGAAGCTGCCGCGCGGGTTGCGACTTCAACAGTCCTTTAGAAGTGGACCCTGAGGCCCAATTGCAGCTGTCTGGGCGTGTAAACAAAGTTGTTGTTGGAGTTCTGTGGTATGCCGAACGGGAGGGTGTTCGGAGTGAGTGTGTTGCCGCTGATCGTATAGCCAAGGTTGTTTACGGTTGTGATGTTCTGCTTGTTGGCGACGTTGAACAAGTCGGCAAGCAGCTCAACCTTGTATCTCTCGGTGAAAGAGAGGTTCTTGGCCACACGTAAATCCTGGACCCAGGTCCGCGGCAGCCGGAAGGTGTTTCGGCCAAAGAGGTCGAGACGGTTTGCCCCTCCCGAACCGGTAAGGCCAGAGCCTATGGCCCTGTCCGGCGCGGTCGCGGTGGGCGTTCCGGAGGTGGTCATGGTAAAGGGAAGTCCGGTCTGGACCTGGAAGATGGGAGAGATCTGCCAGTCATTGGTAAACCATCCTGCCCATCCATCTCTTTTCCACGGCGACCTTGCAACTGCGTTCACGACAAGCCGGTAAGGCACGGAATAGATCGAACGGCCTTTTTCCAGGCCTATGGCGTTCGGTACCGATAGCGGCATAAACAGGTCGTTGGTATCGGAGAAGGTGCTTTGGTTCTGGCCGTAATCAGTCGCGCTGGACACGGTGTAATTAGCCGTGAACTGGATGTTATGGCTCATGCGGTGGCTCAATTGCATCGCCAGCGCGTGATAACTGCTGTTGGTACCGCTGAAAATATCAGTCATCGAACCAAAGTTCGGGTTGATGCGCTGGATAAACAGCGGCTCGGTGAAGGTGGTTCCCGCGGGAATGATGCCCCCGGCTTTCACGTTGTAGGTGATGGCCTGAACAGGCTTGGTGCACGCTGTGCCGGAGATGACGCCGGGGCAGATGTTGGTGTCGCCAAAGTCAGGAAGCTCGCGGCCGAGGCTGCCGAGATAGCTGAGCGAAAACACCGTTCCCCAACCCAGGTCGTGCTCCACGGTTAAATCCACCTGGTGGATCTGCGGGTTTTGGAAATGAGGATCGAAGAACGTAACGTTGCGTCCCTGCCCGCTCAGGTTGGTGAGGATCGCGGGGAATTGCGGCGATCCTGCCTGTCCTGGATTGAAGGTAAGAGAGACCTGCGAGCCGGAGGCTGCGGTGTTGACCAGGGCGTTGAAGATGGTGGAGTTGATGGTCCGGCCATAGTAGATGCCGTAGCCGCCGCGCAGCACCGTCTTGCCGCCGCCGGTCATGTCCCACGCGAAGCCGATGCGCGGGCCAAAATTGTTCGTATCGTTCGGCAGCTTGTTGGTCTGGGGCACAAGGGGGTTGGCGAGCACAGTGCTCGGCATTGCCTGGTATTCATAACGCAGGCCCAGCGAGAGGCTCAGGCGCGGCATGATCTTCCAGTCGTCCTGGGCAAAGAAAGCATACTCGTTGGTGGTGAACTCCAATCCAGGAAGGCCCAGACCCTGGCTAAAGTTGGTGTAGCACTGCGCGGGTTGGCCGCTGACGACGCAGCTATTGGCTACATGCAGATCACTGAAATAATTCAACAGGCTGCTGTAGTTGTAGGTCCCAAAGCCATTGAACAGGTTCTGCGAATTATCGCTCACGTGGCTGTAATCAACCCCAAACTTGAGGTTGTGCTTTCCACGCACCAACGTGACCGTATCGGCAACCTGGCTGCGGCTTTCATCGGGGAAGTTGGGCCGCTGCAGGAAGTTCGGGGTGCCAATCGTAATAAAGTTGCTGATCGCCACTCCCGGCGGCAGGCCAAGCGGATTCTTGAAAGTGGGAGAGTTGACCAGGTGGTTCAACTCGTACTGCGTGGGCGCCTGGCTGAATTCATATTCAAAATCGCGCCCGTACTGGAAGCGGAGTTCGTTGCCCAGGGTCGGGGTGATGTACGAATTCAGTTTGGCCACGCCCCAGGTGTCTTTCACGAAATCGTCTCCAAAGTCAGCCTTGCCGCGGGTCACGGCGGCGGCTGTCTGAATGCCCGCAGGCGATGCCCAGCGCATACGGTTGAGCGAGAACGAAGCGTGGTGCTTGGAACTGATGTTCCAGTCGATCTTGGGCAGAAGAATGTTCTGCTCGCCGGTGCGCGGCACCTGACCGAGCAGGGTGTTCAAATCATTCAAGTCCTGGGCCCAGAGGCCGTTGATCGGGTCCCCAACCAGGGCAGCATTGGCCACCGTGTTTCCGCCGAACACACGCGCCGCCAAGGTACCAACTTGTGAAGCCGCGTCACACAGGTTGCCGCTGCTCCATGGGTTGGACCCGATGCAGGTCGGCTTGGCGAAGAAGCCGGTGGGGCCGCCGGGATTGGCTACCTGCGCCACTCCGGGGAAGTTGTGATGAAACCAGTCATAGGTGACGAAGAAGAACAGCTTGTCCTTGATGATGGGCCCGCCCACCGCTCCGCCAGCGATCTTGCGCCAGTCCGTCGGCTTGAAGTTCTGGCTGGCGAACACTCCGGGAGAAGTTTGAACGTTGATGGTGGTAAAGGCATTGGCCGCGCCCCATGTATTGTCGCGATCGTAGAAGTACGCTTCGCCGTGAATCGCGTTGGTGCCGCTCTTGGTCACGGTGTTGATCACGCCGCCGGCTGACCGTCCGTATTCCGAGGAATAATTCGACGTGTTGACCTGGAACTCTTCAATTGCGGCCTTGGGCGTGGAGTATCCGGCGCGGGTGCGTCCCCGCTCTTCAGAAAAGAACGCCTGGTTGTTGTCGGCGCCGTCCACGGTGTTGTTGTTGAGAAGAGTGCTGATACCGCGAAAGCTGAGCAAGCCAAAGCCGTTGGTGTCGCTGACCACGCCGGGCGTCAGCAGGGCAAAACTGGACCAGCGTCCGCCGTTGATGGGCAGGTTTGAAATGGCCATCTGGTTGAGAGTGGGAGCGAATTCCGGCGAGACGTAGTTGATCTGCGGCGCTTCCGCGGTTACTTCCACGGTCTCCGTCTTGGCGCCGACCGCGAGGCGCGGCGAAACGTCGGTGACGCTGCCCACTTGCACGATGACCTGCGTCGCTTTATACGGCGCAAAGCCCGGCTGGTTGATGGTGACAGTGTAGGAACCGGATGTCAGATTGATTGCGCGGTAATAGCCCCAATCATCTGTGATGACTGTTTTTTCGGCGTTGGTGCCGTTGTTGTGGATGACCACTTTGGCTTTTGCAACCACGGCGCCGTTGGAATCGAACACAGTGCCACCGATGGCGCCATCGGTGGTGGACTGCGCAACCAGCAACAGGCTGGATACAGCTACCAGCGCCGCTGCGGCAAGTGTCCGTCGCAAGGAACTCAGTAAGCTTGACATCATTTGCCTTCTCTCCTAGTGAAGGTGCTTGTAACAGTCTGTATCACGGGCGGGGGCCCTAATTTTTTAAGCGCAGAAATGATACTGCCGGGTCTCGTGTTTGAGAACTCAGAAACAGAACAATTTTTTCCGCGCCGGAAATCCTATCCAGCTCCCATTCTCTATGGGTGAACGCCGCGTTAAAAGATGCAAATGCTATGAAATGTGTGGAAAAGCCGTACTGAAACCTCGGAAAACTACAGGGTATTGATTGCGCGGCAACGATGCATTCCAAAAAGCGTAGACACCAGTGGCAAAAAATGGCATGCCTACGGTTTTTTGCATTCCAAGGTGTCGAGATCGTGGGGCCGGCGCTGTGATAGTGGGTAGTTTCCCGTGAACCATCCACCGCCTAGTATGCGAGTTCATCGCAGGTGATGGACGTCCGGCGCTGTTGCATCCTTGCACGTTCTCGGTTAGCTTGTCCTGTATTGAGAGTGGACGAAAATGAGGAGCCAAATGACGTGGACTGAAACTTTCAACTGCGACATCTGCGGCAAGCAGAAGGGAACAGTGGACCACTGGTGGCTCGCGTGGACCGAGCCCTACAGCCCGCACGCGGAAGCGCCCGCACGCGATCTCTTGAAGATCTATCCGTGGGAGAACATGGCGGCCCACGACGCCACGGTCAAGCATCTGTGCGGCCAGGCGTGCCTGCAGAAACTGGTGGACCGCTGGCTGAACGCGGAGATGAGCGCCGGTCACGCCGGCGCGGTGAGCATCACGGAAGGCGCCGCCAGAAAAGCCAAATAAGCCGGTTACGCGGTGGAAATGCGGCAGGGCCGCCGCTCACAATCGTGGTTCGATTTGTGAGCAACGGGAAATGCAAAGCGTAAAACGGTGAGACGTGGCGGCGCCACGTCTCTACGATGCAATGACGGCATTAGGGCGGCATTGCCGGTGTGCGAATATCGTGAACGGAGAGACGCGGCACTGCGGCGTCTCTCTCTGCTTCAAGCTCCCTAACTACCGGCCGTTGACCCCGCCGTCATCATCATCGTTGGTCATGCCGGCAAAAGGATCGTCGTCTTCCGCCGCCGCGGGCTTCGCGCTGGACGCCTGATCGCCCTTCTTCTTGTCCACTTCCTTCTTGCGTTCTTCCCGCATCTGCTTGAGCTGCTCTTTTTGCTGCGGCGTGAGCACGGCAAACATCTTCTGGTGCGACTGCTTGCGGACTTGCTGAAGTTTGCTCTTTCTATCGGCGTCGCTCAGCGAACCGTCATTGCGGACGGCCATCGATTGCCGGCGCGATTCCATGGCGATCTGCCGGAACTCGCGCTTCTGCTGGTCGGTGAGGTTGAGTTTCTGGGCCAGCGAGGCCATGCCGCGCCCCGGTCCGCCGCGCCGGCCGGCGCGGGCCGCGGGCTGGTCCTGGCCGTCACCCGGCGTTTGCTGCGCCATGGCGCTCAAAGAAAGCAGCAGAGCGCTTGTGATCATAAGACTGCTGGTGAATTTCCTCATGAGTCTTCCTCCCCTTGTTTTCGGCCCATACTAACCCGCTGGCCTGGGCAAAGTTTGGTACCGAAAGTAACTTTCCCTGTGGGGGCGGGTTTACTATGGTCGGCTGTACTCGGGGGAGACATCCATGCAGAAGGCCGCCGCATTCGTTGTTCTTGTTTTTTTGTCCGCAGCGTTTTACGCCCAAGACCAAGGCCAAGCCCAGCGCCAGGACCCAGCCGATCTGGGCGCCACCACGCAAGCCATGAGCCACAAGGGCCATCATGATCATGAACACATGGCCGCGCACATGCACATGAGCGCGCTGCGCGATCCCCAGCCCGGCGACCAAAAAAAAGCGCAGAAAGTGGTGGAGCAGGCGCGAACGGCCCTGGAGAAGTATCGCGACTACAAGGTCGCCCTGGGAGAAGGCTTCCAGATCTTCCTGCCCAACGTCCCCCAGCCGATGTATCACTTCACCAACTATCAATACGCCTTCAACGCGGCCTTTGAGTTCGATGCCACCAAGCCGACATCTCTGCTTTACGAGAAGCACGGTGGCGACTACAAGCTGATCGGCGCCATGTACACCGCACCGGTGCGCTTCAGTGAAGACCAGATCAACGAACGCGTTCCGCTCAGCGTGGCGCAGTGGCACCAGCACGTGAACATGTGCCGGCCGCCGCAGGGCCGTGAGTTCGAGATGCTGGGCAAGAACGCCAGGTTCGGACTGCAAGGTTCGATTTCCACACGCCAGGAATGCGAAGCCGCCGGGGGGACGTTTATGCCGCACGTTTTCGGCTGGATGGTGCACGTGTATCCGTGGGAGAAGACGCCGGACGAGATATGGTCCGTGGAGCGGCAACTGCAGAACAAGCAGGCGGCGAAGCACGAGCACGAGCATTGAGATTTGGTAATTGGGTAAGTTGGTAACTTGGTAATTGAAAGACCGTACAAGAGTCACCGGTCATTTCGCGCAAGATAATCTGGTGGCCCGAGCCTGCCCTGAGCTTGTCGAAGGGCACTCCTGCCTGTGCGGTTTTCTGAACGTAGCAATATCAGCTAAACCGGACCGTCAGTTCTTCCCCTGACTTTTCTTTCGTGGCCGGATGCCGCAGCGCCGCCACCTTAAACTGTGAGCCTGCCTCCACCAGCGCCGGATCCAGCTTGTAACCTTCAGCTTCCACGCGCAGCTTCACCCGCACGCCAAAGTATTCCGGAAGCTCCACGTTCTCCTGCGCGCCGCAGCAGATATAGAGCGAGAGGAGATCGCAAAACTGCAAAACATCGGCCAGCTTCTCCAGTTCTTCGAACGATCGTTGCTGCTTCGCGGCCAGCTTCTTTTGCCGCTGGGCTTCTGAGTCCAAGAAGGCTTGCAGTTTGCCGCGATCGGCCGCGCTGTCGGCTGCCGTCTCCAGCCGGTGTTTGCCGATGCGCCAGAAATGCCGGCTCACCATGTACCCGCCCGCAGGCAAGGTTGACTGCGCGGTAAGGATGGATTGCGTCCAGGCGGTGACAAATTCTCCCCCGCCGGCTTCGAGAAACGACTTGGGACACGCGCCGCCGCCGGCGCGGCTGCGCATCACGGCTTGGGCGTCCGGCATGCCCCAGCCGGCATCGTGCAAGGCGATGGCGCGCACCAGTTCCGGCTCCAGGCGCGGGACCTGCGGGCCGCTCAGCCGTGCCGCGATTTCTCCGGAGAGCGCGGCATGCGAAGGCTGAGTGATCACCCAGCAGCTTTCATAGCGCTGTTTCTGCGAGCGCATGACCACGTCCCAGGCAGAAAGGAAATCGCCGCGGGAGCGGGGCGTGGGCTCGAGGGGACGGAGGATCATCGGGCTTCAGCTCGGACGCCGCCGCACCGCGCGTCGCGGCATGGCCGCTGCTTTTGCCGGGCCGCTGCTCGAAGGCGGCTTCTTGCTTCCGTCCAGCAGCTCTTTGAGCGCCACGGCGTTGTTGCGCTCCAGGTTCCTGGAGGAGTAGATCAACGTTACCTGCTCATGGCTGTTGATCAATTCATAGAGCCTGGTCAGGTCGTGGTTGGCTTCCGGCGTCGACAGCTCTTTGAAATAGCGCTTTTTGAAGACCAGCCAGTTGTCGCTGGAGTGGTACCACTTGCGCAAAGTGTCTGAGGGAGCAAGGTTCTTGAGCCAGTGATCGATGCGCGCCGCTTCCTTCTTCACGCCGCGCGGCCACAGGCGGTCCACCAGCACGCGTTCGCCATCGGCCAGCGAAGGCTTCTCATACGCCCGTTTGATCTTGACCGGCATAGAACGGAAGCACAGAAGAGCGGTTCCGAGGGAACGTCTGCCTAAAGGCCCGCGATTCGCAAGCGAATCGCTAGACGCTGATACCGGTAATGGACCAGTTTTTTCAAAACTAACCCACTACCGGGATTTTCTGACCCCGAGGCGCGAAACCCGCGCGAATGGGGGACCCCATTTGCAAATCGGCCCGCCACAGACATAATAGTCATTTCATGCGAACAGCGTCCATCCTTCTCCTGCTTACGATTGCGGTGCTGGCTGCCGGTTGCGGCAAGGACCCGGAAAAAATGTCCGACGCCGAACTCGGTCTCAACGCGCAACAGGCCCGCGGCCGGCGCGTCTACAACATCTATTGCCTGAGCTGCCATCCGGCGTACTCGACGCACGGCAACAAAGGCCCGGGGTTGAAAGGCATGTACAACAAGCCTTATCTGCCCAGCGGTCTCACGGCGACAGACGAGCACGTGATTCAGTCCATTCTTCAGGGCCGCGGCATGATGCCCCGCTTTGGCGATTCACTTTCCCAGGGCGAGGTGCAGGACATGATCGCGTATCTGCATACGCTGTGATCGCATAAGACCTCACCACGGATGACACAGATGGAACTGATCAAAGCACAGGGTAGTGCGGCAATATCCGTTGAATCTGTGTGATCTGTGGTGAGGTGTTTTCGGGCTCTTATCGCACCGGAGGAATGCGCAGCTTGTGCGACATGTTGGATTCTTCTTTCAACGCCTGCTCGTAGTCCGCGCCTTCACGCCACCACAGCCGGACGTTGCGCCAGGCGGCGAGAGAGGAAAGCGCAAGGACCCCGAGAACGATCAAAACCAGGCCAAGACCAGAGGGCAGAAAGAACATTGCCAATCCGGCAAAGATCATGAAGAAATAGACGAGGGCAAGCGCCCCAGCGAGCGCAAGTTGCGCGGGCGTCACCGGGATCGTCTGCGGCGGACCCTGGTAGCTCGCATACCCTGTCTCACGGTCGAGCAGGGTCCGGGCAAAATCCGCCGCTACTTCCAAGAAAAGGCCTAGCGCCAGGCACAGAAGGAAAATGCGCAGCGGGCGGACCGTGCAAAAGCCGGCGCCCAAAGTGAGGCCCGATGCCAGGAACGGTGTTAAGGGCCGGAGAGGGAGCCATTTTTCGCGCGTCCATTGCCAAAGAGTTGTAAAGTCCCCGCTCAAAGCAGCGCCTCCTGAAAGGCCCATGTTAGGCGGAATGGGCGTCTCCGGGAAAGTTACCGCAGTGTGTGAATCAATCGGAAGTGCCCGGGCATCGTACAATATGAAGTTCCCTGAGCGTATGGCCAGCCCTGCAGAACTCGTACAGATTGACCTGATGCCGCGGCGTCCCAAGCCCAAGCCGGAGTGGCTGAAGGCGCGCGCACCGCTGGGCGACAATTATCACGATCTCAAGAAATTGGCGCGCACGCTGGGGCTGCATACGGTGTGCGAATCGGCGCAGTGTCCTAACATCGGCGAGTGCTGGAACCACAAGACCGCCACGTTCATGCTGCTGGGCAACCTGTGCACGCGCCATTGCGGTTTCTGCGCCGTGCCCAAAGGCAAGCCGGAGCCGCTGGATTGGGACGAACCGCGCCGCGTGGCGGAAGCCGTGGCCGCACTGGGGCTGAAGCACGCCGTGGTCACCAGCGTGAACCGCGACGACGATAACCAGGGCGCGGCCAAAATCTTTGCCCACACCATCCAGGAGATCCGCCGCCAGGCCCAGGGCTGCCAGGTGGAAGTGCTTATCCCTGACTTCCAGGGCCACGAAGACTGCCTGCAGATCGTGGTGGATGCCAAACCGGAAATCCTGAACCACAACACAGAAACCGTGCCGCGGCTCTATCGCGCTGCGCGCTCGGGCGCGCGCTACGAGCGCACGCTCGACTTGCTCAGCAACGTGAAACGGTTTGCCCCGGAGATGGTCTCCAAGACCGGCGTGATGGTCGGCTTGGGTGAGACCATGGAGGAGTTGCTCGAAGTCTTCCGCGACCTGGCCGGGCGCAAGGTCGATATCTTGACCATCGGCCAGTATCTACGACCTTCCAAAGACCATTTGCCGATCGCGCGTTATTACACGCCGGATGAATTCGCCTTCATGAAACGGGAGGCTCTGCAGATGGGATTCAAGCATGTGGAGTCAGGGCCGCTGGTGCGGTCGTCGTATCATGCGCATGAGCAGGCGGAGTCGACGGGGCTGGTGGCGATTGGCGGTTCCGCCACGCAGTAAACGGCGGAAACAAGTCAACCCGCCCTTTCAGATAACAAGGACCGCTCGTCGGCGTGGAGGAAGAGGGTTCCTCGCTGAAATTCCCTGAATCCGTATGGACAGACGAGAGTTCCTCGGGATCCTTCCACTCGGCCTCAGTCGCTCCGCTCCCTCGGACTCGGTCAGGATGACAGTCGTTCGTGGGATTGAAGTCGCATGATCACAACCAGTTCATGAACGCCACCCTTTGCAGCGTTTGCTCTTGAAAACTCGACTAAGCTGTTAGCGGAAGAATGACCTCGATCTCTGATGCCGAACTGGTCCTCCGGGCGAGGCAAGCTGATCGTGAGGCCTTTAGCGAGCTGATCCGCCGCTACCAGCGGCCGATCTACGCTCTGGCTTGCACGCTGCTGCGCGACCGCCATGAAGCTGAAGATCTTGCGCAGGAAGCCTTCCTGCGCGCCTGGCTCAACCTGGACATGTTGAGCGATCCGGCAAAATTCGGGCCGTGGCTCCGGCGCATCGTCTTTGGCGTCTCGATTGACTGGCTGCGGGCGTTTCGGCCAGACCTTTACCGCCTGGCGGACACGCGCGCTGAGCTGGATCTACTGGCCAAACCGGCCGAAGCGGAATCGGCCCTTGCGCGGCTTGAGCGGATCGAGTTGCAGCAGCGCGTCTGGGACGCGGTGGCCCGTTTGCCTGCGCGCTATCGCGTACCGCTCGCCATGTTTCACCTGGATGGGCTGAGCCATGCGCGCGTGGGCCAGGCCCTGGGTGTCCCCGAAAGTACGGTTCGTTCTTTGGTGACGCGTGCCCGGGAGAAACTCCGTCCCATGCTTTCGCGCTACGCGGCCGAGATTTTGCCCGCGCTTGAAGACGTGCTGAAAGAGCAGGAAACAAGGAGACCCCACATGCTTCACATCGCCGACGGAGAATCTGTGGCCGGCACCCTGCGGCAGGCGGGGCTTCCCGGAGAAGTGAAAATTTACGGCGACCTGCTCGATGAAGGGCCAGCGCCTGCCGCGCTCAGCCCCGAGGCCTGGTGCGAAGCCCGCGCGCGCTTTCATGCCGAAGCCGGTTACGCAACCCTTGAGGAGGCGCGCAAGATGGCGCAAGAGTGGCAGCACACGCTGGAAAGCGGTGCTGCCTATGAAGAAGTTGTTCTGTGGATGGACCACCGCCTCACCGACCAGCTCATGCTGTTACGGATGCTGGATTGGCTGGGCCGTCAGCAACGGCGAGCGCCAAAGATCAGCTTGATCTGTATCGGGCAGTATCCGGGTATCGAGGATTTCGTCGGCTTGGGCCAGCTCAATTCAGATCAGTTGGCTTCGCTCGCCGATACACGCCAGAGCGTGACCGACGTGCAGTTCCGCCTGGCGCAGGCCGGTTGGGTCGCCTTTTCTTCGCCCGATCCTAGAGAGATCGAGCGCCTGCTGACGTCCGATACTTCAGCTTTGCCTTTTCTTGAAAAAGCGCTGCGCCGCCACCTGGAGCAATTTCCTTCCGCGCAGAATGGTCTCTCGCGAACGGAGCACCAGGCGCTTGAGATCCTGCACCAGCACG
Source organism: Candidatus Angelobacter sp. (assembly GCA_036380095.1). GTDB lineage: Bacteria > Acidobacteriota > Terriglobia > Terriglobales > Acidobacteriaceae > Angelobacter. The sequence continues at coordinate 10,659 of DASVFK010000429.1, read as the reverse complement.
GGCCGGTATCCGCGCTCAGGCTCTTTTTCGCCGTGCAGCGCGCAGAGGAGCTCCTCTTCATGGGAGACCTCTCGTTCTTCCGGCTGCTGCTTGACTTGGCTTCCGCGAAACATCCGCTCGTACAGGCGGCGGACGCAAGCGGCTTGCGATTGAGCGAGTACGGCCCCGCAGTGCAGAAGTGGGCAAGCTCGCCGGTGACCATCACTGATGCCGGCCGCCAAGTGTTTGAGGGCCGAGCCGATGCCGTCCAGTTAAACGCTATAGATCGCTGGGTCGGCGGGGTCCACCTCACAGGAGACAAAGCCGCATGGCGATGGGACCGCGAAACGTCAAAGCTGGTCGAGCTTGAACGCTAATGTGGCGGGCATCTTCATCAGCTTGCGATTTCAATCCGCGCCTATCCGCGCAGATCCGTGCCGTTTGGTTCTTAGACAGTCTCACCACACGCTGCACGCGTTCGCCCGCACCATGGGCTGGCCGGCCTTGCAGCCCCACGCTTTCTGGAACTCCGGCATATTGGAGACCACGCCGTTCACGCGATACTTGCCGGGCGAGTGTTCGTTGACCGTCGCCAGCAGGCGCGCCATTTCTTCCGTCTGGTTCTGGCACCAGACTTGTCCCCAGCCCAGGAAGAGCCGCTGCTCCGGCGAGTAGTCGCCGATCCTGGCGGGGACGCGCTGCTGGTCTGCGGCCATGGAGGCGAGCAGGGCCATCAGGGCAATGCGCACGCCGCCGTTGTCCGCGGTGTTTTCGCCCAGCGTGAGGGCGCCGCGAACGTGAAGGTCATCCACAGCCACAAAGCCGTCATACTCGTTGACGAGGCACTTGGTTCGTTCTTGGAAGGCCTTTTCGTCGTCCGGGGTCCACCAGTTGTGCAGGTTGCCGGCAGCGTCAAACTGCGCGCCCTGGTCGTCAAACCCGTGGGTCAGTTCGTGGCCGATGACGGCGCCGATGCCGCCGAAGTTGACTGCATCATCCGCCTTGAAGTCATAAAACGGCGGCTGCAGGATGCCGGCGGGGAAGTTGATGTCATTTTCGCTGGAGTCGTAGTAGGCATTGACGGTGGGCGGGGTCATCTGCCATTCCTGTTTGTCCAGCGGCTTGCCGATCTTGTTGAGCTGGCGGTGGATTTCAAAGTCGTTGGCGCGAAGCGAATTGCCCAGCGCGTCGCCGCGCACGATCTTCAGCGCGCTGTAGTCGCGCCAGTTGTTGGGATAGCCAATCTTGTTTTCGATGGCTTGCAGCTTGATGAGCGCCTGTTTCTTGGTGGCTTCCGTCATCCAAGGCAATCCCTGGATGTCCTTACGCAACGCATCTTCGAGCGCCTGCACCATCTTGAGCATGCGTTCCTTGGCCTGGGGTGGGAAGGCGGTTTCCACGTAAGCCTGGCCCAGCGCCTCTCCCAGGTCGCTGTCCGCGGACGAAGTGCAGCGCTTCCAGCGCGGGCGCAGCTCTTTGGTGCCAGTCATGGTCTTGCCATAGAAATCGAAGGTCTCATCCACAAAAACAGTGGGCAGGAGTTCAGACTGGCCGCGCACAAACTGGTATTTCATGTAGGTCTTCAGGTCGTCCAGGCTGGCGCTCTTGAGTTCAGCATCCAGCGCCTTGAAGAAGTCCGGAACAGCCACGTTGAGGCTGGAGAATTTGGGAGCGTTGAGGCCTTCCAGGTAGCGTGGCCAAGAGAATGAAGGCGACAGGGCTTGCCACTCCTGTTGCGTGAGCTTGTGATAGACCTTTTCCGGGTCGCGCCTCTCCACGCGGTCCATGGCCCCTTTGGCCAACGCGGTTTCAACCCGCATGACGGCTGTGGCGTGCGCCAGGGCCTGTTGGGGAGAGTCGCCGAGCAGCTTGAAGATGTTGTTCAGGTGCTGCAGGTATGCTTTGCGCAACTCCACCGCCTTGGCGTCGTCTTTCAGGTAGTAGTCGCGGTCCGGCAGCGAGAGACCGCCCTGATCAGCCTGGCCGATGACTTCTTTGGCATTCTTGAAGTCAGCGCCGGAGTAGAAGCTAAACAGAACGGCGATCCCCTGGCCGTGCAGATGTGCCACAAGTCCAGGTAGCTCGCTTTTGTCTTTTGCCGCGTCAATCCGGTCGAACTCCGGCTTCAGCACCGCCACGCCTTTCTTGTTGATGGCGGCTTCGTCCATGCAGCTTGCGTAATAGTCACCGATTTTCTGCTGGTTCGGAGTGCGGCCGGCTGTCGGTGCCGCAGCCTTCTCCAGGATGCCATGCAGGATTTCACGGTTGCGCTCCGCCAACTCGTCGAACCGCCCCCAGATAGGCTGGTCCGCGGGAACGGGATTGTTCTTGACCCATCCGCCGCAGGCATATTGGTAGAAATCAACGCAGGGATCGGCGCCCTTGTCCAGGGCCGCGGCGTCAAAGCTGGGGACGCTCGCGCCGGCAGGCTCCTTCTTGCTATTGACCTGTGCCTGGCCAAGGGCTGCGCCCGCCAAAAAGAGTGCAAAAAGCGCGAGGGCCGGAATACGGAACATGTGCATGGGAATTGACCTCAAGAAATGGGGAATGGCGGGCTGTTCAAAAACCTGCCTTGGGCACAACCAACCATCATAGACGCGTCCGCAGCGCCCTGGGTAGCCGGATCAGAAGATCCTGAAGTGGATGTTCAGGTATTTCTTCGGGTTTTCGCGTATGGCCTTGACCAGGCCCCGCGTCTCGATCAGCATCTGGTCGGTATTGTTGTAAAGGGAGGGGTTGCGCAAAAGCTGTCCGGCGGAGCCTTCGCCGGCTTCAAGCCGGTCGGCGATCTTGGAGAGTTTGTCCACGGTGTTCTGCAGGCGGGCGGCGAACTGTTCGTCTTTGGCCAACTTGCCCAGCGCTCCCTTGCCGGCGTTCACGTCGTCCACAAACTTGTTGACCTTGGTGATGGTCTGGTTGGCGTTCTTCATCAACGCGTCGTCTTTCACCAGCATGCCCAGGTTGCCTTTGCCGTTGTTGATCTCGTCGATGATGCGGTCCATCTTGTCCAGGGCATCCACGGCCTTGCGGTGCAGGGTATCGTCAGTGAAGAACTTGCCGATGGTGCCTTTGCCGCTGGTCACGTCATTCATGAGTTGCTGCGCCTGGTCCACCACGGCGTTCATCTTCTTGATCAGGGTGGGATCGTTGATCAGTTGTCCCACGGTGCCTTTGCCGCTCTCCACCTGGCCCACGATGCGGTCCAGGCGATTGACCAGATGGTTCAGGTTCTCCAGCGTGCCCTGGCTGCTGCGCACCACATCCTGCAGCCCAGGAGCGTTTCCGGGAGGAAGCTCATGCCCATCCTGCACCTCCGCTCCTTTGGCCTGAGTGCTGTCGAGATCGACATAGGATTCGCCCAATACTCCCTGGGTCAAGACCGTGGCTTTGGTATCAGAGCGGATGAACGGCTTGTACTGCTTGTTGATGCTCATCACCACTTGCACCGGCGACTCCGGCCTTCCCGGCACAACCCGCACAGCCGTCACGCTGCCGATGGGAACGCCTTGCAAGTCCACAGGCTGGCCGGAGCGCAAGCCTTCCGCATTGTCAAAGTACGTGACTACCGTGAACTTGCTGGTGAAGAATCCGCCGGTACCGCTCATGAGAAACACGAGAACGGCCAGGGTCACGAGCGCGGCAATGACGGTGATTCCTACTTTAAGTTGAGACCACCGGAGTTGCTTTTGGCTAGGCAATTGCGTGTAGTCCTAAGCAAAAAATATATCAGATGGCAGGTAAGGCCTTGTCATGAGTCCAGTTTACGGTCGCGCAAGGGGGGCGAACGGTAGCCAACCGGCCTTCAGGAGACTGGTTCAGGGGCAGGCAGGGGAGTACCCCGCCACGTCCGGGAGCAGGCAGCGGCTATCAAGTACGCGGCGGCCGCGCAGGCCAGGGTTGCCGTCAAGCCAAAGTGGATGGCGATGACCATGGCCATGACCGAGCCGAGTACGCTGGCAGCGGCGTTCAAAGCCCAGGCCCATTCCACGGTTTCAACCAGGCGCAATCCGCTGGGAAAAGGCATGCCCATGAAGAAACCAAGCGGAGCCAGCACGGCGCCGCTGATCGCCAGCTTGGCCAGGAACGGCAAGCCCACCGCGGCGGCCAGCAGTAAAGGCAGAAAGAAGAGATTCAGCCCGATCAAGACGGCAATCAGGGAGAGGGCCCGAAGCAGGCTGAAGTGCCCGGCAATCCATCGCCGCGCGGCCACGCTGCCGCAACCGCTCGAAAGCAGCAGCAGAAACACGACCACGGTCAGCGCATACGTGGGATGTCCCAGGAAGAGCACGAAGCGCTGGATCAGGGAGATTTCCACCAGGATGTAACCAAAGCCCACGGCGATAAAGTAGAGCAACGCCGCCAGACTGGTCCTGCGCGCCGCCTCATGCCGGCGATGCAACGCCAGCGGCAGCACCAGGAACGCAAGCACCGCCAGAAGCGAGATGATCAGCAGCATGCCCAGGACCACCACGCCGAGGTTAATGCGCCAATCCATGCCCTTACCCGTGCCGGCGGCGATGTTCTTGAGCACGTATCCGGTCTTCAAGGTGAAGAAGAAGAAAGGGGCGTTGTCGTCCACGGGGGCAATATTGAACGGATATCGTGCGATGTAGTCGTTGCGCGCGCTGTACTGGAGTCCCGGGTGACCGGTGAATATCTCTTTGTAAACGTCATGCTTGGCGATCAACTGATAGAACGGCTCCGCGGCAGCAACGTCCGCCGGATGTTGAGCGACATATTTGAGTGCGCCGCAATATGCGCTTGAGCTGGTTTCAGAACACTTTGCTACCTGCGGGTAGGCCGCAAACTCTCGCCCCCGAGCCATCCCCGGAGTGTAGAGAACGTGAAGGTTCTCGTTGTGTTGCACATGATAGATGGCCGCGATCTCTTCATCTTCCGTAAAGGCAGACTTTTTGGCGAGGACCACCACGGGACGCCCGTCCACGTTAAGGTCGCCGTCAGACACTACGATGAAGTGCCGCCAGTACTCCGCACCAGGCCACTCAATCACTCCCATGCGGCGCAGCGCCTCAATTTCCTGCGAGACCACCCGCAACGCCTCCCGCGGCTGGCGAAACTCCCAACGAGTGATGGCGATCATGCCGTCCGGCTTCAGGTGGTCGAAGTATTCGCGGAAGGCCTCCACGGTGTAGAGATTGTTTTCGCTCAAGGCGAAAGCGCCGGCTGCGGTAGAGGCCCAGGTATCGACGAGGGTCATCTGCAGGACATCGTACTTTTTGCCCGCGCCACGAATGTAGGAGCGCCCGTCCTGCACATGGATGTGGACTTCCGGCCGGTCATAGAGACGATAGGAATAGTCCGCGTATTGGCCGCGCATCACGTCATGGACAATCGTGGGATTGATTTCAATTCCGGTGACGCTGGGACTGCCGTTGGCCACCGCGCGCAGCACGTCCACGCCGCCACCGGGGCCGATGATGGCGAAATCACCCTTCGGCCTCAACACATTGGCCACTGCTGGGGCCCCCGCCATCAGGCTCTTTTTCCAGTTAAAGCCCGGCTCGGCAGGCAGGCCGGTGTGTGTGGGCGTGGGATTCGTCGGCTGGTCCTGGTCCCACTTGGCGGGATCGGCGTTCATGATGGCGGTGGTGGCGTCAGCGTCAATCACCGCGTAGCGGGCGCCGTTCTGGTTGTTGACCTCGATGCGCGAGATGGCGTTCCACTTGGCAAACTCCACCCACTGCGAATCGCGTAGCTGGCCCTTGGCGTAGACCACATCAAGCAGGCGTCCGGAATGGTTGGCTGCGATCAGCAGGGCAAAAACTCCAGCCAGCGCCAAGCCCAGAACGCGCAGCCGGTTCTGACCCGCCCAGAGCGCCGCGGAGGCCGCCATGGCCAACGACGCAAGCAGTAACGCGTTGGGCGCGCCAATCAGGTTCAGGAGCGGCACCACCGCCAGACACGCCATGGCGCCGCCCGCCAGATCGGCGCCATATAGGAATGAGATCGCTCCCGGCGAGCGGGCAAAGACCATGGAGAACAGCAGGCCAGTCAGGAAAAACGGCACGGCCGCAGCCAGGTAAATGATCGTCAGCTTGAGAAAGTTCGGGCCGGTGACTTGAAGCGAGACTGGAGTGTGCAGCACCACTTCCACCGCACCAAGAATGCACAGCGAGTTGATGAGGCACAGCCAGGCGCCCAGCGCGTCCAAAGGAAAGCGGCCAAGCCGTTCGCGGCGGATATGCGCAAACACGCCGCCTGATCCCAGTCCCAGCAGGGCCACGGAGATGGCGAAAAACGCGAAGTGATAAAACAGCACCACGCTGAACAGGCGGGTGAGCGCCAGTTCCAGCAGCAGGCTGGCAAAGCTCACCAGGCCCACGGCAAACATTACCGTGCGTGGCGTGAACCGGGCCGAAACAGGCTGGGTTTCAGGGCTTAGGGTACCTTGGGTCATGTGAGCCAGACTGCCATGATCGCCGGAATTGCCAAAATTGCCAACAATGGGCACAGCTTGTCGCGAGAAGCCAGGTTCCGAAGCCGCTATTCATACTCCTGGCAATTACCCGATTTTGGCAATCGTGGCAATTTCTTCGTTAGTCTCCCTCCAGGACGACAAACGCCATGGCCTGCTCTGCCGTGTGGGTGAGAGACAGGTGCGCGCGCTTGCAGCCCAGGCGTTCGGCGAACTCCGCCGCCTTGCCGGTAAAGCGTATTGCCGGCCGTCCGCCGGGCTGCCGGACCACCTCTACGTCATGCCATGTGATGCCAAGGCGAAGGCCGGTTCCCAGGGCCTTCATGCCCGCTTCCTTGGCGGCAAAGCGGGCTGCCAGGCGTTCGGCGGGATTGGCCTTCGCGGTACAGTAGCGGACCTCCTCCGGGGTGAATACACGCTCCAGAAAACGGTTTCCAAAGCGCTCCACCGCGGCCCTGATCCGGGGCACCTCGGCGATGTCAACTCCTGTGCCTACAATCATTTGGATGCCCTGCTAAGGTAGCACATAGGTTCGTGCCGGGGTATTACTCTAGTGCGATTTTATCCAGAGACAACTCTGGACACCCTAGGTATAATGTGACTCGCGAATTTTCGAAAAGTTGTACAGCAGTACTGCCTTCCAAAGCATCCTGCCTGCACAGACTACGAGAAAAGCGCAAATTCAGAAACAAGGAATGCGTGTAACACAATGGAACAAGGAACAGTTAAGTGGTTCAATGACGCGAAAGGCTATGGCTTTATCTCCCGCGAGAACGGCGAAGACGTCTTCGTTCACTTCTCCGCGATTCAGGCAAACGGCTTCCGCAGCCTGAAGGAAGGCCAGCCGGTGCAATTCAACGTCGTCAAAGGCCCCAAAGGCTGGCAGGCAGAGAACGTGCAGTTGCTGTAAGGACAAACTAAGATCTTTCCACCAGGGGCGGCCTTCGGGCCGCCTTAATTTTTGTTCTGCAACTCGCGAATGTAAACCGGCCCGGGCCTCTTCCCGGCCATTGCCCCAATCCAACCTATGAAAACTTGCGAATGGGGGTGCCATGACCGGACGAGAGAGATTTGAGCACACGCTGACCCTGGTCAGCGGAATGGTGATTGGGGCCACCATCATGTACGCCTTTGACGAGCACCGCGGGGCCAAGCGCCGGGCCTTTGTCCGCGACAAGCTGGTCCATGTCGGCCACGTGGTTGCCCATAACGTCAACAAACATGGCCGCGACCTGTTGAACCGCGCCGGCGGCCAACTGGCGGAGCTGCGGTCCAGCCTGCGTGATCGCGGCGGCGCCATCACGGACGATCAACTGGTCAGCCGTGTCCGCGCGCACCTGGGACATGTGCTTACCCACGCCGGCCTGCTGGAAATCCTGTCGCAAGACGGAAATGTCACCATCCGCGGGCCGGTCCTGCATCGCGAAGTGGAGAAGATCCGGGACCGCATACAAAAGATCCACGGGGTAAGACAATACACGCTGGAAGTGGACCCGCATGAGAGCCTGGAACATGTCTGGGGCGCACGCGGCATTACGCGGACGCAACGGACTTCGCGCCTGGAAGCGCTTTAACGGAGCGTTCTAGCCAGGCTTCTAGCGTTCCAAGTCAGAGTGCGCGGGCGCTCGATTGCCTGCATAACTTTCCCGTGCCTGCATGAGCTTGCGCACCTCTTCCGGAGAAAGCGGCTTGGCCACTCCAAGCTGCCGGGCCGCGGCCACGATGCGCGCGTAATGCTCCACCTTTTCCATTTTCATGTAGGCGTTGAGCAGGTCATGTCCGCAGGTGACCACGCCGTGGTTGGCCATGAGGATGGCGTCATGACTGGGGATGAAAGGACGCAGGGAGTCGTGCAGTTCTGAACTACCCGGCATACCGTAAGGCGCCAGGGGGATGCTGCCGAAAGTGACCACCACCTCCGCCACCAGCGGTTCGTCCAGTGCCTGGCCTACGGTGGCAAAGGCCGTGGCTGTGGGCGGATGCGCGTGCACCACCGCGCGGACATCGGGCCGCATGCCGTAGAACAAGAGATGCATGCCCAGTTCGCTGGAAGGATGGCGGCTGCCGTTGACCTGCGCGCCGTTCATGTCCACCAGCACCAGGTCTTCCGGTTCCATCATTCCCTTGCAGACCGAAGTAGGCGTGCCCAAGACCAGGTCCTGGCCAACCCGCACGGTGATGTTGCCGTCGCAACCGGCCACAAAGCCGGACTGGTGCAGCATCTTGCCGATGCGGCAGATTTCGCGGCGCAACGAATCGTGGTTGGTCGGCATGGCGCGGCTGCCTCCGGACTGCGAACTTACCTGAGCAGATAAGATTCGGTAAGAGTCGCGAGAGGTTCGCCCAATATAATCCAAACTGTGCTGGTTTCCGACTTCGATTTTCCTCTCGATGAGGAGTTAATCGCTCAAGAGCCCCTGGCCGACCGCAGCGCCTCGCGCATGATGCGGCTTGATCGCCAGATTGGAAAATTTCAAGATCTAAGATTCAGAGACTTTCCTGAGCTGCTGCGGCCTGACGATCTTCTGGTGGTCAACAACAGCCGGGTGTTTCCCGCGCGTTTGTTCGGCCGCCGTTCTGGAGAGCACGCGCAGCCGGTGAGCCCGCGCAACCCAGCCGCAAAGGATTTCCTGCGTGGCCGTGTGGAGGTTTTGCTTACCCGCCAGCTTGGCCCCCGGGAGTGGCAGGCGCTGGTGCGTCCGGGAAGGAAGCTCGGCGTGGGGGAAAAGATTGTCTTTGGCGCGCCAGCGGCAGAGTTGGAGGCGGAAATCATTTCCCGCGGCGAGTACGGTGAGCGAACCTTGCGCTTTACGCCGGTCGAGGATTTTTTTGCCGCGGTGGAGAAGCTGGGACACGTGCCTCTGCCGCCCTACATCGCGCGCGCCGACCGTTCCGCAGACCGCGAGCGTTACCAAACGGTCTATGCACGTCCTGAGGCGCGCGGTAGCGTCGCCGCGCCCACCGCCGGACTGCATTTCACCCCCGAGATCCTGGCGCGCATCCACGAGCGCAGGATCGAGATGGCGGAGATCACGCTGCACGTGGGCCTGGGAACGTTCCAGCCCATTCACGCCGAAAAGGTGGAAGACCACAAGATGCATCGCGAGGTGTTTTCCATCTCTACGCAGGCAGCGGCACAGATCAACCGCGCCTTGGAACAGGGCCGGCGCGTGGTGGCTGTGGGGACAACCACGGTGCGCACATTGGAATACGCGGCTTCTGTCACGAAAACCGCTGAAGAGTCTGAGCCCGCGGGAACTCGTGGAGGCGCTTCAGGCAGCGTAGCCGCAGGAGAGCAAGCCCGCATCCAGGCCGGCACCGGCGAGGCCGATATCTTCATCTACCCGGGATTTCAGTTTCGCGTAGTTGGCGCTCTCCTGACCAACTTCCATCTTCCGCAGTCGACTTTGCTGATGCTGGTGGCAGCCTTCGCGGGAAGAGAGAACGTGCTGCGGGCCTATCAGCATGCAGTTACAGAGAAGTACAGGTTCTTTTCCTATGGCGATTGCATGTTGATTGAATAGAAATTCCCCTCGAAGCCGCATCTCGTGTTTACGGGACACGGCGGCTCTGGCAAATGTTTGCCTGACTACGCGCCTGCTGTACCCACTATCAGCCGACGAGGACAGGGATGTCCGAGTGGCTGAGCACCTTCAATGTCTCGCTGCCATGAAGGAACCCGTTCAACCCGCTGCGGCGGTGTGACGCCATCACCACCAGGTCGCAGCCCTTCGACCGCGCCGTATCGATGATGGCCTCATACGGATGGTCGTTTTCTGCGGCAACCGTGTCACATGGCACTCCCGCTGCTGCAGCTGCTTCCGAGACGGCGGAGAGCGTCTTGGTGGTTTGCTGTGCAACGTTCTTCTTGTACTCTTCCGGAGTGCTTCCGGCGACCGTGGGGTCGGTGGTGAAAGTATGAAACGGGCTCGTCACCGTCACTGCCGTGACCTTTGCGCCTGTCTGCTTAGCAAGCATGAGCCCTTCTTGAACAGCTTTGGAAGCAAGTTCAGATCCGTCCGTGGCTATAAGGATGTTGGTAATCATAATCGTCCTTTCCGGGTTCTGGTGGAACTGCGCAAGTACGCCAGGACCCTTGCAGTTAGTAGGACGTCTGGCTTGAATGAAGGACGGATAGAAAGGAGAAGCCAGAAAATTCGCGAATTTATCCTAAGCGGGGTATACACGCCAGGCTGTGACCGCGGTCACCTGCCGAGCGTGACGATTCGTTGCAGCAGCCGGAC
>DASVFK010000428.1:0-12302 GCA_036380095.1 Candidatus Angelobacter sp. | reverse complement strand
CGCCGGCAATTAAACGACAAGATCTACCACGGAGACACGGAGGCACTGAGAAAACACGAAAGGCGGGTATTTGAACGCGGAGGTGCGGAGGCGCGGAGGCGCAAAGAAGAGTTGAGCCAAAGAGCCCTACCGCGGATTTGCACGGATGATCGATGATCGCAGATAAAAAAAGCAGCTCTGATGACACTTGTTGCACAGATTGGAATGAACGTGCTTCTCTTCTGTTGGCTGTTCTGATCCGCGATCATCGGCGTTCATCCCGCGGTAGACTGCCCTTCTATTACAATCGTCCAGCAGGACGCAACGGCAGGGCCGTTAATTTTGTGAAACCGGCCACGCCTGTTTGCGTCCAATCTACTTATGCCAATGGCGGAGCCCCGAACTGTGGAATCCGAGTGTCTTCCCTTTTCCAGCATTCCCCACACCAGCCGGCTGTTCCAGGATTATCTCCATCACTTTGAAAAGGTGCGGTCTTTCTACGCGCGTCCTCCCCTGGCGGAAGCATGGTGGAAGGAAGAGTTGCAGGCGGTCCGCTATCCGGACGAGCGGCGGCGGAAGATGGCCGCGCTCCTGGAGCGGCAGAACCGGGCGTTTGGCGCGGGCACGAAGACGCTCAAGAACATTGAGCGCTTGCGCCAAGGCGCAGCGGCGGTGGTAACGGGGCAACAGGTGGGCTTGTTTGGCGGGCCGTTGTTCAGCGTGTTAAAAGCGGTGACGGTTGCGCTGCTGGCAGAGAAAACAGGCGCTGTCCCGGTCTTCTGGCTGGCCACGGAGGACCACGACCTGGCAGAAGTCAACGCGCTCAATCTTCCTGCCGCCGATCATCTGAAGCGATTCACAGTAAATGTTCCCCACACGGAGGGAGCGCCGGTTGGCTCGATTTTTTTTGGCGACGAGGTGACGGCCGCGGCGCAGCAGATTGAGGCCCTGTTCGGCCAGTCGGAGATCACGGAATTGCTGGCCCCTGCCTATCGCAAGGGAGAGACTTTCGGCAGCGCGTTCGCCAGTTTCTACGCGCAAGTCTTTTCCGACCTGGGAATCGTACTCCTCGACCCGCTGGATGCTGAGGTGCACGGCGTGGCGCAACCGCTGTTCCGGTCGGCGCTGGACAAGGCGGAAATAATCAATCAGGCGCTGGCCAGGCGAGGCCAGGAGTTGGAAGCGGCCGGGTATCACGCGCAGGTCAACGTTACGCCCTCACACACGCTGTGCTTTTACCTGGAAGATGGCGCAAGAGACGGCGCGCGCACGCCCGTCCGGCATGAAGGTGATGAATTCGTGATCGGGACGCGGCGCCTCACGCGCGCGGACCTGCTCAAAGAGACGGAACAGTCTCCGGAGCGCTTTAGCGCCAACGTGCTGTTGCGTCCGGTGCTGCAGGATTATCTGCTGCCCACGTTGTGTTACATCGGCGGACCGGCGGAGATTGCGTACTTTGCCCAGGCGGAGACGGTCTATCGTCATCTGGCGGGGAGAGTCACGCCGGTTGTCCCTCGCATCTTTGCCACGCTGATTGAGCCGCGCCAGGCCAAGCTGCTGGAGCGCTACGGGTTGAAGCTGGAGGACGTGTTTGTTCCGCCGGAAAAGCTGCGGGAGCTTGTAGCTTCGCGCGCCTTGCCGGAGAGCATTACCAAGAGCTTTGACGAAGCCGCGGGGCATCTGGAGCAGGCGCTGGCGACCATCGGACCCGCGCTTGAAACGCTGGACAAAACGCTGGTGGACGCGGCGGAAAATGCCGCGGGCAAGATGCGCTATCAGTTGCAATCACTGCGCGATAAAGCGGCGCGGGCAGAAGCGCGCAAAAACGACGAGTTGCAACGCCATGCCGATGAGCTGGCTGCACTTCTCTATCCCAACAAAGAGCTGCAGGAACGGGAGATTGGCGCGTTGTATTTTCTCTTGAAGTATGGCAAGGGATTCATCGTGCAGCTAAAAGAGCTGGTGGATGAGAGGTGCATGGAGCATCAGGTGATCAGAATTAGTAATTGAGTAATTTGGTAATTGGGTGATTTAGCAAGTCCGGTCTTTTTCTCCGCGTCTCCGCGCCTCCGCGTTGAAATTGCTTTTCCTTCCCAGGATGCCTGCTTCCTTCGTTTCCAAGTCCATCGCAAGACCATTGAGGACCGCCGACAAGCTGTCTTCTTCCTGGCAGCCAGAATGGGCAGGTGTGAGATGTTCGTTGGCTTTTCAGGCGCCTGGGTAAATGGCGCGGATGATCCAGAAGGTGAGAGCGGCCATGGTGGCGCCGGCGGGGATAGTGATGATCCAGGCCCAGACGATCCTGCGGGCCACGCCCCAGCGCACCGCGGAGATGCGGTTGGTGGCGCCCACGCCCACGATCGATCCCGTAATCGTGTGAGTGGTGCTCACGGGGATGCCCCAGAGAGCCGTCATCACCAGCGTGAGCGCTGCGGCGGATTCCGCGCAAAACCCGCCTACCGGCTTGAGCTTGGTGATCTTCGATCCCATGGTCTGTACAATCCGCCAGCCGCCGAAGTAAGTCCCCAGTCCAATGGTGAAATAAGCGCCAAAGACGATGGGCCAGTGGAAGGTGCCCCAGTCGCTGCCGGCTTCTTTGGCAGTCATGAAACCGCCGGCGTAGAGGGCGCTGACGACGATGCCCATAGTTTTTTGCGCGTCATTGCCGCCGTGGGCAAAACTTACGCCCGCGGAAGAGACCAGTTGCAGGAGACGGAAAAGCTTATCGACATTGCGGGGAGCGCTCTTGTGGAAGGTCCAGTGGACGATCACCATGAGCAGCAGCGCGAGCAAGAAACCGATCATGGGCGAGAGCACGATGAAGATCAAGGTGTTTTTCCAGCCGGAGACGATGATGGCCTTGAATCCGACGCGGGCGATGGCTGCGCCGGCGTAGCCGCCAAACAGCGCGTGCGAAGACGAAGTTGGCAGGCCCAGGAACCAGGTGATCAGGTTCCAGACGATAGCGCCGAAGAGTCCGGCCAGCACGACGTATTGCGTGACGAATTCCAGATGGACCATGCCTTTGCCAACGGTCTTGGCCACGGCGGTGCCCAGTCCAAAGGCGGCGACAAAGTTGAAGACCGCGGCCCAGAGCACGGCAACGCGCGGTGAAAGCACTCGCGTGGAAACCACGGTGGCGATGCTGTTGGCGGCGTCGTGAAAGCCGTTGATAAAGTCGAAGGTAAGCGCCAGAAAAATGGTCGTAAGCAGCAGCACCAGGGAAATGTGCACTTAGCTTGCCTCGCGTAAGAGATTGTTCCGCATCGGAGCGGTCAAGCGCTCTTGAGGACTACGGCTTCAAGAACGTTGGCCGCATCTTCGGCTTTGTCCGTCGCGGTTTCCAGCACTTCATACAGCTCTTTCAGTTTGATCAGCGAGATGGGGTCTTTTTCTTTTTCGAACAGCAACGCGATGGCCGCGCGCGCCACCGAGTCCGCTTCATTTTCCAGGCGGTTGATTTCCACACAGCGTTCCAGCACGTGCTCCTGCTTCTTTTCCAGGCGGGACAGAGCGGCGGTGAGCTCGTTGCTCTGACGCAGGACGATATCGGCCAGCAGAGAGGCGGCTTCCGGCGCAGTGGTGATCTTGTACATTACCAGCCGCACGCCGGCGGCGTAGATGAAGTCGAGGACGTCATCCAGAGAGGAAGCCAGACGGTAGATGTCCTCGCGGTCAAAGGGAGTGATGAAAGTCTGGTTGAGTTTGGTGAGGATGTTGTGGGTCAGGTCGTCGCCGCGATGTTCGATGTCTTTGAGCTGCTGGACCCGGGCTTCTATGTCCTTGAAATCAGTGAGCATTTGCTTGAGCAGGGCGGCGCCTTCAGTAAGGTTCTGGGCCATCTCGGCAAACAGGTGAAAAAACTTGGTTTCGCGAGGCATGAAGCGCAGCATGCGCATAAGGTGATTGAAGTCTCCTGACGGACGCGTTAGCACAACCCTAACAAACAGAGAACTATCGCATGCGATACGCGATCAGGTCAAACCGGCTGAGAAGAGTGATCGCATCGCGGCGCCCGCCTGGCGGAAAAGACGCGCGACAGAACGAACCACGAACCGCAGAAAGAGCAATACGAGGATGACACCGGCCACAGCGATGCCGGCAGCAAGCATCGGATGCGTGGTGGCGAACCAGGTAAGCGAGATCGCGGCCACGTCTTCGCCGAAACTGAGCGCGATGTTGGAAAGAGGCTCAGGAGAAGCCGTCACGGCGGCGCGGAGGGCTGTCTTGCCGCTGTGAGCGGCGAGAGAGATCAGTCCCGCGAGCACGGTGGCGCCCAGTTGCGCCGTGGGTGAGAGCTGTTGCGTGGCGCCGAAAGAGAGAAGCATCGCAACCGGAACACGAATGAACGTGTGCAAGGCGTTCCACAGGAGATCGAAAACAGGAACCTTGTCGCCAAAGAACTCCAGCAGGAAAAGCAATCCAGCAACCACAATGACCGGCCAGGAACTCAAGAGATGAAGAGACGGCGGCAAATCGAATACATGTGTGTGCGAGAGCACGCCCAGCGTGGCGACGGTTGCGTATACATTGAGTCCTGAGGCAAAACTGGCGGCAATTACGATTCCCAGAATCTCTTGGCTGCTGAAAGCTGGCATATAAGCCGAAAGGCCGCCTTTGCGGCGGCCTCTGGATCCTTTTTTCTTACCTCTTACAACGTCGATTCAATTTCAAAGCCCCAGGCTTCCAGCAAAGGCTCGGGAATGTACTTACTGTTCTTGTTTCGACGTGCCCATTCACGCAGGCGCGTAGAGCGAAGGTATTGGTCGGGGGTGAGCTTGAATTCCTTTACCGCCTGTTCGAACGACGTCACGACCGGAACGACTGGTCCGATCGGCTCAGGCTTTCCCCAGTTCGGATTGCCGCGTCTTCTTGCCATATTCAGTTCGACCTGCCTTTTTCAAGTAGAGGAGTGCGTACAAATGACTTACGATTTTGATTCCCGCGTGCCCTATTTGGTTTCAGGGTTCTCCAGAAAATCGTATGTGGAACTGGACAAAGAGAATCAACGATCACCGTAAAACCCCTTAGTTTAAGGCAATTTTGGGCCGATCACAATGCCTTTTGGCGGTTTAATCCGTGATTTTGTAGATTTTTTCTGCAAGGACAATGTCTAATATGTACTTTAGGACATGGTTACATTTGGCAAAAGGACGATGTACTGTGTGGAAAAGCGGGAGAGCTAACGCCTTTGCACCGTAACACCACGGACTAAGAAAATTCTTACTTTTTCACAGAAATCACCATCAACTGCGAAGACGCCGTGCACACCAACGTATCGCGCTCGTCACGCACATGCGCCTCGCAGAACAGCAGGTTCCTGCCCGACTTCAGGCACTTGCCTTCCGCGCGAAACCTGCCTTGGGTCACCGCCTTCAAGTAAGAAAGCTGAAGGTTGATGGTGGTGGCATAACCGGCGGGAAAGATCATGGAGATTCCTGCCACGGCGCACGCCGAATCCGCAATCGACGCCAGTACTCCGCCGTGCACCACGCCATTCTGCATGTGACCTTCGCGCACTTCGGCTTCAAACACTGCCCGTCCCGGCGCGATCTCTTTCAACTCCAATCCCAGAGTCTGCCAGTATGGCACCTGGCGCTTCATGAACTCCTTGAGAGCGGCCAGCGAATCGTTGCTCACACTCGTATCGTTGCTCACTCTTCCAATGTAACATCGCTGGACGGGAATTCTGGCGCTCGCACAGTGCCGGTGCTTCTACTCTGGTATCATCATCGGCGGTTGCCGCCGCATTCAAGTTACTCGTTGAAGGAGCATTGCATGCAGACCCGCGTATTTGGTGTTCTTGCGATTGGGCTCATCCTTACGGCTTCAGCGGTTGCTCAAGGCGCCAGCGCTGCCGTCGACCCTCTATCATCCGGCGATTTCAAGGCTACGATCGCTTCGTTGTCCCTGGACCAGGGCGGTTCATCGTCTTCCACGTCTCCTCCGCCTTCTCCGCCCTCGCGCGGTCCGCACACTCCTGCCCTCGAGGTCGCTCTGGGATACGTCTATACCAGCTTCAATCCTCCTGGTCCTAACCACAACCTTAATGGAGGCATCGGATCGATCACCGGCAACGTGAACAACTGGTTCGGACTCACGGCCGAATTCACCGGATCCACCGTCGGCGGCCTGCCCGCGAACACCGATGGCACGTTTTACACCTACCTCTTCGGTCCCCATTTTGCCCGACGCAGTGAGCGCATCACGCCGTTCGTGCATGCACTTTTCGGCGCCGCGCACTTAAACGTGAATGCTCCCTCCAGCGTCGCCCCGGGAACTTTTCTCGTCAGCAACCTGCAACAGAACGCCTTCGCCATGGCGCTCGGCGGCGGCTTCGACGTCAACCTGGGCAAGCGTCTCTCCTGGCGCATCGTGGAAGCCGATTACCTCTTTACCAAATTCAATGACGGCCAGGGTAATGACCAAAATAGTTTTCGCGCCAGCACGGCGGTGATTTTCAAGTTCCATACCGGACCGCCGCCTCCGCCGCCCAACCATCCTCCCACAGTCACTGCGGTCGCCAATCCCGATCAAGTGGTCGTCGGCGACAGTGCCAGGGTTCAGGCCCAGGCCAGCGATCCGGATAACGATCCCCTGACCTACACATGGTCTACCAACGGCGGCACCCTTGGCGGCACTGGTCCCGAAGTTCGATGGAGTTCCGCAGGCATTCCTCCGGGGAAGTACTCCGTCACCGTCAAGGTCGATGATGGCCACGGCGGCACCGCCAACTCCACCGCGGATCTCACCGTTGTTCCTCGACCCAACCGTCCGCCCACGATCTCAGAGTGCTCTGCCAACCCTGCATCCGTTACTCCAGGCCAGCCGGTGCGCATCACTGCCACGGCCAGCGATCCTGATAGCGATCCCCTGACGTATGCCTACACAGTCAGCGGCGGCAAGGTCTCCGGGTCCGGTGCGCGTGTGCAGCTCGATACCACTGGGCTTGCGCCCGGCCAGTACACTATCACCTGCCAGGTTGACGATGGCCGTGGCGGCAAGGCTGATGCCAGCACTTCGATCCAGGTAAAGGCGCCAGAGCCTCCACCGCAACAAAAGCAACTGGAGATGCGTCTCTCGCTGCACAGCATCTACTTCCCCACCGCGCAGCCCACTGTGCAGAACCCCAGCGGCGGTCTGCTCGCCAGCCAGCAACGCACGCTCGTCACTCTTGCAGGCGACTTCAAGCAGTATCTGACCTTCAAGCCGGATGCTCACCTCACCTTGCAAGGCCATGCCGATCCTCGTGGCGGCCCTGAATACAACAAGGCGCTCTCGGAACGCCGCGTGGAGCGCACCAAGTCCTTCCTGGTGCAGCAAGGCGTCCCGGCGGACCACATCGAAACTCAGGGCCTGGGCGAAGAACAGCCCATGAGCGCCGACCAGGTCAAACAGGCCGTGGAGCAGGATCCCAACCTCACTCCGGCGCAGAAGAAGCAGCTCACGCAAAACGCCAACGTGCTGGCCCTGGCCCAGAGCCGCCGCGTGGACGTGACGCTGAGCACCACCGGACAAACCTCCGTGCGCCAGTTCCCCTTCAACGCGGAAGACGCACTGAATCTCATCAACCCCAAGGGCGCAGGCAAGACTGCTGCTCCCGCGGGCAAAAAGGCTCCGGCAAAGCAACCTCCGGCAGCGAAACCACCGGCAACAGCTCCGCCGGCTACGAAACCGGCAAAGAAGACGCCGTAACCTTCCGAGTGTTCTGAGGCTCGGCTCAAGATGTCTAAGCGGCAGGCCTTGCGGCCTGCCGCTTTTGAATGATGCCCAAAAGCACAATCAATTTCGCTACGGTTAGAAAAATCGGGCTGGAGTTCACCGGCGTGGAGGAAAGCACGGCCTACGGGTCGCCGGCGCTCAAGGTCCGCGGAAAACTCATGGCATGTGTGCCAACTCACCGCTCCGCTGAACCCGGGTCGCTCGCCGTCTGCGTGCATTTCGCTGACCGCGAGGCCTTGCTGGCTGAGGCCCCTGATATTTATTACGTCACCGACCACTATGTCGGCTATCCATCCGTGCTGGTTCGCCTGTCCCGCGTTACTCCTGACCTGCTACGCGACCTGCTAGGCATGGCTTACAAGTTTGTCAGCCGTTCGCGCCCGGCCAGGCGCCGCAAGCCCGGCGCAGAAGAATGAACTGCATTCCGCCTGACTAACCTCAAAAGGCGTGGAACGTCTAAGAGGCAATGCTCTTGGCTTGCTGAACTCACCGTCTTGCGAACCAAGTTGGTCTTTATTAGTCTTCGTAATAGGAAGCATGGGAGCAATCAAAATAAACGGCGACGAACGGGTACTGGATCAAGGCCCTATACTCTCCGCATGCCGTCCCACTCCGCGTCCGTCTCTTCTTGTGTTGTCTGTTGCCGCGCACCTCGTTGTATTCGCTTTGATCGTTGCGGCCCGGCACACAAGCCCCTATATCGTCCCGGAGAAGTACGAAACAGCAGAGAAACTCTCAGGAGCTCCGACCCTTACTTTCAATGCGAACAATTCAAGAGCCACGCAGCCGCGTGTCATGCTGCCGACCAAACATCGCCGGACGCGACCGGCGCCCGCACCGCAACCAGCAACTTCGGGAGAGGGAGGGACGGCGGCCCTCCGCTCCCACGCAAAACAGGCCACTGCGGCGATCATGGACACCATTAAATTCCGGTTGACCTACGGGTTCTCTCCCAACCCCGGCGACAAACTTGCGGTGCAGACGGCGGGAAACCTTCCCACCATTCCTGCCACCGACCTTCCGCCGCGTTTCGAGCAGTACGTGATCGTGGAAGTTACCATCGATGTCGAGGGCCGGGTGGCTGACGCGCGGATTGTGGCCGGCATGGTAGACGAGTCAATCCAGCAAACACTGCTCTCCGCCATTCGTGAATTCAAGTACAGTCCAGCAACACATAATGGCTCCCCCGTACCATCCCAGCGGGACATCGTCATCCATGTTCCAAGTTGAAGCCCGTGCTCTAGAACAAAAGCTGGGTAGCCTTCTGTCCAGATCCGCGTTTCAAGCAGGCTGCTGGGACCTGGGAGAACATCACTCTGTAACCGTGATCGCGATCACAGATTCTTGTGATTCAAGAATCTAGTTTGGTTGGATAGCCATTCTTCCGCTAGACGATCCGTGGATACTTTCTTGCAGGACGTTCGCCTCGCGCTTCGCATGCTGTGGAAGAGTCCCGGCTTCTCCGCCATCGCCATCTTTGCTCTGGCTCTCGGCATTGGCGGCAACAGCACAGTTTACAGCAGCCTTCAGGCCATGGTGCTGCGGCCGCTTGCGTTCAAGAATCTTGATCGCATCCTGGTCGTCAGTGAGACGCTCCCGCGTCTGGGCTGGGACAATTTGAGCGTTGCGCCCGCAAACTATCGCGACCTGCGGGAGCACAACGTGGTGTTCGAGCAGATGGCTGCCCTGCTCGGCCGCGGTTGGGACGCTAACCTCACCGGCGTCGGCACGCCACAACGCCTTGAAGGTTACCAAGTCACCGCAAGCTTCTTTCCCTTGCTCAACATGCCCCCGCTTTTCGGACGCACCTTTACTGACAGCGAAGCTGAGTCCGGCAGCATCCAGCAAGCAGTGATCAGCTACGGGGCGTGGCAAAAGCACTTTGCAGCCGACCCCGGCGTTATTGGCCGCACGGTCACGCTGAACGGCTCCCAGGCGACCGTCATCGGCGTTATGCCGTCCGAATTTGATTTCCCGCTGGGCACGGAGATCTGGGCCCCTCTAGCCACGAGCGCGCCGGAAATGAACACTCGCGGTGACCACACGTTGATGGTCTTGGGCCGTCTCAAGCCGCATGCTTCCATGCGCCAGGCCCGCGCCGCGCTTGATACCCTGGCCTCCAACCTGGAACACCAGTATCCGGCCACCAATTCCGGCCGCGGGTTTGGCGTGTCGTTGTTACGCAAGCAGGTCATCGGTGAGACCCGGCACTACGTCATCGTTCTAATGTGGGCTGCGGTTTTTGTTCTGCTGTTGGCCTGTGCCAACGTTGCCAATCTGCAACTGGCACGCGGGCTTGACCGCCAGAGAGAACTCGCGGTGCGGGTGGCTTTGGGCGCGCCCCGCTGGCGAATTGCCCGCCAGGTCCTGGTGGAGAGCCTGATGCTTTCACTCGCCGGAGGCCTGGCCGGACTCCTCCTGGCAAGCTGGGCCATCCCCGCCAACCGCACCCGCGTTCCCGCCTTCATCCTGCAGCACATTGCTGGCGTCAAGAATATCCGGCTCGATGGCGGCGTTCTTGCCTTTACGGCGATGGTGGCCATACTTACCGGCGTGATCGCCGGGCTCATTCCCGCAGGCAGCGCTTCTTTCTCTGCTGACGTGCATGAGGCCCTGAAAGAAGGGGCGCGCGGTTCTTCTTCCTCGCCCGTCCGCCGTCACTTCCGTTCCATGCTCGTGGTCACGGAAGTCGCCCTGGCACTGGTGCTGCTGGTGGGAGCGGGCCTGATGGTGAAGGGGTTCAACAACCTGCTGAACCACTATCCCGGGTACGAAGCCGGCTCCACCCTTTCCATGCAGATCACGCTGCCGGACAACAAATATGCCGATCCCCGTGCGCGCGCGGATTTCTACCAGCGCGCCGTGCAGGCGCTCACCGTGCTGCCCGCCGTTGAAGGCGCGACGGCGGTGAAATTTCTGCCTTCAGGGTGGGCCTGGCAGAGCGGCAGTTTCACCATTGAAGGGGCTCCTCCGCGTCCCGGCGAATTGCAAACCGCCGGCGTGCAGCCGGTAACGCCGGATTTCTTCGCCACCTTGCGCATCCCCCTCCGCCAGGGACGCTTGCTCTCCCCGCAGGACGGGCCGGATTCCCCTCCGGTCGCCGTACTCACTGATGCTATGGCCCGCCGTTATTTTCCCCGTGGTGACGCACTCGGCCACCGCATTCGTTTCAAGTCCGATGGCCCCTGGCACACCATCGTGGGGGTGGTCGGCGATATTCGCCAAGGGACCTTTGATGATGTTTTTCGCTCCACCGCCTACGTGCCCATCGTCCAGTCCCCGCCGCTATCCGCCGGCTTCATCCTGCGCACCGCTCGCGATCCCATCTCCCTGGCTCCTGCGGCCCGCGCCGCCATCCAGAGCGTTGATCCGGACCAGCCTGTCTATGACTTCCGCACCCTACAGGAGCTAATCTCTGATAACTCCAGTGGTGTTGAATACGTGGCACGCATGATGCTGGCTTTTGGCGTGATTGCGCTACTGCTGGCCGCCGCCGGGATTTACGCCGTGATGGCTTGCGTGGTCAGCCAGCGAACGCATGAAATCGGCATCCGTATGGCCCTGGGGGCGCGCCACCCTAGCGTATTGCGCATGATCATGGGCCATGCTGCCCGCCTTGCCGCGAGTGGCCTCGTCATCGGCATGATTGCATCGTTCGCTCTTTCCAGCGTGTTGGCTCGCCTTTTGGTCGGCGTTGTTCACATTGATGTGTTGATGCTTCTCGGCTTGACCATCGTGCTTACGCTGATTGCCTTGCTCGCCGGCTATGTTCCCGCCCGCCGTGCTACCCGCGTGGATCCCATCATCGCGTTGCGCCGCGAGTAGGGTTCGCCACGCATATGCACCGTGATCCGTCTAACTGTGCAATCAGCGTTAAGGCTCTGCCCCGAATCCGTTTCTGCTGTGCGCCAAGCTGCGATGTGCCCCACTAGTTCCCTGACCCATAGTGATCTTTCGCTCACCGGCCGATCCGCCCAAAATACGCAAATCTTCTCCCCTGAAGCCACCGCGCAAGCACCAAGGGAGAAGCTATGCGACCACCAGCGAGACGCAGCACCATCAGTGCCCTGCTTTTGCTTTTGTGCTGCCGTGCGCTCGCGGCCACGCCGCCCGACCTCGCTTCCGTGCTCCCCGTCCGCACCGTCCATGACTACCTGATGGTGATTCCCGTCAGCGTGAACGGCTCTGCTCCTGTCGATTTTCTAGTAGATACCGGCACCACCACCACGCTGATCGACCCGGCGCTGGCCGCTGAACTTGCACTCGAACCGGTGGACAGGATGGCCCTCACCAGCCTGGCCAACTCCGTCCCCGTGCCACGTTACTTTCTTAAGACGCTCACTGCCGGTCCCGCTTCCGTCGCGCATCTGGAAGCGTTGGCCACTCCCCTACCCGAGTTGCAGGCGCTCGACCGCCGCATTCGTGGCGTGCTGGGCATGAACTTTCTCATGCAGTTTTCTTTCCTCCTGGACTACACCAACCATCGTTTGCAGTTGTGGACCGTTCCCCAGGCCGCTCCTGTGCCTGAGGGACTCCGTTTGCGCGCCGAGATCAACGACTGGCGCATCCTGGTCCCCGTGACGTCTGACGCTGCTCCCCGC
>DASVFK010000427.1:0-6672 GCA_036380095.1 Candidatus Angelobacter sp. | reverse complement strand
CCGGAAGCGCTCTACCTGCGCAACGTGCTCCTCGATGAGCTGGAGCTTGCGCTCGACGAACTGCCCGACGAGCAGCGCGAAGTGTTTGTTGCGCACGAACTGGAAGGGCGCAGCTTCAAGGAGTTGTCGGCGGAAAGCGGTGTCAACTTGAGCACGCTGCTCTCCCGCAAGCGCTATGCGGTCCTTCACCTCCGCGAACGTTTGCAGAGCATTTACGACGAGTTTACAAAACGTTGAGGAACTGAACATGAGACCGAGATGGAAAAAATTGATCTGGATAGCTCCCCTGGCGATCCTGGGCATGGTGGCTTTCATCGCCATCGGCGGCGAGATCATACGCCTGCTGTGGAATTGGCTGCTGCCGGCGCTCTTCGGCTGGCGGGAAATCACCTTCTGGCAGGCTGTGGCGTTGCTGGCCCTTTGCCGGATTCTGTTCGGAGGTCATGGTTTTCGCGGTCCTCTTCGCTCCAATGTCCGCCGTCGCATGCAAGAGCGCATGGCCGAGCGATGCGAGCATATGACCCCTGAAGAGCGGGAGCAATTCCGCCAGCGCATGCGTGAACGCTGGGGCTTCGGCCCATCCGCCGGCGAGAGCAAGCAGCAATAGCGGCGCCGGCAGCGCTCCCGTGCCCCATCCCTTGCCGCCTGGTATGTCATTGTTACGGCATCATTCTCACAACGCCGAAGGCGCGAACGAGAGGAGCTTTTGGCCGCGAATAAACGCGAATGGCGCAAATCAAATTTCAATTCGTGTTCGTTCGCGTAATTCGCGGCTAGTCTCTTCTCGGTCGCGCCTTCGGCGCTCTCCTGATGCCCAATGACTGCCCCAGCAAGGCCCCTTCCTCCATCCAACAAATAATCCTGCAACTTTGCTCAGAAACCGTGTTACAACCACTAAAGTCTGCTCTGGTTTGGGGAGGAGCGTATGCGCAAAAGCTTGTTTCTGGCATTTGCAGGTTTCCTGGCGATAGCTTCGCTGGCGCAGGCCCAGGCCGGCAGCGCGCGTGACATCCGCTCCGACGAACGTCAACTGCAGCAATTGGAATGGCGCCTGCGCCAGGACCAGAACCGGCTCACCTGGGACCGGCGGCATCACGCCAGCCGTGCGCAAATCCGGTCCGATGAAGCCCAGGTACGGAATGACAAAATCGCCATCCGCAACCTGCGGGCCGATATCAAGCGCGACCGGGAACAACGCCGCCGTTACCACCGCCAGGGCCTGTAAAAGGCCGGCGCATCACCCTTCAATTGTGACCTTTTGTCCTTACCCCTCCGCCGACGCTCCCCCGCGACTTGCCAACCTTCCCTCTTGAGCTTCAACACTTTAAGAACTTCTTAATCTCGCGCTCGCTGCGTGGTATGCTTTCCCCGTTTCCGTCAGACGATCTGTCTACCAAACCAGGGAGCGCCACACTTCCATGCGTCGAACTCCGACCCTAGCACGGAACATCGTTTTCGTCCTGCTTGCCTTTTGCGCCCTAACTTCTTGCTCTGTCTTGCCGGCCCAGCAAAGCAAAACCCAACCTGAGGCTCCGCCGCAACAGCCCGCGCCGGCGGAAGCAAGAATCGCCGCGCCCCCGCACGAATTGACCGCCCCCGATGTTGAGGCCTTTCTTGACGGCTTTATGCCCATGCAGCTCGAGCGCGAGAACATCGCCGGAGCCGTGGTGCTGGTGGTGAAGGATGGCCGCGTGTTCGCCGCCAAGGGATATGGCTACAGTGACGTGGAGAAGAAAACACCGGTCACGGTTGACGCCACGCTGTTCCGTCCCGGATCGATTTCCAAGCTCTTTGCCTGGACCGCGGTAATGCAGCTGGTGGAGCAGGGCAAGCTCGACCTGGATAAGGACATCAACAGCTATCTCGATTTCAAGATCCCGGCCACGTTTCCGCAGCCGATCACGCTGCGCCAGATCATGACGCACACCCCGGGCTTCGAAGAGCAGATCAAAGACCTGATCAACGCTGAGGGCATGCCCATGTCCACGCTGCGGCAGCACCTGGTGGACCACATGCCCGAGCGCATCTTCCCGCCGGGGACCACGCCCGCATATTCCAACTATGGCGCCGCGCTGGCCGGCTACATCGTGGAGCGCATCTCTGGCAAGCCGTTCAACGATTACGTGGACGAAAACATCTTCAAGCCGCTGGGCATGGCGCATTCCACCTTTGCTCAGCCCCTGCCGGAAAACCTTAAGCCGCTGATGTCCCGCGGCTACACCAAGGGCAGCAGCAAGGCCAAGCCGTTTGAGCTGATTGAAGAAGCGCCGGCGGGAGCGCTTTCCGCCACAGCGGCCGACCTTTCGCGCTTCATGATCGCCCACCTGCAGGATGGACGGCTGGACAACACCCAGATTCTTCGCCCCGAAACAGCCCGGCTCATGCACTCGCGACAGTTCGGGCTGGTGCCGGCGCTCAACGGCATGTGCCTGGGCTTTTATGAGGAGTCGCGCAACGGCCATCGCATCATCGGCCACGGCGGCGATACGGTCTACTTCCACAGCGACCTCCATCTGGTCCCCGACGCAGGCCTTGGCTTCTTCGTCTCTTACAACAGCGGCGGCAAACGGGAGATCAGTCCGCGCAGCGCCTTGTGGCAGCACTTTCTCGATCGCTACTTCCCTTACAAGCCGCCGGCGGCCGCTCCAACCGCCACCGCCCTAGCCGATTCCAAAATGGTGGCAGGCAACTACATCGCCAGCCGCCGCTCGCAGACCAACTTCCTCAAAGTCGCCAACATGATGAATGAGGCCCACGTCACGGCCCTCCCTGAAGGCAAGCTCAAGCTCGATGACGTGAAAGATTTCAACGGCGAAGCGAAGACCTTCCAGCAAATCGGCCCACTCCTGTATCGGGCAGAAAACGGCAAGGACCTGATCGCATTCCGCCGCGACGACAAGGGCCGGCTCCAGCTCGTCCCTAACTTCCCTGCCCTGGTATACCAGCGCGCCACCATTGAAAACCACGGTCCGCTCAACCAGGCGCTGATCATCTTCTGCATCGCGGTCATGGGGCTCACGCTGCTCTTCTGGCCGGTGAGCGCGTTCGTCCGCCGGCACTATCACCACCGCATGGAGATGGATCCGGCCACCATGCAGGGCCGGCTGTGGGTCCGCCTGGTGTGCGCGCTCTGCATCCTTTTCATCGTTGCCTTCTCGTTGACCCTCTCCGGCGGCAACCCCGGCGACTTCAGCGGGAAGCTCGACTTGCGCATCCACATGGTGCAGGCGCTGGGCGTGCTGGGCGCGCTGGGGACCATCCTGGTGCTGATCGCGTGCGTCCGCTCCTGGCGCGACCGCAATCTCTGGTGGTTTGCCAAGTTCTGGAACTTCGTGGTCCTGCTGGCCTGCGCCGGCTTCGTGTGGTTCGTGCTCTATTGGGACTTGCTGGACTTTGATTTGAACTACTGAGCGGCAGAGGACTTCACCACGGATGACACGGATCGCACCGATCTGATGAGGGCAGTTTCTCGATGAAAGTCCATAACCTCTCTCCGATTCTCTACGTGACCGACATGCAAGCGACCATTCGGTTCTATCGTGATGTTCTCGGCTTTGCGTGCATGAATCAGAATGAGGGCTGGGCCGCGCTGGCTCGTGATGAAGTGGAGCTGATGGTCTCCCTGCCCAACGCGCACGTGCCGTTTGAGAAACCGGCCTTCACCGGATCGTTCTATTTCCGCTGTGACGACGTGGACGCGCTCTGGCAACACCTGAAAGACAAGGCTCCGGTGGTCTATCCCATTGAAAATTTCGTTTACGGCATGCGCGAGTTCGCCATCCGCGACATCAACGGCTACTGCCTGCAATTTGGGCAAGAGATTTCGGAGCTGGGGCAAATACCCGCAATGGAGAATGACTAGGAACCAAGAGCGTCTGCACCGTGAATATCACCCCCAGACCCTTTTCGCTGTCTCCACCACCAACCGAAGTTTGGCCCACTGTTCTTCTTCCGTCAGGAGATTGCCTTCCATGGTGGAGGCGAAGCCGCATTGCGGGCTGAGCGCCAGGTTTTCCATCGGGACATACCGTGACGCTGCGTCAATCCGCCGCATCAGCACATTGGCATCTTCCAGTTGCGGACGTTTGGAACTGACCAGTCCCAGCACCACAATCCTGTGCGGAGGGACGAAGCGTAGCGGCGTGAATGTGCCGGAGCGGTCGTCGTCATATTCCAGGAGAAAACGATCGACCTTGATGCCGCCGAACAGCTTCTCTGCGATCGCGTCATACCCCCCTTCCGCGTACCAGTGGCTGCGGTTGTTGCCACGGCAGAGATGCATAGCCAGCGTAACCCCGGGCCGGCGTGCGGCGTCCAGGCAGGCGTTATCGGCGCGAATCGATTCATCGAGCAGCGCGGCCGGATCAACCTGCATCTCGGTGCGGATCCACTCGCGCCACTTGGGGTCAATGTAATAGCTGTAGCGCGGAGCGTCGATCTGTATGTAATCCACGCCCTGCTGGGAAAGCTCTGCCAGATCAGACTTCATGATCTCCACGATGTCCCAGAGCAGCGCGGAATGGTCTTTGTAAACGTGGTCCGTGATGCCGCGTTTGAAGGAGATAGCAGGAAACTGCGTGGCGCTGGGCAGCGTAATCTTGATGCGTCCGCGCGAGTGCTGCTTCATGAAGCCGAGCTCGTGCCCGGTCAAGGGCCGCACCTGGCGAAGTTTCGCAGTCACGATGCCCGCAACGCGGCTGACCGGCTCTTTGTCTTTTTTATTAGCGGCGGGCGCCGGCGCGGCGGCAGTTCCGGAAGCCCAGGCGCGCGGCGTCGCGTCGCCCATATCGAAGCCCTCCACGGCGTCAGTGAAGTCGCTCATGAAGTTGCGCCGCCGCAGCTCACCGTCCGTAAAAATCTCCAGCCCCAGTTCCTTCTGGCGGGCCAGCACGCGCAGGATGTGTTGGTCTTCCAGCGCGCGCAGCTGCTGAGGATTGAATGCAGGGTTGCGCCGCGCTTCCAGCAACTCCGCAGGTCTCAGGAAGCTGCCAACGTGGTCTGCGCGATATGTATTGGACATGAAGAGAAAAAACCTGCTGCGTGGATTTGGATTCCGCCGAAATTGGCTCACTATCCTAGCATGGTCATTGCATGGTCATTCAGGTCGCCAAGGTTCCCGTTTTGGGAATTAACACTTTAAGATCGAAATATCTGCTTCCATATCTGGAAGGGCAGGGTTGCCAGCGTTGGCCACGGGGCCATTTTTGCCTTGACATTTATTGCTTCAGGTAGAGAATTGCTCCGCGCAAAAAGCGTTTTTTTTTTTTGCGCCACCGATACGAACGAGTGTTCGTTCTACTTCTCCTGAGGCCAAAGGAGTCCCCCCCAATGAAAACGACCTCCCTGAAACGTTTGCTGGCGCATTTCCTGGCGCTGGCAGTTTTCACCGCGGCATGTCTGTGCGCGCACGCCCAAACCACCACGGCCACTCTTTCCGGCGTGGTTCACGATCCCACCGGCGCCGTGCTGCCGCAGGTGAAGATCACGCTCAAGCACACGGCGAAAGGCATTACGCGCACCACCACCACGGACAACGAAGGTCACTACAGCCTGAGCAACCTGGAGCCCGGAAGTTATGAGCTGCGGGCGGAACGCAGTGGCTTTAGCACGGACGTCAGGAACGGAGTGGTGTTGACGGTAGGCGGGTCGTCGCAGGCGGACATCACCTTGCGAATCGGGCCGGCGGCGGAAGTCATTACCGTCACTGACGAGGCTCCGCTCGTGGAAACTTCCAAAGCAGAAGTGAGCAGTGTGATCAGCGAGCGCTCCATTCAATCGCTGCCCAATATCGGGCGCAACTTTGTCGATTTTGTGAAGCTCTCGAGCGGCGTGGCTCCTGGCCGCGAAAACACCGGCGGCGGCGCTTTTAAAGAGCCGGATGCAGGCGTAGGTTCCTCGGCCGCGCCGCGCCTCACCTTTGGCGGACAATCTGAGATGAGCACCAAGGTCCTGGTGGATGGCGCCGACAACGTGCAGACCTTTACCGGCCTGCCGCGCATCACGCCCTCGCAGGAAGCCGCGCAGGAGTTCCGCGTGGTGAACAACACGTTTGCCTCCGAGTACGGCGGAGCGCTGGGCGGTTACGTAAACATAGTTACCAAGTCCGGCAGCAACACCAACCACGGCTCAGTTTATTTCTACGGCATGAACAACGCGCTCAACGCGCAGCCGGCGCTTACCGGCCCTGATCCCGTGCTGCGGCAAAACCAGTATGGCCTCACCTTCAGCGGGCCGGTCAAGAAGGACCAGACCTTCTGGTTCGCGAACTATGAAGGGCAGCGTCGCGCGGAGTCGAATAAGTTCTCGTCGGTCATTTTGAACAATCTGGCAGCCATCAACGCGGTGAAAGCCTTCTATGGACTGGCGCCGGAAACCAGCAATTCCCTGCGCACCAATGACTATGACGGTTTCCTGCTCAAGCTGGACCACAAGCTGAATGAGAAACACAACCTGGCCTTCCGCTACAACCTGCTCAACTCCGAGACGCTCGGTTTCCTGGGCGGCGGCGGACGGGCGTCACCGGCCTCGAGCACGGCGCGCAACAACAAGACCTTTGACCAATCGTTTCTGGTTACGGAGACGGCCATGCCGAAGTCGAACATGGTGAATGAGGCCAAGTTCCAGTGGGCGCGGCGCAGCTTTGATTTCTTCTCCGTGCTGAAACAGCCGGAC
>DASVFK010000426.1:0-10489 GCA_036380095.1 Candidatus Angelobacter sp. | reverse complement strand
AGCTTTGATGCCGGCGAACTCCAGCGGAACCACGTCGCCATCGAGCATGGCCACCAGCCAGCGAATGGGCCGCACAAAACGCTCGGGCTTCCCTGCCCGCCAATACATGTTCTTGGCCCAGTAGATTCCGGCGATCTCTTTAGGCAAGCTTTCAGCCAGAACTTCTGCCGTACGCCGTCCTCTCTTTGTAACGGTTGCGGCAAGATACTCGCCTTTGGGTGTGGTGATTTTCCCAAGAGCTGAGACGGCAATGCCCGCCTTCCGCGCGAAAGCTTCCGCGGCGGGTGTGGGCTGGCCGTCTTTGAAAGCCACTTTCACGGCCGGTCCGGTCAACTGCTCTTCCACATCTGGCTGCGCAAGCTTCAGGTTCTTGCAAAGAACCGCCAAACGTCGGGGGGTGGAATATCCTTCCACCTCGGCGGTTTCCGAGAGCCGCTCAGCCTTGACCAGATCAACCACACGTTTGCAGAGCTCTGCCCAGGCCCCATCCAACATGCGCGCTGGAATCTCTTCGCAGCCGATCTCCAGCAGAAAGTCAGGCATCTTAGACCACCTCCGCCTTCTGCCGTCTTTCTTCTTTAGCCTCTTTAGCCTCAGCGGGAGCAGGGCTCTGCTGCGCCAGATACGCTTTGGCCACGCCCACGGCAAGCTGCCGCACGCGCGCGATTACGCCCACGCGCTCGGTGACGGAAATCGCTCCGCGGGCGTCCAGGATGTTGAACAGGTGCGAACACTTCAGGCAAAGCTCATAGGCGGCAAGTAAAGGAAAACGGTCTTTCTCTGCCTGGGAGGCATTCTTGTCCGCCATGAGCGCGGTGAATTTGCTGATCAGCGCCTGGCACTCGGCTTCATACATCTCAAGATGCTTCCAGGTCTTTTCCACGTCGGCGGATTCAAAGTTGTAGACGGAAAGCTGCAGTTCGTCCTGAAATCGCACCTCGCGGTAGGTGGTCGCGGCACCGGTGCGGGGATCACGCGCCCACACGATGTCATAAATGCTGTCCACGTCCTGCAGAAACGCCGCGATCCGCTCCAGGCCGTAAGTGAGCTCGGCGGAGATGGGATCGAGATCGATACCGCCACACTGCTGGAAGTATGTGTACTGCGTGATCTCCAGACCATCGAGCATCACCTGCCAGCCCACGCCCCAAGCGCCCAGCGTAGGCGACTCCCAGTTGTCTTCTTCAAACTTGATGTCATGTTTGCGCAGATCAATCCCCAGCGCACCCAGCGACTGCAAATACAGATCCTGAATATCTTCAGGCGGTGGCTTAAGGACCACCTGCATCTGCATGTGTTTATAGAGACGATTCGGGTTGTCGCCGTAGCGCCCGTCGGCCGGGCGGCGCGAAGGCTGGACATAGGCCACCTTGTACGGCCGGGGTCCGAGCGAGCGCAGAAACGTCTCCGGCGACATGGTGCCGGCGCCGACTTCAATGTCATACGGCTGCTGCAACACGCAACCGCGCTCGGCCCAGAAACGGGAGAGGTTCAGGATGATTTCCTGGTATGTGGGAGGTTGCGGCATAGCGGAAACTATTAATTTATCAGATGTGACCACGGTCCGGGCTGAGGTCCCCGCAGCAAACGGCACAGTGAAGACAGGCGCATCGGGCCGAAGGGACCTTGCCTATCGGCCAAGATATTCCTTGACCGTGGGAACGCCTTCCACTCTTCCGGCAAAGATGGCAGCGAACTCGCGCAGCAGCTCCGGATGCAGCAACGTGTTGCTGGCCAGCACCTGGCAGCTTTCGATGGCGAACGGGCCGCCGTTGAAATCAGTCACCGTACCGCCCGCTTCTTGCACCAGGAGCACGCCGGCGGCTGTGTCCCAGGAATTGAGGTTGAACTCCCAGAAGGCGTCATAGCGTCCGCAGGCCACGTAGCAAAGGTCCAGCGCGGCTGAGCCGGCGCGGCGCACCCCATGCGAGCGCAGCGTGAGCTGATGGTAAAAGTGGATATTCGGATTCTTATGCCGCTTGTGGCTGGGGAAGCCGGTGGCAATCAAGCTTTCCTGCAGTCGCGGGACGTTGGAAACGCGGATCTCGCGGCCGTTGAGCTGCGCGCCGCTTCCCTTCTCCGCGGCAAACATCTCGTCGCGATTGGGATCGTAGACCACGCCGGCGATGCGCTCACCCTTGTACTCCAGCGCCAGGGAGACACAGAACACGGGGAAGCCGTGCGCGAAGTTGGTAGTGCCATCGAGCGGATCAATGTACCAGCGATAGTCGCTGCCGGTTTCCGTGCGGCTGCCTTCTTCGCCCAGAAGATCGTGCGCGGGCCACTGGCGGCGGATGCGCTCCACGATCAGTTTTTCGGAGGCCCGGTCCGCTGCGGTAACCAGGTCGGCTTCACCTTTGTACTCCACCGCGACCTTGCCGAAGAACGAGAGCAGCAGAGCTCCGGCCTCGCGGGCCAGCTCTTGCATGGGATGGAGGAAGTCCTGGTGGGGCGCGGCCATCAGCGCGCGCGGCGACCCGAGTCTTCCGCGATATAGATGATCTCGTGCTTGAAGATGAACAGATTGGGAGCGCCTTCGCGGGTGAGGCGGACCATGTTCACGTCGTAATACTCGATCCAGCCGCGCAGCGACTCGCCGGAGTGCAGCTTCACCACCACCGGGGTCTGTTTCTCGCCCAGGGCCTTGAGGTAAGCCGGCTCCATGCCGGTGTCATCGGGAGGAGGTGTCTTGGTGGTCTTCCTGGCGGCAAATGCTGGTGCGGATCCTCGAAAAGCCATGCCAGACATTGTATCAGCGATCCGGGAGAATCGGCCTTCGGGAGATCGACCATTGGTACATCGGACCTCGGGGCATTGCGGCATTGGGACATCGGGGCATTGGGCCCCGATGCGCCGGGTTTCGTGGGTGGCAAAGTCCTTTGGGATGTCTGAGAGTGAGTAGTCGCGCAGCGACGTTACAATCTGTAGCCGGGGATGGTAGTCCCCGGTGATCACGGGAGCTAATCGTGACATTGTTTGTTTTTGAGTGGTAGCATTTAGCTGCCGCACGAGGTGACTATGTGGCGTCCGATAAGAACGATCCTTCTGGCAACGCTTTTTTCCGCAACGTGCCTTTTCGGTGCATCGCAGAAGCAACAAACCGCCCGTGCAGGAGCTCATCCAAGCAAAGCTGACGGCCTTGCCGCCTGGCAGCAGCTCTATTCCGTGTTGACGCATCCGCGCTGCCTCAACTGCCACACCGCAACCAACTATCCGCAGCAGGGCGAGGACCGGCATCCGCACCAGTTCAACGTGGTGCGTGGACCGGAGGGCCGTGGCGTGCCCGGGCTGAGCTGCGCCACCTGCCACCAGGGAGCGACCAGCAAGGCGACAGGCGGGTCGAAGTGCGCGGAGTGTCATAAGGGCGCGGACCTGAATGCGACCGGCGTCCCCGGCGGGCACGGCTGGCATTTGGCGCCGCTCTCCATGGCGTGGCAGGACCGAAACGATAAGCCGCTCTCGCCGGCGCAGGTCTGCCGCGTGGTCACAGATCGCGCGAGAAACGGGAATATGGGCGGGCCGGAGCTGCTGAAACATCACCAGGAGGCAGAGCTGGTGCAGTATGCGTGGCGGCCGGGACGACGTCCGGATGGCACTGAGCGCGCCCTTCCTCCGCTGACGCAGGCGCAATTCGTGGAGGCCACGCGCCGCTGGGTGGAAGCCGGCATGCCCTGTCCGCAACAATGAAACACGAGGTCAGCCAATGGAGACATACAAGCTCACGGTAAACGGCCAGCCGAAAGAAGTCACCGTGGATCCGAGCACCCCGTTGCTTTGGGTGCTACGCGACGAATTAAAGATGACGGGCACAAAGTACGGATGCGGGATCAGCGCTTGCGGGGCCTGCACGGTGCATGTCGGCGGCCAGGCGGCGCGATCGTGCGTGCTCCCGGTGTCGCTGGTCAACGACCGTCCCATCGTGACGATCGAAGCGATGGCCGAGGATCCGGTGGGCCGCGTTGTCCAGGATGCATGGGTTCATGAAGACGTGGTGCAGTGCGGCTACTGCCAAAGCGGGCAGATCATGAGCGCGGTGGCATTACTCAAGGGCACTGCGAAACCGACGGACAAAGACATCGAGGAATCGATGGGTGGAAATCTTTGCCGCTGCGGAACGTATGTCCGCATCCGCCAGGCGATCAAGACGGCCGCGCGCCAATTGGGCTAGGAGGCCACAGAATGTCACCCGCGACGCTTTCCCAGACCGATTCGAGTCTTACCCGGCGGGCGTTTCTGCGCGCCTCGACAACAGCGGCAGGCGGCCTGCTGGTCTCACTGTATTTCGATCTTCCCCTCGGCGCCGCCGGGCAGGAAGGCCAAGAAGCGAAACCGCAACCCAAGGTGTATCCACCGGATGCATTCGTTCATATCCGGCCTGACGGCAAGATCGTTATCCAGGTGAACCGCCTGGAATTTGGCCAGGGCGTACAGACCGCGTTGCCCATGCTGCTGGCTGACGAGATGGATGCCGACTGGTCCCAGGTGATCGCTGAACTTGCGCCGGCGGCGGATGTCTATCGTGACCCGCTCTTTGGCATTCAGATGGTGGGCGGCTCGGGCTCGATCGCGCATTCCTTCGAGCAATACCGCCAGCTCGGCGCCAAAGTGCGGGCCATGCTGATTGCCGCTGCGGCTGCGGAATGGAACGTATCGCCGGCACAGTGCCGCACAGAATCCAGCGCGGTCTATGGACCAAACGGCAAGTCAGCAAAGTACGCAGAGCTGGCGGAAGCGGCAGCCCGCCAGCCTGTGCCACAAGAGGTCCAGCTTAAGAAGGACAGCGATCTTCGCCTGGCGACGAAGAAGGTGCGGCGCGTGGATAGCCACGCCAAGTGCAATGGATCGCAGAAGTTTGGGCTCGACCTGGATGTGCCGGGAATGAAGGTCGCGCTGGTAGCGCATCCTTCCGTTTTCGGAGCCAAGGTCAAGAACTTTGACGCCAATGCCGCGCGGGCAATTCCAGGCGTGCAGGATGTTTTTGAGATTCCACTGGTGCATGGAGGCGGAATCGCGGTGGTGGCAGATAAATTCTGGACGGCAAAGCAGGCACGCGATCGCCTGCACGCCGAGTGGGACACGGCACAAGTGGAACGCCCGGATACGACGCAGCTTTTCGCGAAGTACCGTGAACTGTCACGAACGCCGGGCAACGTTGCCGTGGCGCGTGGCAATGCCCGCGCGATCGATGGCATTGCTCCCGATCATCGCATCGTGGCGGAATACGAATTTCCATTTCTGGCACACACGCCGATGGAGCCGTTGAACACCACGGTCCGATTCGATGGTGATCGCGCCGAGGTATGGGCGGGCTCGCAGTTTCAGACCATCGATCAAATGGCGATTGCGGAAGTCCTTGGCCTTAAGCCTGAGCAAGTGACGTTTCACACCGAGATGGCAGGCGGAGGCTTTGGCCGGCGCGCTGTTATCGATTCGCACGTGCAGCGCGAGGCGGCGACGATTGCCAAGCGGTTACGAGGCACTCCAGTCAAGTTGATCTGGACGCGCGAAGACGACGTGCAGGGCGGTTATTACCGCCCGATGCATGTGCATCGCGTGGAAGTTGGCATTGGCCCAGATGGAATGCCCGCAGCGTGGCGCCATGTGGTTGTGGGACAGTCACTCGTGGCGGGAACGCCGTTCGCGCCAATGCTGATAAAGAACGGCGTGGACGAAACTGCCGTAGAAGGCGCCGCCGATACGAAGTACGCCATCTCCAACTTGCATGTGTCCGCACATCATCCAGTGGTGAATGTTCCAGTTTTGTGGTGGCGATCGGTAGGCCACACGCACAACGCCTACGTGATGGAAACTCTGATCGATGAGCTGGCAATGCGGGCCAAGGCTGATCCCATCGCCTACCGGCAAAAACTGCTTGCTCCAGACGCGAAGAAGCTGCGCGCGTGCCTGGCTCTTCTGAATGAAAAGACGGCTTCGTGGCGCAACAGCGTTCCTCGTGGCCACGCGGTCGGGATTGCCAGTCATGAATGCTTCGAGACCGGCGTAGCCTGTGCGGTTGAGGTGTCAATCGAAGATGGGCGACCCCGAGTCCACAGAGCGACGATCGCCGTGGATCCCGGCTTCGCGGTGAATCCGCTTACGATTGAAAGCCAGATGCAAGGTGGCGTGACTTTCGGGATCTCGCAGTTGGTGCCCGGAGGAGCCATCACACTGAAGGATGGCCGCGTGGAGCAGCGCAATTGGGACGGCTACACGCCGCCTTATATCAAGGACGCACCGGTCGCGGCGGAGGTCTACATCGTGCCCAGTTCAGAAAAGCCTTCCGGCTGCGGCGAACCTCCGGTTCCGGTGATCTCACCGGCTATCGTGAATGCGCTCACGCGGCTCACGGGCAAAAGATACCGCAAGCTGCCATTGGCTAGCGTCTGAAGTGGTCAGCAGTCAGTCAAGGTAAAAATAACGATCGTTGTCTGGAGGATTCGTTTGCGCGGGGGCACAAGGCCGCGCGGCCACGTTGACTACGGACATGTTGCAGAACCCGGTGAACAACAAATCGACCCGGCTGCAACCGGTTCTGCGTCTTCAATCATTATGGACAGATGGTGGAGTATCTGCGGATGAACGGAATTGTGCCGCCGGCCACGGGTAACCGAAAACCGTAATGGCAAATGTGCCGCCCCTCCAGGGCTCGCAATCTTACGCTCCCCGTTACCCAACGCTGACGCGTTGGGCTCAGTAATCAGCGCGCCTCCGGCGCTCGGATCCTACCGGCGGCCGGAAGCCCGCTCTGAGCGACCTAGCGACTCATTGCGCTTCCTTCACAGGAACTGAAGCATGGGCGGGTGGCGAGGCATGAATGGGGCCCACAAATAAGACCCCATCGTAGCCTTCCCCGCGTATCGCATCAGGATCGGCAGCCGTGCGCCAGCCCTTCAGGTGGTGTACTCCACACTCCGTTCGAGAGCACATCCAGGTTTCGCCTTCGCTGTACCCCACGTCGTAAGAATGCACAGCAAAGCCTTGCTCTTCCAGCCGGTGGCCCATGGGAACGATCTTCTGATTCAAGGGATGGTGCGGGGCCTTGTTGGCATGGATGTTTCCGGTAAGAATGAACGTGACATCGTAACCCTGCTCCCGCGCGCGCCGGCCAATGAGCTGGGCCATGTCCTCCTCGCGATCAGCGGTTTCCGTATCAAAAAAGAAGAGCGACACTTTCTGCCGCTCTGCGAGCCTGAGCGTTTCGCAAATCAGGTCCAGCATGGCTTCACTGCTCCTGCCGTCGTTGATCTTTTGCCAGGCGGGATGGGCAAGCAGCTGCTCGCGAAAGGAGCCGGCCGTCGCGCTCTTCTTCACCGCTTCGTCAATCAGCCGTTGCAACAGGATTGGAAGTTCCAGTCCCACCCCGATCCGCTTCTTCTCATCCCTCGCCGCCAGGGTCACAAGGTTGCTGAAGAGACGGGGCGTTTCTTGGGTTCCATGCATTTCGCCGATGAGGATGATCTCCTTCGCGGCCTGGCCCGCCTGAGGCGCGGGCTTCTGCGCATCAGGCCTCTGCGCCTGCGATTGCGAAAAAGCCATGCTTGAGAGCCACAGCGCTAAAACACACAACGGGAGTGGAAGGAATTTCATTCTTGCTGCTCCTTAAGGACGCGGTTCATCATACCTGCGGGGTAGCCGGCAAAAAAGGGAACGTCCTGTCTGTGCCCTTGGTTTTTCCCGTCTGCGCTCGTCTGGCTAGTTGCTAGCTGCTAATCGCTGACTCGCAATTTGCCCGCGAGGCGTTCGCGCTCGGATATGGGGCTGCGTAGTCAGTTCGCCGGGTCTTCCGATCAACGAGTGAGTATCCGGTTCCCCATCCTTTTGCGAGGGAACCGCGTGCCTTTTCGACAACTGCTCACTCGCGCAAAAACGGCATGGGATCGCGCCGACCCAGACTGTATATTGAGGGAGAAAGGAGATGATCCTGGGCCACACGCCCGTGTATTTGCATCGGGGTTGCGCAAGTTGCACTAGGCACAAGACGTGACGCGGGGGCTGCCCAGACCCCATGGCTGTAAAATAGCGGGTACTTGGCTCGCATGGACAAGCAAAAAGCAAAGCAAATGACGAGGGAGCTCGCGGGTAAAACCGTTGGCGGGTGGTTTATTAAGAACTACATCAACCACGGCAAGTCCGCTGTCGTCTTTCTTGCCGAACGAGGGGGGCAGGAAGCGGCGCTGAAAGTTTTTGACCCGGAAATCGTCGAGCGCTATGGCCGTGACGCTCAACTGACACGCATTAAACGTGAGCTATCATTGATCGGGAAATCGCATCCGAACCTGGTGGCGATCTACGACGGCGGCGAAGACTCGGGTCTTCTTTACGTGGCCATGGAATATTTCCCGGGGTCAAACTTGGCTGAGGCCCTCAACAAAATTCGCCCCGATGAAGTGCGGCCGCTCATTGGACAGATCGCTTCGGGAGCAAAATTCCTAGAAGACTCGCTGTTCGCGCATCGTGACATAAAACCAAGCAACGTTGGCCTATCACCAGACCGTAAACTCGTAAAGCTGTTGGATTTTGGCGTCATTAGACCATTGGATCTAAGCAATGTGACTGATGAAGGAGACCAGCGCTATTTTGTGGGAACGTTGCAATATAGCCCGCCCGAGCTTCTCTTTCGGGAAGAAGAACAGTCCTTAGAGGCATGGCGCGCCATCACTTTTTACCAATTAGGGGCGATTCTGCACGATCTGCTAATGAAAGAGCCCCTTTTTGAAAAATTCAAGTACCCATATGCCCGAATGGTGCGCGCCGTTGAGCGGGAAATCCCGCTGGTCGACTCGTCCGACGATCCGGATCTGCGGTTGTTGGCACAGAATTGCCTGGCAAAGGCCCCCAACCAGCGGCTCGATACTGTGAAATGGGAGGATTTTAGCCAACCCAAAATCACCGATCCTCTTGAGGCTGCACGGAAGAGAATAGCGCAGCATAGGGTCGCTGCGGCCCAACTGGTGAGCCAACTCGGTGCACCCGAAGACCTGCTAAGAATGTTGAGTTTTGCGATGCGCAGTTCGATTTACTCGACCGTGCTCAACACAATCAAGATCGAGAAACTGCCGCGATACTCTTTGTTAACTGTTTTTGACTCCAACCCCTATCTTCTGCGGGTCTTATTCGAGCCCTCAGCAAGTCAGGGCCTTCAACAGTACTTCTCATTTTATTGTCAAGGCGCCGTACTTGATCCCCAGGCTAATCTGCACGAGGTTCAGTTGTGGGCCTGTGTGACCTCGGCGCGAGAGCTCATTCCGGCGGAGCCCGACCCTAAGGCTTCACACGTGATTGTCAAGGGTGCCCTGATTGAGCAGGATATTAGAATGCATATTCAGCAAAACCTTTTGTTGGCGTATGCAGAAGCGCTTGATTCGCCCATAGCGCCTGCAGTTTCATGGCTAAAAATCGGGAGCGTCCCATGAGCTGGTGGTTCGACATAACAGATCTCGATGAAGACCAAAAAGATGTTATCGAACTCCCGCCGAACGGCAATTATCT
This sequence comes from Candidatus Angelobacter sp., assembly GCA_036380095.1. GTDB lineage: Bacteria > Acidobacteriota > Terriglobia > Terriglobales > Acidobacteriaceae > Angelobacter. The sequence goes on along the minus strand of DASVFK010000426.1, from coordinate 1,000 downwards.
TATCTTAGGGCCGCCAGGTTCAGGGAAGACGAACTTGCTTCTAATCCGTGCGGAGTACCTGATTAGGACCGACCGCCCGCACCTATTCGTGTTGATGTTTAACGACCCCCTTCACGACTTTGTTGTTCGAGGCGGCGTTCATTACGACGTGCCTTCATCAAAAATCCGCAAAATGCTATCGTGGGAAATTGTCCTTCTTCGCGAGCATAACGTTCCTTTTGACGACATTCCTGACGAAGATCTTATGGAAAGGCGTAGGGCTCTTGCAGAGCGGGTCTTAGAACTTCTGGACGACAATCCAAAACTTGAAAAGCACGTGGAATGTCTGTTGGTGGATGAAGTGCAAGATTGCTTGCCAGAAGAAATTGACGTTTTTTTTCGTTGCGCAAAGAGCGTCTGCTTCGCTGGTGACAACAGGCAGCGGATTTTTAGCCCCCATAGCGTAATTGACGACCTGAAGAGCAAAGTAAAAGTAATCGAACTCAAGACCCACTACAGAATAGGACATGAGATTTGCCGTGCAGCAGATGTGGTAGGGAAAGCAGCAGGTATGCCGCCTATCGAGAACGACTGCAATTACAAAGGTGCAGATGCAAAGGTCAATTTTATTTCATGCGCAGACGATGAGGAGCAGGCGAACAAAATCATTACGGCCCTCAAAGTTCAGCTAACCGCGTACCCAGACGAACTGCTTGCTGTAGCTGCTCCTCGTATTGCCGATCGAGACTTTTTGCGTGAACGCTTGGAACAATCAGAGTTGTCCTCTCTAATTCTTCCGCACCGTAAATCGGGAAGCGACGATCCGAACCAAAGGATTTACGTTGCTCACCTCACTGAAATCAAGGGTCTGGAATTTAGAACGATTCATCTTGGGCTGATGCAGCATTTGTACAAGCTTGGCAATAACCAGAAGCGGATCGCGTACACTGCGATTACGCGCGCAAAGACGACTGTTTCGATCTACTTTGCAGGAAAGATACCGGGCTATCTCGAACAGGCC
>DASVFK010000425.1:0-13404 GCA_036380095.1 Candidatus Angelobacter sp. | reverse complement strand
TCTCACGCTGGATGCGAAATGGTTGATCTGCCGCGAGATCTGTATTCCTGATCACGCACAACTTAAACTTTCTCTGCCCGTGGCACGCGAAGTCCAGGACAATCCCGCAACGGCGGAGATCTTTGCCCGCACAGAAAAACTCCTGCCCGCGCCTTTGCCCAAAGGCTGGCGAGTGAGCGCGCAGTCGCTGAAGAACGCGTTTGTTCTCACGCTGCAGATCGGCAAGGCCCTGACCAAGGCGGAATTCTTTCCCCTGGACCAAGACCAGATCGATAACGCCGCCCCGCAAAAGCTGCAGCCTTCGCCCACGGGAATCCGCATCACGCTCAAGAAATCTGACCTGTTGATGAAGCCCGTCTCCAGCCTGCGCGGCGTGCTGGTGATCGCCGGGGGCGGCGCATACCAGCTAGAAGCGCCCGTGAATGCTCCCAAGGCGGTAAAATAAAATCGCCCGATCAGGAGGAACAATGAAGACGCTGCGCAAGTCCGGACTGGCTTTTTGTGCCGCTGTGGTCCTGGTGGCCACCACCCTGGCGGTCAAGGTGGGCGATCCCGCGCCCGGATTCACCGCCGTGGACAGCAATGGCAAACAGCAGAAGCTCTCCGACTACAAAGGCAAGTACGTTGTGCTGGAGTGGCACAACCAGGGCTGCCCCTACACCAAGAAGCACTATGACAGCGGCAACATGCAGCGCCTGCAAAAGGAATGGACCGGCAAGGGCGTGATCTGGCTGACCGTGATCTCTTCCGCTCCAGGCAAGCAGGGTTTTGTCACCCACGAGCAAGAAAATGAATACGTGAAGAAGATGAACGCCGTCCCCACGGCCGTGCTGATGGACCCCGCGGGCACGCTGGGCCGGCTCTATGACGCCAAGACCACGCCGCAGATGTTCATTATCGATCCCAAGGGAACGCTGGTCTACCAGGGCGCGATCGACGACAAGCCGACCTCCGACGCAGCCGACATACCTCGCTCCAAGAATTACGTGAACGTCGCGCTGACGGAGATCATGGCGGGAAAACCGGTAAGCGAGCCGGCAACGCGCCCTTATGGCTGCTCAGTGAAGTACGGAAATTTGTGAGTTTTTGAGCGTACCAGGAGTGAAAAGAGGAACGCCGACTACGACTTCCTGTCAGCAATCCACGCGCATCGGCGCAAATCCGCGGTAGGGCTTTCATCCATGCAACTCCGTCGAGAGCTGCTTGCCGTAATCGAGCAGGAAACGGCGCGCTTTGAACGCGCGCAGCTTGCGCGCGCGACGGCCGAGTTGACCGAGCGATATAAACGCGAGGGCCCGGGTTCGCCGGCGATCGGCAGTGAAGTGCATCGCGCGGCGTATCTCGCGGTCCGCCTGCCTGCCACGTACGCCGCCGCCTGCCATGTATTCCGGCAGGTCCACGCGGTTGCTTCGCAGCTGGAAATCAAAAGCATGCTCGACCTCGGCGCGGGGCCGGGGACGGCGCTCCTGGCTGCAAGGGCAGTCTTCCCTGCCCTTGAGCGGGCGACGTTGCTCGAAGCCGACGTGGGCTGGCTGAAGACCGGCCGGCTGCTGACAGCGACCCTCGCGGTTGAAACCCAGTGGCTCCAGCACGACCTGCGCGCGCCCGGCGATCTTGCTCCGCATGACCTCGTCGTGATTTCGTATGCGCTGGGTGAGTTGCCGCAGGCGGCGGGCGAATCGCTCCTGCGCAGGGCGTGGCAATGCGCGACGAAGCTCCTGGTGATCGTGGAACCGGGGACCATGCGCGGCTTCGCCGGAATCAACGCCGCGCGCTCCTGGCTGCTGGCGAACGGCGCAAATTTGGTGGGGCCGTGTCCTCATGAGAACGCCTGCCCCATGGCAGCGGCGGGCGGGATCTCCGGTCCACCGGGGCGAGGCGACTGGTGCCATTTCGCACAGCGCGTGGAGCGTAGCTCGCTGCATCGCTCGCTCAAAGGCGGCTCGCTGGGCCATGAGGACGAGAAGTTTTCCTATGTCGCCGCGGCGCGCGAACCGGTTGCGCTGCCACAAGCGCGCATTGTCCGCCATCCGGGGCGACACAGCGGACACATTCAGCTAACGCTGTGCACGGCGGAAGGAATCGCGATGCGCACCATCGCCAAATCACGCAAGCAGACTTACAAAGAGGCACGCAAGGCCGATTGGGGTGACGCCTGGAATGATTGATCCCGGCGCAAAACGTTTAGATCCATGGTGTGACGGCAAAGCTAGCCGCGCAAAGGCACCGACAAAGCGAGTTCTTCCACGACCCAATAACCGACTAAGATTTTTCTCATTTTTCCTGTAACGATCTGTCTCTCGAAGCCACTACCTACAAATCAAGCAATTGCCGGAGAATTGCCGCGGAACCGGTGCAGAAAAAAATCCTGTGTTTCCGGTAAAAATACCGTGTGCGTTTTACGCGCGACAAATTAAACTAACACTCCGTCAAGACTAAGCCATCATGCTGGTTTCTGCCAAAGACGCAAGTGCGTCAATCGTTGCCGCCAAGGCAGGCGTGCGGCCTTGCCCGGAATTTCTGGTGGTGTGCTGCGATCAGACGCTGTTTCGCGCCCTGGCCACGGCCATCCGCCAGGTGAACGGGAGGCTCAACTGCGCTGCTTCCACCGCGAGCGCCGGTTGTTACATCGCGCGCCGCAAAGTGGATGGAATTGTCATTGACATGAACATACCCGGAGCCCTGGAACTGGTGCAGCGTGCGCGCGCTGCCAGCGCCAGCCGGGGTTCGGTGATTTTTGCCTGCATGGGCGCGAACACTGAGGCGCAATCGGCGTTGCGCGCGGGGGCCAACTTCGTGATCCACAAGCCGCTGCTCCCGGACAGGATCGCTCACATGTTCTCCGTGGCCGCGGGCATGATGGCGGCGGAGAAGCGGCGCTACCACCGTTATGCCCTGATGGTGCCGGTGGAGTTAAAGGTGAATGGCCGCGACATGGAAAGCACCATGTCAAACCTGAGTGAAGGCGGCATGGCCATCTGGTCTCTCCACTATCATCCCCAGGGATCCAAGGTGAAGTTTTCCTTTGAACTGCCGTTCGGCGGGGCCATTCAGGGAAGCGGAGAGATCACCTGGATCAACCAGGATGGACTTGCCGGAGTGAAATTCAATATTCTTCGCGATCAGGCGTATAGCGACCTGGCCGGCTGGATCAGCGGCCGCGAGTCGAAGCCGGCGGCGTAAGAAGCAGTCGCGCAAGTATTTCCTCTCATCGTTTGAGACGCGGATGGCGCTCAGCTCACTCGTCCCGCAACGCCACTACCGGATCCACGCGAACGGCCTTCATTGCCGGAGCCAATGCTGCCGCAACCGCCATTGAGAGCAGCACTGCGGCGCCGAGCACCAGGACGATCGGGTCGCTGGGCGCTACCCCTACCAGCAAGCTGCGTAACGCCCATCCGGCTGCGATGGATGCTGCCACGCCGAGCATGATGCCAAGCAGGCTCAAGCGTAAGGCGTAACGAAGGACCAGGCGAAAGATGGCGCTGCGTTGCGAACCCAGCGCCAGGCGCACGCCGATCTCCTGCGTCCGCCTGCCCACCACGAAGGACATCAGGCCGTAGATCCCAACCGCGACCAGCACCAGTCCCAGCAGGCCCAGGGTTCCAATCAGCCGTGACGTGGCGCTCTGAACGTAAAGCGCTTCGCGCATATGGTCGCGCAACGTGACCAGCGCGACGATCGGCGCGTTGGGATTCAGCGCCCGCAGAGCCTGCCGGAACGGTCCGGCCAGCGCGGCCGGATCGGAGGCAGTTCTTATTGCCATCTCCACTTCGCCGTAGTCCACCGGCTGCATGGGCAGGAAGAAATACGGCATAGTGTTTTCCTGGATATCGTTGTACTTGCCGTTCTCGGCCACGCCGATCACTTCGTATGGTTCGCCTTCGGGCTTGTCCAGGCGAACCAGTTGGCCGATCGGGTCCTGGCGCGGCCACAAACGCGCCGCCATCTGTTGATTCACCACCAGTACGCGGGCTTGCGTCTCCAGGTCGTAGCGCTCAATCGCCCGGCCGCGGAGAATGCGCGTACCCAGGACCTCAAAATAGCGGGCGCCAACCGGAGCGTAGTTGATGGTCGCGCCTTCGCGCTCGCCCGGGGCTTGAGGAACATAGACCTTGTGGGTCATTCCGCTGCCGCTCAGCCCGAAAGGAACACGCAACGCCACCGTTGTTCCGGTCACACCGGGAAGGGCCTCGACGCGGCGCTGCAATTCTTGCGTCAGGCGGACGCTCTCATCCCGGTTCAAGTCCGGACTGAAGTCAACCACCAGCATGGACTGATGGGCGTTGAATCCGGGATCGAGCTTCAGGCCATTCCACAGCGAGCGCACCAGCAAGCCGGCGCTTACCACCAGCACCAGAGACAACGCCACCTGGCCTGTCACCAGTGCGCTGCGCGTGAAGGCGCGCAGCCTGCCGCTCTCGCTGCCGCGCAGCTTCAGCGCAGCCACTGGCGCAAGCCTTGTAGCGAGCAGCGCCGGGACCAAGGCAAACATGAACAGCGAGAGCACCACCGTGCCCGCGGTCACGATGATTCCGCGCCGGCTGAGGTAAGCATCCACGCCGACGGAGAAGCTGCTCTGCGGCATCAGCCAGGGCAAGGCCTGTAACGCCAGGTTTCCGAGCAGCAGCGCCATGGCGCCACCCGCCACGGCAAGCATGATGGTCTCGGTCAGCAACTGGCGGACGATGCGAGCGCGGCTGCCTCCCAAAGCAATGCGTGTGGCGATCTCCCTGCGCCGCGATTCGCCGCGCGCGATCAGCAGGCTGGCCAGATTGGCGCAAGCGATCAGCAGCACCAGTCCGGCCACGCCCAGAAGTATGAGCCCCAGGCTGGCGATGTCTTCGCCCCTGGCGTCGGGCTCGTATATCGCAGTCATCTTTCTGCCGGTATTGGTCTTGGGATAGGCCTGCGCTAATTGGCCGGCAATGCCCGAAAGCTCGGCGCGTGCCTGGCGCAGCGTGGCTTTGTCAGACAATCGTCCGAAGAGTTCAAAATCGCGGAAGCCGCGGTTGGTCTGGCGATGGCCGTCGCCAGGATTCATTTGTGTCCAAGTGGAAAAGGGAATCCAGACATCGGGGACCATGAAGGCTTCAGTTCCCCGGAAACCGCGAGGCAGAACACACAGCACGAGCACGGCTTGCCGGTTCAGTATGATGGTGCGCCCGACAATGGCCGGATCGGAGTTGAACGCGCGCTTCCAGAAGGGAAAACTGATGACGATGGGCCGGGCCGCGGAGTCGCGCAGCTCTCGTTCCGTAAATGTCCGGCCATAAGCGGGCGCAGGCTGCAGCACTTCAAAGAAGTTGTCGCTGAGCACGGCCGCCGTCACCAGCCGGTTCTGCGATCCGTCGTCATACATGGCGCCGCGCCGCTCCAGCAGGGCCACGCCGGAAAGAGTTTTGGCAGCACGCAGGTCTTCGAAGTCCGGGTAAGAGTTCATCCCCCGCTCGGCTTCTCCGTGGCTGGTGGGCGAGCTGGTGAAGATGCGCACCAGGCGGTCTGCTTGAGGCACCGGCATGGGCCGCAGCCAAAGCTCGTCCACAAAACTGAAGATGGCTACATTTACGCCGACGCCCAATGCCAGCGTGAGCACCGCGATCGTGGTAAAGCCCGGCGCATTGCGCAGAATACGAAAACCGTAACGGAAATCCTGGATGAGAGCGCCCATATCCACTCCTTGCAGGCACTGAATTCTTCACAGGTGGGGGACAGGACAACTTTCAAGTTAGACGAATGCGCACAGTATAGGCGAGCGATGGAAGCTTATTGTGTGCGCTGGATCACAAGAGGAGTGTGATCGGGAAGGAAGCGGCGAGATTGCCTGGAGTGACCAGCACGGACTTGTCCTGTCCAAGAAATCCTGCGACTTGGTTACAGCAGGCGTTTTCAGACAAGGCTACGATGCAAGCGTACCTTCGCCGCTAGGCGCACGCTGGGCCTTCGAGCCCGATAGACCTGGTTTCTTGATGTACATCATTGAAAAACTGTTTTGTTTATTTTCACAATATAACAAATTATGTTATATTTGAAATATCGAAAATGTGAGGACGAATAAGGCTATGTTCACATTCAACCTTCGTAACGCCCGAAAGCAAAAGAGAATGACCCAACGGCAGGTCGCTGATCGAATGGGTGTCTCACAGGCTTACGTCTCGATGCTCGAAGGCAATAAGCGGCGAGTGCCTTCACGCCAGCTCGCAAAAGTTGTCGGTGCATATGGCCTCTCGGCTTCTGCTTTGCCTTTTCACGGTTCCAAGAATTGGGATCGCGTGGACGGCGATAAGGTGGCAACTGAACTTGGCACCCTTGGCTATCCTGGCTTTGCCTATATGCGCGTTGGCCGGCCCAAGTGGAATCCCGCAGAGCTCTTGCTCGCTGCGCTAACGAAGGATGACTTGGAGACACGAGTTACTGAAGGACTCCCCTGGCTCGCATATACACACAGCGATATGGACTGGGACTGGGTTGTTCGCGAAGCGAAAAATAACAATGTAACGAATCGCTTGGGATTCGTTGTCACTCTGGCGCGAGAGCTTGCGGAACGAAAGGGAGACACCGCAACCGTTGCAAGGTTGCGTGCTGTTGAAGCTCGTCTCCAACCTTGTGTACTCTTGCATCCAAGAACGCTTTGCCGCGAACACATGACTCAAGCAGAACGCCGCTGGTTAAGTACGCGGAGCACTCCCCAGGCGCGACAGTGGAATGTGCTCTCTGATCTCTCACTGGAACATTTGGCCCATGCCACATAACACACCTCTCGAGCCTTGGCACTCGTTTTTGTCTGAGATTGACGAGTTCCTTTCCCAAGAGGTGTGCCTGCATTGCCTCGGAGGGTTCGTCGTCACCGAGCTTTACGGATTGCCTCGACCGACCGTAGATATAGATACACTTGCAATCACTCCGGACGATCAATCAGCAAGCCTTATGCAGAAGGCTGGCAGAGGCTCAGCGCTGGAAAAGAAGCACAAAGTTTATCTCGATTTTGTGACGGTATGTACTCCCCCAGAGGATTACGAAACTCGTCTGAGCGAAATGTTTCCTGGCGTCTACACCAATCTGCGCTTACTCGCTCTCGATCCATATGATTTAGCCCTTGCCAAAATTGGGCGCAACAATGAGCGTGACCGGGAAGACGTTCTCCGTCTTGCCAAGAAAATTCCTTTCGACTTAGATGTATTGAAAGAAAGATACGAAAAGGAGCTCCGCCTATACGTAAACCAGGAAAGGGAAGATCTTACTCTACAACTCTGGATTGAGATGATCGAAGAGGACCGGCAACAAGAAAGCTTATAGGAAGTGCGTCGTTTTCGCGGCGTCTTGAGCCGCGAGGCGAAACGCCGATTACTGATTGGAAAAAGGAACCTCTCGGCGAGGCCGACTTGCGCGCCGAGCCGCTTGTTAAGAGCGCTGTAGGAGTCACGGGCAAGGGTGCGGAACGGCGGTTTGGAGCGAAGGGACAGGATGGACTGGTGGGCCCGGTAGGATTCGAACCTACAACCAACAGATTATGAGTCTGCTGCTCTAACCGTTGAGCTACAGGCCCCCGTGTTCCAGTGTCGCACAGGCCCACGCTGTTGCCAAACGATGATATTCGAGCATCGTGGGTTGAAGAACTCCTGCGCGAACCACGCGTGTCAGGGCATCGACTTCAGTCGAGCCGTTCAATGGCGTCCATGTCCCGGCTTTAGCCTCTGCGGGTATCAGGGCATGGCTTTAGCCATGCCGTCCAAGCGCAAAAAGAGAGACCCGGCTTCAGCCGCTGTGCTTTGATATTTTCGTTTTGCTTCAAGCGCACACGTTGCCTGCATTCTGCTGGCGCAGCGATCCCTTCCTTTATCTGAACTACAGTTCGAGACTGCACAGGGGCTGAAGCCCAAATTGTTTATTGACCCTGCGATCCTGTTCTTCAGGGGCTAAAGCCCGTTCATTTCAAACTCCTTACGGCACGGCTAAAGCCGATGCCCTGATACCCGCAGAGGCTAAAGCCGAGTTGTTCCGCAGCCTCTGAAGTCATGCCCTGACACGTGTGGACCGCGCAAAACTCTTTCAGCAAGCCCTTGAAGTGGTTCGGTTAGCTTGCAAGGTAGTAACTGGACTTCAGCTCCTGCCAAAGGGTCTTCGCCATCATTTTTGAAGCGCCATCAAGCCCGTTCCGGCCACCAGATCAACACTTCCAGCAGACGGGAGAAATGCAGCAGGGGTTTGCTCTGCGGCAACTCAATGCCTGCAGCCTGCGCCATGGTGTTGACTTCGATTTCCGCCTCCGCATCCTGCAACTGCCCGGGCAGGTGATGAATGTACGCGCGGGAAACTCGGCCGCGATCCACCGTGTAAAGGCAGTAGCGTTCGGTAAGGAAGTGTTCGAGCGATCCCGCTTCACGCACCCGCGGCGCCGAGATGGGACGATAGCGGCCAAGAAACTCCGCCGGACGCGGATCTTCCAGGCGCCGGCTCGAGTAGCGCAGGTTCTCGCCCAGGCTCTGCACGGACATGGCGGCAAAGAAGTACGGCAGGCCGTAGCCCCAGCGCGCGCCGCGGACGGCCATGCGGCTGGCTGCGTCCAGGCTGAAGAAGTAGACGCCGGGAATGCCTTTGTAGCGCACGTAAGTCCGCACGTTGAGCTCGGCAAAGCGGCTCAGTCGGGGCAGCGGCGGCGTCCATCGCGCGCGGATGCCGCTCATCCAGAAAGGGGCCACAGCCACGTAAGCCCGGCCGTCACGCAGATCAAGTTCAAGCTCCTGCGGGACGAGCGGCCTGATCTTTTCCGGCGTGAGCGCCCAGTGAGCAAAGAGCAGGTCATGCCAGGTTTGCAGCATGATCCAGGGACGGCGCGGCAGCGGAGCCGTGCGATGAGCGGTTTGACGGAGAAGCGGGTGCATATCTGAACGTGGAGATGCAAGAGCAGTTTAAATCCTTGTGGTGCTCTAACCCCGCGAAGCAAACAGTTTCTGAACGCGCCATTCGTGCCGGATGCGTTTGGCTGGGTTCATCGTTGAAATTCCCCGAATCAGCATGGTTAGGGACAGTCCCTCGGGATCTTTCGACTCGCCCTCAGTCCCCTTCCCCGCCCCAGCACGCGAAAACCGCGCGTGCCGGGGGCCCCGGCAAGCTCAGGGTCCTTCGGGCTCGCTCAAGATGACAGTGATTGAGATTCACACACGCCCAGCAAAGCATCGTGGGAAGTCGTTCTCGTGAGACCAACTCCGGTTCGGCGCTTTCGTCGAACCAATGCGGGGACAATGAGATTAGACTCTCCAGAGACGCGACAATGTTGCGTCTCTACGCGGTTTGTGCGGATCGGACCGCAGATGTCAGCGGCTCAAAGGCCTGCATCCCCCAAAACGATTCTGCCGCGGCTCCGTCTAACCGACTAACCGCAGATTCACGGCGCTATACAATCTTGAGTGTCAGCCTTGGTCACCATGCATATTCTTTTCCAGGACATCCGTTACGCTTTTCGCCGGTTGCGCGGCGCGCCCGGCTTTACCGCCATCGCGGTGCTCACGCTGGCGCTGGGCATCGGCGCCAACACAGCGATCTTTACCGTGATTGAAGCCGTGTTGCTGCGTCCTTTGCCGTTTCGCGATCCTGAGCGGCTGGTGCTGCTTTCGGAAAAGCTGCCGCGGTTCCCTATCATCTCCGTCTCCTACCAGAACTACCAGGACTGGCGCAGCCAGAGCCGGTCATACACCAGCACCGGGCTGGGCGCGGTGCGCAACTTCCAGACCACAATGACGGGCTCGGGCGAACCGGAGCGCCTGCCGGCGCAGATGGCCAGCGCCAACGTCTTTGAGCTGCTGGGAGTGCAGGCGGCACATGGCCGCACGTTCCTGCCGGAAGAAGACACTGCGGGCGCTGCAGGTGTAGCGTTGATCAGCCACGGCCTATGGCAGCGGCGTTTTGGAGCAGCAGACAATGTGATCGGCCAGTCTCTCACGTTGGACAACCGGCCTTACACCGTGGTGGGAATCCTTCCTCCGGGGTTCCAGCTTTTGCAGCAGAAGCCGGACGTTGTGCTTCCGCTGGAGCCCTGGGCCAAGACGCTGCCCGATGATCGCTCCTGGCATGCGGGCATTTTGCCTCTGGCGCGCCTTAAGCCGGGAACCACTTTGGAAGAAGCCCGCACGGAGATGACGACCATCGCCAAACGCCTGGAGCAGCAGTATCCCGAATTCAACACCAACAGCGGGGCCAACGTAAATCCGATGCAGGAGCAGATCGTGGCCAACGTGCGTCCGGCGCTGCTGGTGATCCTGGGCGCGGTAGGATTCGTTTTGCTGATCGCGTGCACCAACGTGGCCAACCTGCTGCTGGTGCGGGCTACAGCGCGGCAAAGAGAGATCGCCGTGCGCTCCGCCCTGGGCGCCAGCCGCTGGCGGGTGGTCCGCCTGGTGCTTACAGAAAGCGTTGTGCTTTCGCTGCTGGGCGCAACCGCAGGGTTGATGCTGGCCGTGGTCTCAGTCCCGCCACTGTTGGGCCTGGCCGCGGGCAGTCTGCCGGCCACGGGCGAGGTCCACGTGAACGCGCCGGTTTTGGCTTTCACGGCCGCGCTTGCGGTCCTTGCCGGCCTGCTCTTTGGGCTGGCTCCGGCGTTGCACATGGCCGGCCTGGATGTGCGTTCGTCGCTTAACCAGAGTGAACGCGGCGTGGTGGGCGCCGGGGTCTTGCGGGCGCGTGGCGTACTGGTGGCAGGTGAAGTGGCGCTGGCCATGCTTCTGCTGATGTGCGCGGGACTGCTGATTCGCAGCTTTGACCGCCTGGCCAGGGTTTCTCCAGGTTTCACGGTGGACCACATCCTGATCGCGGACCTGCCGGTCTCTCCTGTAGGGCACAAGGACGCCTCCGAGCGCATGGCCTTGTTCGACCGTTTGATCGAGCGCGCTTCGGCGCTGCCCGGCGTGCGGAGTGCAGGGGCAGCGTCATTCCTGCCCGTGAGCGGCAACGGGTCGGTGATCCATTTCAACATTGAAGGACGCGCGCCCAAGACGCCGCACGAATATGTGATGGCCAATTACCGCGCGGTCACTCCGGGGTATCTCGAGACCCTGGGCATTCCTCTGCTCAGCGGCCGGATGATTCGCGAATCCGACCGGGAAAAGATGCCGGTGGTGGTGGTGATCAACGCGGGCATGGCCAAGACGTATTTCCCCAACGAGTCGCCCCTGGGCAAGCGGCTGCAACTCGGCGCCATACCGGACAAAGACACGCCGTGGATGGAAGTTGCAGGCGTGGTGGGCGACGTGAAGCAGTCGCTGGCCAGCGACGCGCCCACGGAAATGTATGTGCCAGTGCGGCAAGCCAACACGATCCTGCCGGTGTTCGCGCTTTCCCTAGTGATGCGCACCACCACGGACCCAAGCAGCGTGTCCAACGCGCTGGCCGGCGCGGTCCATGAAATTGACGCGAATCAGCCTGTGGTGAACGTGCGCACCATGGAGCAAAACGTGGCGACTTCCCTGGCCCAGCCGCGCTTCCGCACCGTGCTGCTGGCGATCCTGGCGGGGGTGGCGCTATTGATTGCCGGAGTCGGCGTTTACGGCGTGATGTCGTTTGTGGTGACGCAACGGACGCGCGAGATCGGCACGCGCATGGCCCTGGGATCCACTCCGGCGCAGGTCTTCCGCCTGGTGATTCGTGATGGGTTGCGATTTACGCTGGTGGGCGTGGTGGTGGGCCTGGCCGGCGGAGCGGTGGTTGCGAGATATCTCTCGAGTTTCTTGTTCCAGGTGGGATCGGTGGATCCGCTGGCCGTGGTGGGGGTGACGGCGCTGCTGGTCGCCGTGGCGGCGACCGCATGCTACATCCCCGCACGACGGGCCACGCGGGTTGATCCCACGGTGGCGCTGCGCTATGAGTGATTACGCCGGCAGCCCATCGGAAGCTTCCACCAGCTTCTCCTGCACCGGCAGCCAGAAGCTCTCCCACTCGCGGCTGCGCTCCGTAGCCACCATGAGGATCAGAGTGCCTTCGTCAGGGGGGCAATCGGGGATCGAGTACACCACCGGAAAAGCCACTTGATTAATCACTCCGGAAAGCCCGAACTTGATTACGGTGACCGTGTCCTGGCCCGCGACCAGTTGAAAACGCGCTTCCTCCGTGGCCAGAGGACGCAAGATGTCTTTCAGTACGCTGATGCTTACTAAATAGCAGGGTTCCATTGCCGTTGACTGCCTTTCCTGTTTGTTGCCCTCATCCGTCAGGCATTCGGCTTTGGGGGAAAAGCCTTCGACCGTTCTGCTGGTTTTAAAAGGCGCACCTTACGCCTTCATTGGAGTTGGATTAAAACTCCTAATTAATGCGAATGAGGAGTGGTCTGGAGAGCGGGCCAGGAGAATTGAGACAAAGGCGTTCGGCGCGGGAGACAAAATGTCACAACATCCCGAACCTCCGTGTATGACGACAACGGCCGGTGTCGAGAGACAGATTGGACACACCCATGCGCCTGTCTGCAGCGACCCGCGAAACATCCGGTGGCGACGTGTTCCCCGACCCACGGGCATAATCTCAGAGCTTTTCCCTTCCTTGGAAGGGTTGTGGTTTTGGTTTTGCCTTTGCTTCTTCTTACAGCGCTCATGACCGAAAGCTCGCGGCGTTGCTGAATCAGTCTCTGTCGTTCCACCAACCATGTATCCGATCACGCACAGCCCTGGTCCAAGGCAATGTGCTGCAGCTGGTTCTTGATCCTTGTCCGCATCATCCAATCAAAGCCGAGCCTTGGCGGGGACCGGCCTCCTGCGCTTCAGGGGAGCAAGAACCTGGCCTTGTTCGATTTTTATTGAGAGCGGCGGAGCAGGTTCTTCGGCCTCACGCTCACGTCAAGGAAGCTTCGAGCCTTGTGGATGTTCGGCCTCAGAATGGTGAGGTGCAGGCTTTTGCCTGGCGCGAAGTCCCTCGCTTCGCGGAAGATTTTCGGCAGCGGACTGCTCGCAAAACACCCCAAGTCTGGAGCGAAGCGCTCTTCAGTCGCCTCAATAAGGGCGAGGCCGGGGTCCCCAACAAGCCCGGTTTTGGCTTGATGGGGTGGGAGGCCGACTTGCGTGCCGAGCCCGCGGATACGAGAGCTGGACAAGCTCTGGAAGGGAGATAACTCTAATGCGGTGTGGAGCGAAGCGACAACACATTTCATAGATCAAGGGCGAGGCCGACTTGCGTGCCGAGCCCGCGGCATCAGGAGCTGAGGATGCAATGTGGCAGAAATGCTCTCTAGCGGTTTGGAGCGAAGCGACAGAAACAAAGAAAAAACCCTCCTGCCGGGGGGAGCAGGAGGGTGATTGAGCACTGAGGATGATTTCAGTTGCGCAAAACTATTGCTTCGGCTGGGCCGGCTGATCTGCCTGCGGGGTGGCCGGAGCCGCATCGCCGCTGGCGGTCATGTCGCCCAGGCTGTTCTTCAACAGGCTG
>DASVFK010000424.1:0-7326 GCA_036380095.1 Candidatus Angelobacter sp. | reverse complement strand
GGGCAGCGTGACCTGGCCCGCGGTAATCTGCTGCGGGTTCTCCGCGGCAAACGCCCAGGAGAACTTGTCATTCGGCTTGAACGCGATGCGCAACTGCCCGTCGCGTGAGTAGTACACGCCGACGTGAATGTTGCCGTCTGTTGTGCCAGGCAGCGCGAGATCGCCTCCGTTGGGACCAACGCCCACGCGGTTCGGCGTCATCAGGCCCCAGGCCTGTCCGCCCGTGAATTCAAACTTGCCCCGTCTCACGTTTACATAAAACAGGCGCAGACGGAAGGTGTGCGGGTTGGTGGTGGTGAAGACGTTGGCTGCATCGTTGCCGTTGAAATCGGTTTCGATGTATCCCAGGACGTTGTTCTCGCCGTACTTGCCGGTAATTCTCAAGCTCAAGCGCGAATATTGGCCGCTGGAGCGGAACTCCGTGATCTGCCCGGCGGGTGTGTTGTTGAACGGAATAGCGTTGAAGCCGGTGGCGATCACGTTGCCGGTATTCACACTGCGGAAGATGTTGCTGAAGTCCACGAAGCCGCCGGGCGTGAAATCAGTGCCGCCAATGCGGACCGAAAGTGGCGACTCCGCCGGCTTTTTCACGTCCCCTTGCGTGACGGCGACGGCTGGAACCGTGTTGGTGGTGAGGGCCGCGTTTTCAACATGCGGCACGGCCGCCGGCTTGTCAGCCAGGGCCTTCTCGAGGGTTTCAATCTGCTTTTGCTGCTGAGCAATCTGCGCCTGCTGGGTTGCGATCGCTTCCCGCAAAGCCTTAAGCTCATCAGATACCGACGAATTCTGGTTTTGCCCGCCGCCAGAACCCGCCTGGGCCAGCGCCATACCGGACGCCAGCACCAGGAAACTTATTCTGCGAAAGATTCTCATGGAGCGCTCTCTCCTTGAATTGGGAAGTCGTTTCTCAAACTCTTCACGGGAAAAATGCTGAACCCCGGGTTTGTTGCTGAATTTGGCGGGAGAATTTTAGTGCAGACACCCGAGAACGTACAGAAGATAGTTAAGAGAAAGCGAAAAATTAACTTTGATACAAAAGTGCCCTATAGGACAGTCTGATCACCGGAAAAAGGACATGTCCTGTCGTAATCAATGGCTCTTCGGCGTCGTCCCATCGGGAGTAGCTCGCATCTCCCTTGGGTTCTTGTATATATTTGAAATATAAACGTTTATTTGCCGCCAAGAAGGCCCATTCGGCCATGGTTCATGGCCCTACCTGAGCACGAAACACCCCTGTCTCCACATGCCCATTGCGCTTGACCTGAACAAAGATCCGATAATCTCCCGTTTTGGGAAAGCCGTAAGGGAAGGACACTTCCCCGTCATGTTCCATCGTGGCCATGTCGTCTTTCGCTGTGCTGCCGCCGGCGATTTCAAGTGCCGCCATGGGAGCCGAGCCGGCAGGATGCACGTGCGCGAAAATTTTGCCGTCACCGCTCAAGAACACCGCGTGGCCTGCCATGCCCATGTAGTTTTCCATGTCGTGCGCGGGCTTGCCGTCTTTGTCTTCAATGCGGAAGCGGAACCAGACCGGCTCGCCCGCCTTGAGCGGCTGTTGATCGCGCAACCACACCATGCGGTAGCCGCCGGAAAGCTGGGCGACGGTCTCCGTCGCGGGCAAATCGGAAACGCCTGAGTCGTCGCCGCGCATTGTCTCGCCGGCCGGCGGGACGCGCACTTCCATCTCGCCCACCTGCGTCTCCGGGAAACCGCTGCGATGGACGATGTCAGCGCAAATCTGGTAGCGGCCAACCGGCATCGCGGGCAGGTTTACGGCAAACTGCGCCTCGCTGGTCTGGTCAGGATGCAGGTGCCAGAAACTCTGCATGTCCGGCATGCGCACCAGGAACAGGTGCATGAGGTGGCCGTGGTCCGGGACCAGGTCGTTGAGCACCAGCTTGTCCGGCGACTCGATGCCGAAGCGGTTTTTCTCCGGCAAATTTGGATTCTCCAGTTGCAGGCGCAGCAAATTGCCCGCCGTGAGTTCCGTCTGGACGTGCGGCTGCTTGTAATTCAGTTTGGCGTTGGCGCTGGCTTCCGCGCCCCACCAGCGATTGGCAAACACCAGCAACACGATCAGCAGCAGCGTGGTGATGGCCATTCGGATGGCGCCGCGCCTTTTCTTTTCCGCCGGCGCCTGGTCGCCCGGACGCAAGTCAGCATCGCGCGCCGCTGCGCCGATGATTCCCGCCAGTCCCAACACCAGCGCCACTCCCAGCACGGCCAGCAAAGTGCCCAGGGTCGCCTGCATGCGGGCTGAGTTGCTGGAGACCGCGGGCAGAGGGACGGCGAGTTCGCCGGCGCCCTGCTTGCCTGTGGCTTCCACCTGCACTTTCCAGGAGCCGCGCGCCATGATCCAGAGCTGTCCGGTAAAGAGCCGCGGATCGGACGCAGACCGCTGGGCCGCGTCTGCTGTCGGCGCAAGCTTGGCCGCCATGCCCACCATGCGCAGAGGCAGGATCTTGATCTGTTCCACGTCATTTCCGGTAGCACGAATCTGGATCTGCGCGATCCCGGGAATCACTGCCGGAGGCTTGATCGTCACCAGCAGGTGATACGGGCCGGCATGGCCGTCAAAGTAAACGTTAGGGCTGTTGACGTGGGCCGAACCGGTGAGCGGTAGAAGGAGCGTAATGAGAAAAAGAAGTTTTCGCATGAATGTGTATCTTCAAAACCCAGGGTCTTCGACTTTGTGCCCGATTTTGCGCTGGCATGCACCGGAGCGTGCGACCAAGGCCGCATGTGAAGTATAGCGGTTTAGTCCTTCACACGAGTATCCAACGCAGTTTTACAGAGCGGCGGATATTGACGAGTTATAATCTACCCCCTCTTTTCTTCGAGGTGTAAGAAATGCCTAGGGTCGCTTTGACGCTGGAAGAACAGTTCGCGGATCGTCGTTCCAACGAAGTTGCATATAAATTCAAGATTGAGAACCACGGATCAAAGGCCTTGAATCTGTTGTCTATCACGCCTCGCTTTGCTCAAGGCGTCGAAGTGATTCAGGTCAAGAGTCCCACAGTGGCCGCGGCTAAGGCGCGGCACGAGAGGCTTTGTCATGAGCTCACAGTGATGCTATCCAACCATCTTTTGCTCCTGTCGCAAGGGTATCGTGACAGAGCTAAACAGGCCGCTCTGGATTCCTGGCAAGAAACAGTCAAAGCCCTTAAAAACCCGCTGGCACTTTATTTCACGATCTTTACGAATTCAGAGAGAAAACGAATCGAGAACCGCGTGCGGACGCTCGGCGCATTGAGGTTCCAAATCAACTCTTTGAAGGACGGTGAAGTAGCATTCCAGCAGTTCGTTGAAAAACTGAATGATGATGCAGTGTTCAAGCAAATATTTTCGGCGAAGTTGGGTCAGCTCGCCGCTGCCGAGGAGCAGCAAGGGGCAACCGACCAAAGAACTCTGGTTCGGATAGAGCAGGATTCCTTTTTTGCGGAGACCTACGTACTTCGTTACAAGCGCAGGTTCCTGGAACCTAGCAAATACAGCATCTCCATAGAAGCAAGCTACTCGGAAGATGGAAATGTCGCTGAGATAAGAGGCGCAGCAAGTGCAGTAGTGCTGGTGCCCCCCAATCCTGCGCTGCTCACTGTCGTGGCTCTCTTGGCTGCCCTGCTAGGCGTGGCTTTGAAGGTCGCAGCCATTTCTTCGCCGAGCCTCTGGCCGGCAATGCGGCTGGCTTACACAGGCCCGCCGGCTTTGACGGCAGTAATTCTTTCCGTGGCACTGTTCAACGTGTATGAATTCACTGATTGGGGAAAGAAAATAACAATGGCCATCAGTTGGCGCAGCGCACTCTTAGTTGGTCTGCTGTGTGGCTTTCTGGGTGATAGGGCCCTTAACGCTTTGAAAGGATTCATTTCACCATAATTGTTCCCCCCTCTCTAAGATGCTCGCTGCCTGCCTTTCCGTGCCATTGCTGCAGTGAGTGCACGTTCACTTCCTGGCGCTGCAGCGCGGCAATGCCTTCCGCGGCGGCGCGCGCTGCGGAAAGCGTTGTGATCGTGGGAATGCGGTTGGTCACGGCGGCCCGGCGGATGGCTTTCTCGTCAAACCACGGGTCCTGGCCGTGCGGCGTGTTGATGATCAGTTGCACGCGGTCGCCCTTGATCAAGTCCACCACGTTGGGACGGCCTTCTTTGACTTTGTAGACGCGGTCCACGGCCAGCCCGGCTTTCTCCAGACGGTCTGCCGTGCCGTGCGTTGCCACCAGGCTGAAGCCCAGTTCGATGAAGCGCCGCGCCAGGTCGATGGATTTCTGTTTGTCGCGGTCAGTCACGCTGATGAAGACAGTGCCGCCTGTAGGCAGCGACTGTCCGGCGGAGATTTGCGCTTTGGCAAACGCCTCGCCGAATGTTTGGGCCGAGCCCATGACTTCGCCGGTGGATTTCATCTCGGGACCAAGCACGGTGTCGACTCCAGGGAACTTCGACCACGGGAAGACCGGTGACTTCACGAAATAGCCGGCGCCGGTAGCGAGGTCGCGGCCGGCAGCAGCGTGCTCGGGCAGAAACTCGTGCAGCTTGCGTCCGGTCATCAGCCGCGCGGCAATCTTGGCCAGCGGAACCCCGGTGGCTTTCGAAACATAAGGCACGGTGCGCGAAGCCCGCGGGTTGACTTCGATCACGAAGACCTTTTCGTTCTGGATGGCGTACTGCACGTTCATCAGCCCGATGACTTTGAGCGCCCGTGCCAGCTTGAACGTGTGTTCGCGAATGGTGTTCAGCACGCGCTCGGGCAGATCAACCGCGGGCAGCACGCAGGAAGAATCGCCGGAATGGATGCCCGCTTCTTCGATGTGCTGCATGATGCCGGCGATGACCACGTCTTCCCCGTCAGAGAGCGCGTCGACATCGACTTCTACCGCGTCTTCCAGGAAGTGGTCCACCAGTACCGGGCGCTCCTGGGAGTACTCGACAGCTTCCTTCATGTAGCGGATTACGCTTTCATCGTCATAGGCGATGACCATGGCGCGTCCGCCGAGAACGTAAGAGGGCCGCACCAGCACCGGATATTTCACGCGGCGCGCGCCTTCCACGGCTTCCTCCACGCTGGTGGCGATCGCGCCGGGCGGCTGCGGGATGTCCAGCTCTTCCAGAAGCTTGCCAAATCGCTTGCGGTCTTCCGCCAGGTCGATGGACTCCGGCGAAGTGCCGATCACCGTGACACCCGCGGCCGTGAGCGGCAGCGCGAGATTCAGCGGAGTCTGCCCGCCGAACTGCACGATCACGCCGATGGGTGCTCCGCCCGCGGCCTCATGCTGATAAACCGAGAGCACATCCTCAAAGGTCAGCGGCTCAAAGTAAAGGCGGTCACTGGTGTCATAGTCGGTGGAGACCGTCTCCGGGTTGCAGTTGACCATGATGGTCTCGTAGCCGTCATCCCGGAGAGCAAACGCCGCGTGGCAGCAGCAGTAATCGAACTCGATGCCCTGGCCGATGCGGTTGGGCCCGCTGCCCAGAATGATGATCTTCTTTTTCGCCGTGGGCGGCGCTTCGTCTTCTTCTTCGTAAGTCGAATAGAGATAGGGTGTGTAGCTTTCAAACTCCGCTGCGCAGGTGTCAACCAGCTTGTAGACCGGACGGATCCCGTGTTGCTCGCGCAGGCGGCGTATGTGGTCGCGGCTGGTGTGGAGCGTAAGCGCGATCCGCTCATCGGATGAGCCCATGCGCTTGGCCTCGCGCAGCAGCGCCGGCGGAAGCGTTTGCGCGTTGTGCTTGGAGACCTCGGTCTCCATCTCCGCGATTTCCTTCATCTGGTAGAGGAACCAGGGATCGATGGCGGTCATCTTGTGCAGTTCTTTCACCGTCATGCCCTGGTGCAGCGCGTAACGCACGTAAGTCAGGCGCTCAGGATGCGGCGTGACCAGCCGATGCGTGAGGATGCGCGGCTCGATCTTCTCCGCGCCCACCTTCTTTCCCGTTTCTAGCGAGCGCACGCCTTTCATCAGCGCTTCTTTGAACGTCCGCCCCATGGCCATGACTTCGCCCACGGACTTCATTTGCGGGCCCAGCGACTCGTCTGTACCGGGGAATTTTTCAAACTGCCACTTGGGAATCTTGCACACCACGTAGTCGATCGTCGGCTCAAAGCAGGCCGGAGTCTTCTGCGTAATGTCATTGGGAATCTCGTCCAGCGTGTATCCCACAGCGAGGCGGGCGGCAATCTTGGCGATGGGAAAACCCGTGGCTTTTGACGCCAGCGCCGACGAGCGCGAGACGCGCGGGTTCATCTCGATCACCACCATGCGGCCGTTCAGCGGGTTCACCGCAAATTGAATATTCGAGCCGCCGGTCTCCACGCCGATCTCGCGGATCACCTTGATGGCCGCGTCACGCATGCGCTGGTATTCGCGGTCCGTAAGCGTCTGCGCCGGGGCCACCGTGATGGAGTCGCCGGTGTGCACGCCCATGGGATCGAAGTTCTCGATAGAACAGATGATGATCACGTTGTCGGCCAGGTCGCGCATCACCTCCAGCTCGTATTCCTTCCAGCCCAGGACAGATTCTTCGATCAGGACTTCATGCACCGGCGAAAGACTGATGCCGCGGTTGAGCAGCTCGAGGAATTCCTCGCGGTTGTAGGCGATGCCGCCGCCGCTGCCGCCCAGCGTGAACGATGGCCGGATGATCAGCGGGAAGCCTACCTTCTCGGCGAAGTCCATGGCGAACTGTATGTCCTGCGCGCGCGTGGTGGAGCCGCCTTCCTGAATCGTGCCCGCGGCAATGCCCGCCTGCATCTTGCCCGAGATCAACGCCGAGCGCGGGACTTCCAGGCCGATGCGGTTCATGGCGTCCTTGAACAGCAGCCGGTCTTCGGCTTTCTTGATGGCCTTGAGCTGCGCCCCGATCAGCTCCACGTTGTATTTTTCGAGCACGCCGGAGTCAGCGAGCTCCACGGCCAGGTTCAGCGCAGTCTGCCCGCCGACGGTTGGCAGCAGGGCGAACTTGCCGGGCTTGCCTTCTTGCTGAAGCATCTCGGCTTCCTGGCGGATGATTTCTTCAAGATAGGTCTTGGTGAGCGGCTCGATGTAAGTGCGGTCGGCCGTCTCCGGGTCGGTCATGATGGTGGCGGGGTTGGAGTTGGCCAGCACCACCTCGTAACCTTCGGCCTTGAGCGCCTTGCAGGCCTGGGTGCCGGAGTAATCGAACTCGGCGGACTGGCCGATCACGATCGGCCCAGAGCCGATGATCAGGATCTTCGCGATGTCATTGCGGCGTGGCATGTGTCTCCATCACACTGCTGCAAATGCTGGTGTAGATCGGGTACAACAGGATCTGCAGGCGCTCCGCATGAGAGGCTTCCGGCTGTAAGCGGACC
>DASVFK010000423.1:0-23951 GCA_036380095.1 Candidatus Angelobacter sp. | reverse complement strand
TCTAAAGTTCCAGATGAATATATCTAAAAGCCCCAGCGGGTCAGTGCTATTCGTCGCATCATTGTGAACATAGGCATAGTAGTTTATGCCACCAGCGTTGCGGGCGGGGTCTTCGCTAAGGAATCGACCGCTCGATGAATCGTAATATCTGGCACGGTAGTAATAAAGGCCGCTTTCGCTGTCCCACTCCCGGCCTGTGTAACGATAAGGCTGTTCCAAAGAGCCTGTGTCCTGGGCCGGGTTGCCGAAAGTTGAGTAACCGTAGCCCGTCGCCACTGAACCGGAAGCATCGGTCAAAGAGGTAACGGAGCCGAGGAGGTCTTGCTCGTAGTAATACCACTGAGTGCCTGGGCGGACCGCCAGGTGTTCATCAACACCGCCGCTATGCAGAAAGCGAGCGGTAGTGCCGCCAGCCGCATCGATTTGAGCGACGACATCCGGGCCGTCGTAAATATAGAAAGCGGTGTTCTTCGAGATGCGCCGACCCAGGTAGTCGTAAGCAAAGGTCACATTGTTCTGGCCCTGGATACCGACCAGCCGCCCGAGTGGATCCCATGTGTAGGTGATCGGCGTGGCTGCCGCAGGAGAGGTAGTGCTCAGGTTGCCATTGGCGTCATACGTGTAGGAAGCCGTGGGGGTTGAAAGCAGCGCATTCGAGACGTCGTAAGTATTGACGGCGGTGTCAGCTCCCAGGCGATTGCCCACAGCGTCATAAAGGAATCGTTCTTTCACTGCCATGCTGGTGGAAGGGGTTGACTGGTCCACGCGAACGAGTTGGTTAACAGCGTCATAGGTGTATTGCTCCACGGTCTGCGTTCTCAGGTCCGTGCGTTGGGTGCGATTGGCATTGGCATTGTAGAGATATGCCGCGCCGTCCAAAACGCTCGGGCCCTGATGCGTGAGCGAAAGCAGCTTTGAACCCACGTCGTAGGCGTAAGTAGTCGAAACTCCGTTAGGCCTGGTGAGACTGGTTCTCCGGTTCAGGGCGTCGTAGGTAAGATTGAACGTCCCAGCCTCAGAATCTGTGAGCGCGGTCAGGCGGTTTAGTGAGTCGTACGTGTAGCCGGCTGTTTCGCCTCCAGGATAGGTCATCTGCGTGCGGTTTGAGTTCTTGTCATACGCGTAGCTCAGGGTAAAAGTCTGCGACGGGAGCTGCGCATAGACAGTGTCTGACGAAACTTTTCGCCCCATTGCATCATAGGTGTACGAGGAGGACGTATTCGGATCCGTCACTTGGGTCAGGTGATTGGCCAAATCGTAGGTAAAGGAGATTGTGCCGGTGTTCGTGCCGGTGCTGTCACTGAAGCTTTTTCGGGTGATGCGGCCAACGTTGTCATAGGCGGCCGAAACCGAGCCACCATCGCGAAGGGTGGTCAGAATCACGCGTCCGGCATTGTCATATTGGTACGTTTCGACTGCCCCTGACGGGAAGGTGGTCTGCAGTAGCCGCCGGCCAGCCCCCCAGCTTGGGGCGCCCCAGGTGTAGGAAGTAGTGCGATTCAGGGCATCGGTGATCGAAATCAGTTCGTCCTCAGTGTCATAGGCGTATGTTGTGTTGCCGCTCGGGTCTATAACAGAGATGAGCCGATCCGCATCATCATGGGCGTAAGTGGTTGTGACGCCGCGCGCGGTTAATGACGTTTTGCGACCGCGCTTGTCATAGGCGATGGCTTCGGTGGTGGCATCCGGGTGCAGCGTACCGGTAAGACGATTACGAGCGTCATAGGTAAACTGCGTACGGTTGCCGGCAGGATCCACGATGGCAGTTCGATTTCCTTCGACATCGTATTCATAGCGAGTCACGTTCTGCTGCGCGTCAGTGACTGTTTCCACCAGGCCTGCTGCCGTATAGGTGGTCTGAGTGGTGTTGCCGCGCGGGTCTGTCACCGAGGCCAGATTGCCGTGCGTATCGTAAGTGAACGTCGTGGTTCCCGCATCCGGTGTGACAGTTGATAGCAGATTTCCGTGATCGTCGTAAGTATTGGTGGTGACGTTTCCCAGCGGGTCTGTCTGTGTGGTGACCTCAGCAAAACTATTGTATGTGAAGCTCCAGGTCTTGACGTTTGGGTCGGGAGGGCCGCTCTGAAACCACATGAAGGGATCGCCCAGTAAGAGGTTCCAAATGCCAAACGGGCTGTTGTTGCTTTTCCAGGTAACGACCGCCGGTTGGAACTGAGGAGCGTGACTGTGGGACGCGCTGTAGCTGGTATCGATGAGGGAGGGGGCGCTACCATGATGGGATTTGTTGCGCCGTCGGGATGCCAGGGCCGGCAGCTCCTCACCCCTGAGTGACCCGACCATACCGGGATCTTGAAGCAACTCGGTCGCCGAAGTGACGTTGTTGTTGTCATCATACGTAAAAGAGATGCCGTGGGGATTGTCCCAGGCGTTTGTTGTAGGAACAAAGTGGGTCATCACTCGCCCTTGTTCGTCTCGCCAGAACGAGTTCATGCCGCGTGAACCACAGGTGGCGCAACCGGGTCCCGATGCGAATGTGACGAATTGGCGGCGGCCAATGGTGGTGTACCCGATAGCAGTACCGTCCCCCAGTGAGTTAGTAACGGTTCCCATTCCGGAAAACGGATCGTAAGTGACCGTGATGCCTTCCACCGGCCCGGTTCCATCAACATCCGCACGACCGGATGTTAACCCGCGACGGTAAGCGTCATAGGTGTGAGCCTCAAGGACCTTTCCGTCGAAATCCTGTACCTGCTGGATCAAGCCTTGCATGGCGGGATCAGTGGTGGTGAGATATTGGAAATTGTAGCCCGAATTGTCGGGGTAAAGGACTTTTAGGAGGCAGTGATTGCTATCTGGCGAATAGAAAAAGCTAGCGACCACCTTGTTGCCGAAGGACGCAGCGGTCACCAGATTTGGACTGACCGCGTCGCCATACGCGAATGTGAGAGAACGGCCTGCATCATCTGTAACGCTTTGAAGTCTGCTTCCGCTCCACGCCAACGTTCTGCGATTTCCGTTCCGGTCTTGAGTCTGTTGAAGCCGGCCATTCGAGTTGAAGATATACTGAAATCCATCTTTCATTCGCACAGTAGATGTTCCATCCGGGTTCACGACGAGCGCAGCTTTTTCGTCCGGGGGCGAGCTGACGGTGTAGGCGTTATCTGTGGCGCTCCAGGTGAAAATCCACTGTGAGCCGTTACCTCTCCAAAGCCCGATCTGTGCAAGACTGAACTGAACCTGCTGCTCCCATTCGGAGGTCCAGCCGTTGCCGAAAAGGCCCACCGTAGAAGGCGGGTTCATTCGGGGCCACAAGCTATTCCAGGTGCGGCTCAAGCCTAAGCCGCCGCCGATGCCAGGGATTGCGTAGTCGGTCTGCGTCACCCATGTATTTCCGTTGGTTAAATTGATGGGCTCCCCGGCTTCCGAGCAATCTTCGCAACTAACGGTATCCGCCGAATCCTGGGTGAATTGGTCATAGACCACCGTCAGATATCCTGGATAATTCTTTGTGCCGTAGGTCAGATTGAAGTCGCAAGTTAACTTGTTATTCAACGTGTACCGGTTGTACACCTGCATATAATCCGGGGGGGCGATTGTGAAGGTATACTGGGAATCATCTACCAGCCAGTGGATGACGCCGTTCTGGTACAGGGTTGGCTGGAAAAATGCACCATAATTGTAATATGCATACTCATCGATTTCGTCCAACAGCACGCAATCCGGTGTGGTGAGACGATAGGGCAGTACGAAGTAATCCGGAATATAGTAAGGAAAGACTTTGCTCCGAGTTCCTGTGATTGTCGGATAGATACTAGTTGCATCCACGGTCTGCGTTGGGGGTGAGTATGAATAAGATGGTGCTGCAATGATGACCTGAAGCTGCGTGGAGTCGATCGAGATCGTGTAAATGGTATCATGATCCACTTCACGCCCACCGATATACAGCGATTGCGGGTTTTGGGGATCAACGCAATATTGCGCATTATCGGAGCGCCCTTGCCACCAACGCATGAGCCCATTCCACTGTGCCTGCACGCGATCAACACGGAATAGACCAGGCGGAAGCGTTAGGGTAAAGCAACGTTGGCTGGTTATGGAAGGATCCAGGTGAGGGGTGACAGTTGCCACATCATAGCTATCCCCGATTGGTTGTCCGGACACGTCGAATGTAATTGACTGAGCACTTAGAGGGCGTCCGGTGAGCAGCACTGCGCCCAGGAGTAACAGACCACAAACTTTAATCAAGGTACTCAGGCAATGGGATATGTGTATCGAGACATCAGCCTTGGTGTTTGCCATCTCTCCAATCCTCCGCGCTGCTAAGATAGTTCAACGAATGAAGTAGTGGAGTCTATCATGGGATAGGTAGGTGCGAGACATGCAAGTGAATTTGTTCCGAAAACCGGAAATACGGGCATTAGATATAAAAGAATAATCTTGCAAGTATGTGCGATATAACCGAAAAGACAAATAGATGCACAGATGGCAAGACATAGATGTAGCGGTCTTATGCTGCCGCATGCTTTTTGTCGCGCTCTATTTCTTTGACTAGGGGAGTGGGGCCATCTGATCATTGAAAAGCCCAAAAGGTCACGGTAAAACAGCCCTGGTCACCTCAAGCCGTCGCTTGGTTCGTTTGGCGTGAGAGCGTTTGCGTCGGTCCGCCTCCTGAGTATTCAAAGCGCAAGGCCTGATGCGGGCGCCGTCGAGGACGACGATGGGGCGGCGGATGATAGGATGCGGATTGCCAGAACCGCCGAGATTGCCAAAGATTGACGATTGAAGATCGAGGGCGTGAGAACAGCAAAAGGCCCCCTCGTGACCCGGAGCTTTGCTCCGTTAGATCGTTGGGCTGTACGCCCTGCCCGCTCTCAGAACTTGAATCCCAAGGTCTTGGTGCACGGGGGCCCATAGTTCTCTTTTTTCTGCTCCCCCGAATTCAAAACCTCACCACTGATTAACACAGATTGCGAAGGATTCAAGCGTCCGGCAAGTTCTACCGAGCACAGATCAAGAGTGTCTGTGCCACAAACTCTGCGGGATCTCCTTCGACGGGGTGCTGAAATCGACTAAAGCGCCGAACTTGCTCGAATCGGGCGCTATGGGCCGGGCATTTGGGGGAAAATCGGCAGGGGGATCGGATCATCTGGAGATCGGACCATCGGGAGATCGGGGGGAACCATGGAATCGCGCGTAATGCCAGCGAGGAGCGAAAGTAGAAGCTCCATCCCACCAGACGAACAGCGCGTCTGGGAGGAGCGTTATCCATCCCACCAGACGAACCGCGCGTCTGGCGGGAGCCCTAATAGACCAGGGAGGGTGGCCGGCGGGCGCCGTACGGTGGCCATCGGGCGCCTGAAGGCAGCGTTCCGGCGATCGCAGCATAAAGCCCCCGATCTTCCGGGGGCTAGTTTGGTGAATTTGGTGAGTTTGGTGAATTTGGTGACATTGGTGAAATTGGTCGGGAAGGTTAAAGCGCTGCCTGCTCCTTACGAGCTGCCCGCTCTTTACGCCCTGCCGACTCTGCCGTGCTTACGCGCGGCCAACATCCCGCGTTTACGCCCGGCCAACACCCCGCGCTTACGCCCGGCCCACTCCCAGATACTCAAAGCCCAGGGCCTTCATGCGGGCGCCATCGAGGAGGTTCTTGGTATCGACCACGATGGGGCGGCGGATGATGCGCTTGATGCGGTCGTAATCGAGTGTGCGGAACTCAGGCCAACCGGTGCCGAGGACCAGCGCGTCGGCGCCTTCAGCCACGGAGTATGCCGAGTCGCAATAGCGCATGTTGTTGCCGTTGAGCTCTGCCTGCGCGTCCGGCATGGCGATAGGATCATAGGCCTTCACGTGGGCGCCGCCTTCCATGAGCGCGCGCGCCAGGTGGATGGAGCCGGAACTGGCTACGGAGTTGGTGTTGGGCTTGAAAGCCAGACCCAGGATACCGACTTGCTTGCCCGAAACCGTTTCCAGCGCGCCGTTGATCTTGCGCATGATGCGTCCGCAGAACGCCTGGTTGACTTCGCGGGCGGCCGTCAAGATCTTGAGCGAGACGCCGGAGCCGGCGGCCAGGTTAGCGAGCGAGTCCATGTCGGATTCAGTGAAGGTGCCGCCCAGCGAGCCCGGCTGCATGCAGCGCGGAGCAATGCGCTTATCGAGGCCGAGAGCGAGCGAGAGATCGACGGCGTCGGCGCTGATGCGCTCGCACAGGCTGGAAAGCTCGTTGATGAAGGAAACTTTCGTTGCCAGGAACGCGGTGGAGGCTTCGCGAACGAGTTCGGCGGTCTCAAACGTGGTCACGATCACGGGCACGCCGCGCATCACCAGCGGACGGTACAGCGCCTTGAGCGCCGTGACAGCGGCGTTGGAGTTGGTGCCGAGCACGATGCGGTCCGGCCAGTTGAAATCTTCAACGGCGCAGCCCTCGGAGAGAAAGACCGGGTGCGAGACCACGGTGATCTGGCGTCCGGAGGACTGCAGGCGCTGCTCGATGCGGCGGGCCGTGCCTACCGGCACCGGCGTGATCAGCACCAGGATCTGGCCGTGGTCGCAGTAATTGGCGATCTCCATGGAGATGGATTCAATGTCTTTGTTGCTGTCTTCCGCCAGGTAGATGATTTCCGCGCGCTGCACCATGGACTGCAGATGCGTGGAGTACATGAGCCGGCTGGCACGCACACCGCGGCGCACAATGTCGCTGAGATTTTTCTCATGAAAGGGAAGAATGCCGCTGGCGAGCAAGGTGGTGTTGACAGAATCCGAGCCGTAAGCTGTAACCGGAACGCCGAAATCCGCGAGGCACGCCGCTACCACTGTTCCCAAATACCCACACCCGTACACACCGATCTGCATTTGAGTCTCCTGGACGAAGTACAGCGCGGGCGCGATTTCGGGGGAGTGAGGGATCTCGCCAAAGCTGAATAAATTGTTCGACTTACGATTGTTCTACTTAGGCGTTGGTGATTAAACCTCTTAAGGTGGTACATAAGCAATTGGGAAATAGGACATGTACTACAAAAAAGGACATGTACGAACGAAAGGACGGTGTTTGATATTGCCCAATAGGACAACGCAGAGCTTCAGTCAGCGCAGCGGCTTGGGTTGATTTGACACAACGCGGCCCGCCTCTCTTTTCCCCAACTCCTATTGCGACACAAACCTCACGTTGATGAACGCCTCACGCTGCAGGGGACCACGACGGTCGCGGGAGGGCAGATACGACCCGCGCTTGACGATGTCCAGGGCCGACTTGCTCAAAGCCTCGCCTGTGTTTTCAACCAGTTCCGCGTCCAGCACCTTGCCTTCTTCATCCAGGATTGCGTGAACGATCACCGGCTGGATGGCCCAGGCGCCCGGCGCCACGCGCACCACCTGCGGGAAACGCATGGCAGCGGAGAGCATCGGCCCCTGCGCCACGGCCCGCTGAGTGGGCTTGAACGAGTCAGGACTTGTAACGGAAGCCCCAAAGGACTCCACACGGGCCCCCAGGACCTGGTTGCCGCCTTCTACGATCGAGATAGCGCGTGGCATGATGTGGCCATGGAAGACGGCAGCATCGTCGTAGTCGTAAAGCACAAAAATACCCGGCGCTTCCGACCACACCTGCAGCAGCCCGGACTTGGGGTCGATGCAGTATTCCTTTTCATACCAGCGGCGGCCAGGCGTGGGCGTTGCTTCCGCCTGCGGGCCGGAGAGCAGGATGCAGGTGACTTCCTTGCCTTTCCAGTTCGCCGTGGCGGTCCGGATGAGCGGGCGCAACTCGACCGTGATGGGCCAGAACAGCGCATCGCGTAGCATGTGCACGCGCATAGGGATGAAGGCAATGGCGCGATCGTCAAAGGCCGCGCCGTGGAAGATTGTACGGGTGAGTGAGAAGTCGCTCACACGCACGCTCCAGCGTAAAGTGTCCGGGGCGAGCCAGGTTTCTTCCATCTCGCCCGAGCCGGTATAAAGCACTGGACCGCTGGCGTTGAAGGAAGCTCTCAAAGTCCACGGCGCCGTGCCCGGTGTGCGCAGGTCGGCATTCTGGTTTGCCTTTTGCAGAAGGTCGATTGCCGCTGAGCGGGCCTGCGGTGTCTCCGCTACCTGCACCGGGCCATTGGCGAGTTCCAGCGGATCGTGGGGAACAGGCGCTACATTGAGCGGCTGAGGCTGCTGCGCGAGAACGCTTGTCGCAGCGAGAAGAACGGTGACGGCCAGCGAACGAAAGGTCAGCATCGAGGGCTCTCCTTACTATTGCTGCGCAGACCCAAAAACTCGGTTGCCGGACATCGTACTCCGGGGAGCAGAGCAGTGCAATGCAACCACTACGTCGGCAGACGGTTTATCGCGTTTGGCATGAGCCAGTGTCTCAGGTTAGCCTTACCAGCGATACTTTCTTTGAGTGGAGTCAAGAATGCCGCTCAACCCCATTGACGTTGTTCTCAAATTCGAGCAGGCCATCAATGCACGAAACGTCGACGCCATTTGCGCGTTGCTCACGCCCGATTCTGTCTTTATCGATTCGCTCGGCAACCGCTTGGAGGGCCAGCAAAAGATGCGTCCGGCCTGGGAAGGCTATTTCAAGATGGTGCCGGACTATACCATTTCGCACTCTGAGATTTTCTCGAACGGTGATACGGTGGCCCTGTTCGGTTCGGCCCAAGGAACATTCGCGAAAGACGGCCAACTTAAGAAAGAAGACTTCTGGAGGACCCCGGCCGCCTGGCGCGCCGTGATCAAGGATGGCAAGGTAGCAGTGTGGCAGGTCTTCGCCGACAACGAACCGATTCGCGCCATCATGCGAAAGTACGCGTGATGAAAAGCTTACCGTTTCACTCGCTTCAGCCATTCGCCGAAGATGATCCCTACCCACATGCTGAAAACCGAGAAGAAGAAAGCCAGCCCCATGTTGCGCCAGAAGTGTGCGGCGGTTTCTTCATTGCGCACGAACACATGACGCACCGTGAACGAACTGGGCATGGCGAAATAAGGAAAATCGGGCGGGGCCAGAAACCACACGCGCGCCGCGGGCGACATGAGAAACGTGGCAAAGGGCCATTCGACGGCGATCAAGATCGCAAGGAAAGCCACACCGCCGAAGATCGCCTGCTGCCAGCGCGGGGCGTCTTTGAACTTGGGCCACAGGAGATCGAGCGCGAACGCCGGGATCACGATCAGAATCGGAAACGGCAGCGGCACCATGTGCGTGATTTGCTGATATACCGGACCGAGTTTCGGTTGCGCCGGAAACAGCGGCAAGACCACCATCATGAGCCAGACGAAGAGTGAGTAGCCGCCCGCCATGATGGTGCGCGCCCAGCGATGTCCCGAGGCCCGCGCCAGCGCTTCCAGCACCAGCAGCAGGCCCATGCTGATCACCATGTAGGCAATGGCGCTGTGCAGGAAGATGCGGTTCGTGTACTCCAGCTTGAGCACCATGCCCTGCAGGACAAGGAAGCCGCCCAGCACCAGCAGCATGCGCTCAAGCGATGTGCGCCGCGCGCCTTCCGCAGTGTTCATCGCGGAAACCGTGGTAATCGCCGCGCCCCACATGATCGCCGCTATGCCCGCGGCCAGCAGCATGTGCGGCGGGCTGATGATCTTCACGTCCAGGCCGTAAGCCTGGTGCCACCAGTCATCGAACGGCGCGGAGGTGATCATGGCCACTCCGCCCCACGCGGCAATGAACGCCCCCAGCGGTCCGCGAAAACCCAGCACGCTGACGGAACCATGCTTGAGCGCCGGATCGGAAGAAAAAGTTGTGCGCAGGATCAGTCCACCGCAAACCACACCGGCCACAACCGCGCCAAACTGTATAAGAAGGTGCGCCGGAGTCCAGAAGGTGTCGCGGCCAATGGTCTCATGCCAGGAGATGTCCCAATACAAGCCTACGGCAATCGAGATAGAAGAAACCAAACCTGCCCACGCCGCCCAAGGGACGGCCTGCCCAGCGGGTTGGCTGGTTCGCGTAGCAGGTATCGGAGCGGGAAAGCTGCCCGCACTGGTGTTCATACAGCTTGAGTCCTCAACTGGATCGGGATAGCCGAGCTTTACAGAATACACTGAATGATATTCATTCGTAATTTCCGGGGCAATGGCCGCATACTGAAGCTGATCAGAAATGGTGCCTGCAAGCCGGCGCGGCAACCAGAAAGGTGGAACGTGAGCGAAACAACCTGTCCTGACTGCGGCGTGGAGATGGAGCAGATCGAGCGCACCACCTTCACCGGCCGCGACATGCGCGAATATCAGTGTCCCAAGTGCAAACGCACGCAGATTGTCGATTGCGGCGAAGCGCTGTGGAAGATGCTCTCGGATGCCAAGAATCCGGACCAGAACTAGGTCTTCCGCGAGGCGTGACGAGCGGCCTGAATGCCGTCCCGGGAAGGAGGACCTCTAAACCCGCGACCTAAACGATGCGAAAGAAACTGTTGTCAACCATCAAGCTGGCATTCCTTCCTGCAGCGCCTTATATTTGGCGATAACAATTGCCCTCGAAAGGGAGTCCTTGCCAATGGAACTGAGCACCAAAACTCAGATAGCCAGGGCCACACTTTCCGCCCTGACTCTCGTGGTCTCGCTGTTGTTTATCGGCGTTCTCGTCCTGGTGTTGTGCGCGGGCCTGCAGATCAATCCTTTCCGGGAAACCACAACTTCATTCCTGGTTGCCGTTTTTGCTGGACTGATCGGAGTGGCATCTGTTCTGGTCCTGCTCAATGTCGCCACAAATGTCAGCCTGATCGCAGATGCCAGGACTGCCGAGCTGAAGATCGAGCCACGCCCCGGGTTGTTGAAACTATGGTCTGCGGTTTTCTTGGGTGTTGCGGTCCTGTTGGTGGTCCTCATTTTCGGCGGTACTTATATCTCCAAAGAAAGATATTTGGGCGTTGTTCGCTCGCAAGCCGATGAAGTGCTCCAACAGAACAACGGCCTCCTGGAGGAGGTGAGCCATCTGTTGGCTTCCGGCAAGGCTCAGGACTACAAACGCATATCGGAAATTTGTGCTTTTCTCAAAAACCAGCGCAGCGGCCTGCCTGAACTGACTTTTGTCTACTCCGGTAAATTCCACGACAAACTGGCTCTGTACAGCGTGAGTGGATACTTTTACGGAGATGTGGAGAAGGGAACCTACACTCCCGCTTACTTTGCCTGCACACGGAATCTGGACTGCGATTATCTCACTCGATTCTTTTCAGGCGAAAAGGCCGATATCTTGCAGAAGTACACCATCCGCGACGATCAGTTTTACATCTACCTCCCATTCACCGGGAAGGAAGCGCGCTACGTTCTCCTGTTTGACCGGAGAAACAGCTACGGGAAGATTGGTTCTTAATCTCTGGCACTGAATCAGTCCAGCGCCCTCAGTTCGCCGCTCTTGGCGAACACAGCCAGACTTCCCAGCAACGCCACGGCAGACATCCCTGCAAGAGCGTGAGCGGGGCTGATGGCGCGGGCCAGCAGACCTGCCAGCAGGCTCCCGATCGGCGGCAAGCCGAGGAACGCCGTGGAGTAGATGCTCATCACGCGGCCGCGCATCGGGTCTTCCGCCAGGTGCTGCAAAAGAGCGTTGATCGTGGCCACCATGATGATCATGCAATACCCCGCGGCCATCAGAAACAGGCAGGAAAGCAGAAAGCTTCGCGAGAAAGTGAAAAGAATGATGGCGGCGAAGAAGCCGAAGCCTGACCGCACCACAAAGGGGCCGCGCCGGCGGAGGCCGCCCACATGAGCGATGGTCACGGCGCCGAAGAACGACCCCACCCCGCTGCACGCCATCAGCACGCCCAGCCCGCGCGCGTCCGAGTGCAGGACGTCACGCGCGAAGTAAGGCACAAAAGTAAGATACGGCACGGCGAGCAGGCTGCCGATCGCCACCAGCACCACCAGTGGTCCCATATAAGGATGGCGGAAAACGTAGACGAAGCCCTGCTTCATCTTGTCCCAGAAGTGGCCTTCGCCGGGGCCCTCGCGTTCCGGGATTCGCATTTGCGTGAGAGCAAAGAGCACGGCGAGAAAGCTGAGGCCGTTCAAGAAGAAATTTCCCGCGATGCCCACCAGCGCCATGGCAAAGCCGCCGAGCGTGGGCCCGATCACCCGTGACATGTTGAACTGCGCGGAGTTGAGAGCAATTGCGTTGGTCAGGTCTTCGCGCGGGACCAGTCGCGGCACCAGCGCCTGGTAGCTGGGTGTGTTCAGAGACATGGCGATGCCTGTCCCCAGCGCAAGCAGGGTGATTCCCACCACATCGATCTTGTTCCACCAGGTGAGCCCGGCCATAGCGAAGGCGAAGACCATCATGGCGGACTGCGTGGCCAGCAGCAGCTTGCGGTTGTTGACGTGATCGGCAATCACGCCACCGATGAGTGCGAAAAACAAGATGGGAATCGACGACGCAAAGCCCACCACACCCAGCCAGAACGCTGAGTTGGTAAGGTGCAGCACCAGCCAGCCCTGAGCGATGTTCTGCATCCATGTGCCGATGTTGGAGAGGAAGTTGCCCGCCCAGAAGAGCCGAAAATCGCGGTGGCGGAGCGCGCTGGCGATCCGCGGAAGCCGCAGGACTGCGGTTTCGTCGCCTTCCGCTCCCAGTGCGGCAACATCAACGACTGCGCTCTCCACGGAGGTGTCTGTGTTTTGCCGGTCGTTGTCCTGTCGAGGCCTGCCCAAGATAAGCTGTGCCGTCCCTGCGGGTTTGTGTGCCCCACGCTTGCGCTGGGGCAAACTTTCATTTTAGCCGGAAGTCAAAACGTCCGCACTGCATCAGGCCCCCGACGCGCCCGGTGTTGGCGCGGTGGGGTGTAATAGCGGGCCTTGAGGCAGACGTTCATCGCGCCAGCGATGAAACCGTAGTCTCAGGCGATGTCTCATCCAGGCAGACTGACCCGCCAGTGGCGGCTTGGCTACGGACTGTCGCAGCGGATACTTCATCCCGGGCCCGCTGCCGGTTTCGCGTAGGCAGCTTGCGCGCAAGCTTGCTTGCGGCTTTTCCGATCTTGAGGGAAGCCCAATAGAGAGCGCCAACGTTGATGAATCCTCCCAGCTTGTGATGGCCCACGGCGGCCAGCCCCATGGAAGCCACGCAGCCGCACTGCGAACAATCCGGGTTGCCGCCGAACTGGCAGGGCATGACCTGCGTCTTCAGGTCGGCGGAAAGGACTTCCGTCGTCTGGGCAAAAATACATTTCTCGGGCGAAGCAGGAGGACGGAGAAACTCGCGGATCTGACTTTCGTGCATGTCGAGCTTGGGATGCAGCTTGCGCAGGCGGAACATCTCCGCGACAGCCTGGCGGCGTTCACTGGCGGAGAGAATTTCCAGCCCCGATGCGCCTTGCTGCGGGGTAAAGATGCTGAACCAGACCTTCCTGATCTCCGGCTTCGGCGTCCAGAAATCCAGAAAATCCTGGAGGTATCCCTTGCGCTGCATCATCTGCGCCGTGATGGTGCAATGAACAGTGACCTGGTGTCCGGCGATGTTCTTGAGGATGCGTTCATAGGTTGCCGGCCGTCTTCGCAGATCATGCTCCGGCTGCAAGCCGTCAATAGAGACCACGATGTACAGCCGGGGAATCGCAGCCCAGGCGGGCGGAATTTCGCGAAACGCGCTGGTCACCACCTGGACGTGCACACCGCGTGAAGACAATTGGGGCAGCAGGGCATCCAGTTCGCGATAACGTACCAGCGGATCGCCGCCGACAATCGAGAGGTGCAAAGGCCGGAGCTCGTCCACGATCCGCAGCACGCCGTCAACCAGGGCGTCGCCGCGCAAGTCCGCCAGTTGCCGCAGGTTCAAACCTTCTCCAGGATGGCCGTCTTCATAGGCGTAGCACCCGGGACAGCGTAGAGGACATTCCCGCGTGATCTCAATGGAGAGTGAAGGACGCTTGCCCTGAAGGATTTTGCCCCAGGCACGAAAGATCTCGTGCACTTTCATTTGCATCTCCTCTGTCGCCGAAACCGGCCTCAGAAAAAATCAGGATCTCAACGCAAAAGACAGATTGGGGCCTTGCTCTGCCACGATAACGTCGGGCCTGGTTGCAGTGTACGTGTGGGTTAGATGCAGAGGTATGGGGAGCATTGAAAGAATCTTTTTGCAAGCTTAGTCAGGCAAGAGAGATGGCAGCCAGACCTTGGTCGCAGCGGCAGGGAGGCAAGTGGGAGAGGACCGCCAGGTTCGCGTGACATGCCAAGGATCAGAAAGCCGTCCTTGCGCTACCCATCCGGCGAACCGGCGGCCCTTCCCTTTGCAACCACTCACGCAGTCACATGACGCTCGTCGGTGGCGCCGGCGTGTTCCAGTGCCGGCCAGCGTCTGGCCTGGGCGATCGCGATTGCGTGTAGCATCAGCAGCAGCGGGACCGCAAACGTTGGAATCAGGCTGAGCGGCAGCACCGTCATCGCTCCGGTGGCAACAGCGCCAGGATCGATCAGCCGGGCCAGAGTGCCCGTGGTCACCGCGATTACCAGGTCGGCCATCCCCAGCAGTTGCCAAACCATGAAGCTGCCACGGTGCCTGGGATTGGCCAGCTTGAACGCCACCAGCGGCGCCGTGGCCCCAATGGCAATGTCTCCCCATCCGGCGGGCAAGGCGAAAATGCCGGGCAGGATGCCATAGGTATAAAGGACCAGAAACGTGTATCCCGCGACGCGCCAGGAGTGCAAAAGCGTGAGCGTACGCGGACTTAGTGACAGAAGAAATTCGCGGAACTCTGGCGACGCCGCGAACCAAATTGCAAACAGTACCAGTGGCAAGGCCACGGCGAGACCGAGCGCGCGGGGCGGGCTGGCATCGCTCCTGAAGGCGTGCAATGCCGAGGCCGAGAGTACAACGGCAAACCAGACGGCAAGAAGTCCGGAAACGAGATTGCGATAATTCGTGTTCTTCATGACAAACCTCCTTGATCGTGGGCGACAGATTTTGTGGAAGCAGGCTGGGTGGTGAGGGCCGCCACCTGGTTGGTGATCTTGAACAGACTGTGCCAGCGGGTGTCGCCCAATTGCTTGCGTAAACGCCGCTGCACCTTCTCCCATTGCACCAGCCCGCGCTTGAGTTGATGGTGGCCGGCCGGGGCCAGCCGCACGCGCCGCTCGCGCCGGTCTTTTCCAGCACGGCGGACGAGCCAGCCGCGCCGGACCATGATGGCCAGCGTGCGTGTCAGCGTGGTGCTGTCCATGGCCAGGACTTCTCCCAGTTCGCCCTGGGTGACTTCTCCGGTGAGCGAAAGCGCCTGCAACACCGTGAACTGCGTGGCCCGCAGCCCCGTGGGCCGCAGCGCCTGGTCGTAAAGCTGGGTCAGGCTCCGCGTCGCCCGGCGGAAACTCGCGCACATGCAGGGAAGCGGTGGCATGGATGACTTGCTCATATTGGAATTAGATGTATATGCATATATTGGCGATGCGATAAATTTTGGGAAATCATCCTTGCGCATCAACCCTGAATCCGGTTGGAGGTATTCCTGGAAACTGGCCCTGAGTCCTCCCGCCAATCTGCCCGGTTGTTTATCATGGCTGCTGTGGCGAATCCGGAGTTAGGGGACCGAGGCATTTGAATATCCATCAGGTATTGCAGCATGCTGGAGCGTTTCTGGTTGGAGTTGTGATCGGCTTTCTGGGCGGGCTTTTTGGCAAGGGGGGCAGCGCGATCGCCACGCCCTTGTTGAGCCTGGTCGGGTTTCCAGGTTTTGTTGCCGTGGCTGCTCCTCTGCCCGCCGTGGTGCCGGGAACTCTCATCGCTTCGGCCCAGTACTGGCGTTCACGCCTGCTGGACTGGCCGGTAGTCTGGTGGAGCATCGCCGTGGGAACGCCGGCCACGATTCTTGGTTCATACCTGACCAAGTTCACCGGCTCCCAGCCGTTACTGATCGTCACCGGCATCATGGTGCTGGGATTTGGCCTGGCTTTTCTGCTACGGCCTGCCGAAGCGGCGCGTGCCAAGCTCGCCGCCGAGGGCATGGTGCAAGGGCGTCCTTCGTACTGGCAATTGAGGCTCGTGCTGGTGACAACTGGCGTGGGTCTGGTCTCCGGCCTGCTCGCGAATTCCGGCGGCTTTCTCCTGGCGCCCAGCTACGCGCGCCTTCTCAAACAGCCGCTCAAGCAGGCGTTTGCCTGCTCGCTGGCGGTTTCCGCCGTGCTGGCGCTGCCGGGAACCATTGTCCACGCCTGGCTGGGGCACATATCCTGGGCGGTGACCGGACTGCTGGCGCTGGGCTCCGTGCCCTGTTCTTATCTCGGCGCAAGAGTGGCGATCCGCACGCATGCCGCCAGCCTGGAACGTTGGTACGGCGTGGCGCTCACCGTGCTGGGCATCTTCTTTTTGCTGCATCTGGTCTAGCCGGACGACCTCGAAACTGGCGGATCGTTGGGTTTCGTTCGCTCGGGTCAACGTCCATGAAACATTTGGCGCTCTGGTGAATCAGATCACCGGGAGACGGCATCGGAAGGCACGCGCTTGTCTTGCCCACTATCTCCTTCTATCTTTATTGCCATGGCGCAACAGACCGTCCCCCAATCCGCGCTGCTAGACATTCCTGGCTATCGGCCTGGACAAAAAACTTTACTCGTCTTCTTTGAGACCGATTGCCCCACCTGCCAGCTTGCCCTGCCCTATCTGAACGCACTCGGCAGTGACCCCGTGGGGCTGCAGGTGATTGCGCTTTCGCAGGATGATCCGGCGGCCACCCACCAGTTCGTGGAGCAGATGGGTATCCGCTACCGCGTGGAGTTGGACCAGGGGTTGAAGCTCTCTCGCGCATACGATCCCCAGTCAGTGCCAACCATGTATCTGCTCGATGAACGCGGGCAAGTGGAGCGCAGCCTGGTGGGGTTTGACAAGGCCGGGTTGAATGAGTTGGCGCGAACCCTGGGCCGGCCGGAGATTGCGCCCGCCCATGACGGTGCGCCGGCGTGGAAGCCGGGTTGCGGCTCGCGGCATCTGGAGCCGGAAGCAACGGAGCACGCGAACGCAAGCGAAGCCAGCGCAGTGGCTGAAGCTGCCACGCCGCTGCTGCGCCGTGTGGGCCAGGCTGCCGGACGGATCACGCTCGCGGATGACGAAGATGCTGTCGAATACAGTTTCCGCCAGTTTGGCGATGCGCTCCCGGTTGTCCCGCCCACGGAAGAACGCGTGGCGGCTATGCTCCGTGCCTGCGATCTTGCGCCCGAGACTGTAGTTGCGCGCGTGCCTCCTGTATACGCCGAAGCCACGGTGGAGAAGATCGCGGCCAACGCCGTGATGGCCGGTTGCAAGCCGGAGCTGATGCGCGTGCTCATCCCCCTGGTGCGCGCCGTGTGCGACGAGCGCTTTAACGCCCACGGCGTCCAGGCCACCACGCACTTTGCCGCGCCGCTGATCATGATCA
This sequence comes from Candidatus Angelobacter sp., assembly GCA_036380095.1. Lineage (GTDB taxonomy): Bacteria > Acidobacteriota > Terriglobia > Terriglobales > Acidobacteriaceae > Angelobacter. The sequence goes on along the minus strand of DASVFK010000423.1, from coordinate 6,657 downwards.
ACGGACCGGTGCGGCAGGAGCTCAGCTTCTGGTCGCGGCAGAACGTCTTCAGCAACGTGGCGCGGGCCAATAGCACCCTGGGCCGGGCGTTGCAACTGATTCTTCTAAACCTGGGTGGCGCCCGGCCGGATGGCATCGACATGTCCGCCTTGGGCAACTCGGGCAAGTTCTCTTTTTGCATTGCGGAAAACGAAGAAGAAAGCCCCTGGGAGCCGTTTCACGTGACGCGCGGATTTGATCGCAGCCAGAGCGCGCTGAGTCTTTTCGCCGCCGAACCTCCGCGCGGCGTGAGTGAGCACACGGCGCAGCGCGGCGACGTGTTGTTGCGTGCCTTCTGCCAGACTCTGGCGACGATCTGGAGCTATCGTGCCCTCATGAGGTTTGAAGCCGTGGTGGTGCTCTGCCCGGAGCACGTGAAGACTTTGCATCGCTCCGGCTTCAGCAAGCAGCAGGTGCGGCAGTTCCTGTTTGAGAACACCGGAGTCCCCCTGCGTTGTTACTCTGAGCCCGACAATGGTGAAGGCACGCAACTGGTCTCACAGTATCGTGAGATCACGGTTCAGGGCGAGCGCTGCTATCAGAAGTTCGCTTCGCCCGAGCAGATCCATATCTTTGTCAGCGGCGGCACCGCGGGAAAATTTTCTGCCGTGCTGGGAAGCTGGTCTACCGGTCCGGCCGGCAGCCAGCTGGTGACGTATCCGATTCCACCCACAGCACAATCATGAAGGAGAGTGCACTATGCCCGTAACACTGGTTCATCCTGGGAAGGAAACGATAGCCAAGGCCGCGACGCCACCTGCGCGCCTGGCCTCGCTCCAGGGAAAGAAGATCGGGTTGCTCGATATCAGTAAGCCTGGCGGCAACCTGTTTCTTGACCGCCTGGAGCAGATCCTTCGTGCCGACTACGGTGCCACTGAAGTCCTGCGCGCGCGCAAGCCCACCTTTGCTAAGGTCGCGCCCGATCCGGTCATCGAACAACTGCGCGGCATGGACGCAGTGGTGGAAGCTCTGGCCGATTGAGGGTCGTGCACCACGTGCAGTTTGCACGACACGATCCGCCTGGAGAACCTGGGCATTCCCGCTGTGCCCGTCGCCACCACGGAGTTTATTTCGCCGGCTCGCATACAGGCCGGCGCGCTGGGGCGTCCGGAGTTCGATGCCGTTTACGTGCCCCATCCCATCCAGGACCAGACGCCGCAGCAGATCGCAGAGCGGGCGGACGCAGTGGCCAAGGAGATTGTGCGGAGGCTCACCCGGCCGGACGCGTCGTAGCATTCTGCCTGTCGTTGGCCAAGGGAATCCCGCCTTGCGCGAACCCAGCGGCTTCGATATAGTGCGCTTCATGACATAAGCAAGCCCGCTGCTCTCGAAAGACGCGGCGGGTTTTGATTTTTTTGAAGCGCAGGAAAGGAACGCTGACGATGAGCTCCCCCACCACCCAGGTACAGTCCAAGAAGGCCGCACAGTCTACAGGGCAGAAAAAGATTGCCGTACTGGGATGCGGCAAGATGGGCACAATACTCCTGCAGGGATTTCTGGCCCACGGCCTGGTCGCCAAGGACGAAGTGGTGGCCACGGTGCAGCATGAAGAGCACCGCCGCGAGCTCTCGCGCGAACTGGGTGGCGTGACCGTGACCACGGACAATCGGGGCGCAGTGGAAAACGCCCCGGTGGTCCTGCTGGGCGTGAAACCGCAGGCCCTGCCCCAGCTTCTGGAAGAGATTTCACCCGTGCTCGCGCCGGAAACGCTGCTGATCTCGATTGCCGCTTCCACCACTACAGGTTTCATCCAGCAGAAAGTCGCAAAGAGCGTCCACGTGGTGCGCGCCATGCCTAACACGCCGGCCATGGTGGGCGCCGCCATGACCGCTCTGTGCGCCGGGCCTTCCGCCCGCAAGCACCACCTGGAAACCGCCAAAAGTCTTTTTGAAAGCGTGGGCCGCGCGGTCATCGTGGACGAGAAACACTTTGACGCCATCACGGCGCTCTCCGCCAGCGGTCCGGCTTTTGCCTTCGTGATTCTGGAGTCGATGGCCGAAGCCGGCGTGAGTGTAGGCCTGCCCCGCGACCTGGCCACTATGCTGGCCGCGCAGACCCTGTTCGGCTCAGCCAAGCTGGCGCTTGAAACCGGACACCATCCGGCGCTGCTCAAAGACGCCGTAACCACCCCGGCGGGTTGCACCATTGAAGGCCTGATCGAACTGGAAAAAGGCGGCCTGCGCGTGACCATCATGAATGCCGTGATCAAGACCACGAGCAGGGCAAGGGAGTTGATGACGAGCTAGGAAGATAATGACCTTATTCTGGTATTCGTGCCTTGGTTTTTCATCTGAACATAGATCATGTCCTTGATAACGTTGCCGACCGACGTAAGAATCGCGATATGGCGGGCTCACGGACAGCGGTGTGCATATTGTGGGGAGCAGATCGTCTTTAAGGAACTTGAAATAGACCATGTGGTTCCTGCGTCACTAATGAACAGCCCCAAAGAGCTAGAGCGAGTGTTGTCAGAGCTCGGGTTACCCCCTGATTTCGAGCTTAACTCTTTGTTGAACCTCTTACCTGCTCACAGCAACTGCAACAGTGTCAAAACGAGCAAAGTTTTTCGGCCTGACAATGCGCGGTTTTTTCTCGAAAGAGCTGCCTCGAAAGAGGCAAGTGTGCGGCGCAACATTGACGCTCTGAAACTGCAAAACCAGAAAGATAGACTCCTGAGTACACTCCATGTCGCCATTGAGTCAGGAGAATTGAACCTACAAGAGATACACAGTACTTTCCGTGATTCCGGTTCGGTCGATTTGCAACACGCTATTGAGTTCGCGGATGGCTCCTCGGTCGCCGCTCTGCATCTACGGGATGTTGAAACCCTGCTGGACAAGCCAGTACTGATCGGCGGCAGCCCCGAATTCGCGGCTGAATTCGTAAGCGACTCTGGGGGCAAGATGGTTGTGCGCACGTGCCGGGAATACAGGGCTGCAAAGGCTGGTAAATACTATGCTTTGACAACTTACGACATAAAGTCAGAGGCATTTCTGAAGACAGCCAATGCAGTTCTGGAAGCAGTTGCCCGTGCTAAAACGGCAACCGTCACCTACGTGAGCGATCCTTATTGTGGGGTAGCTGACCTGCAACTTCTACCGAAGGAACTCTTGCCTGTGCTTTCTCAGGATGATGAAGCTGAAGTTAGAGGCATGAAAGAACTTTCGCTAAGCGAGCTTGCTCGAAGGGGAGAAATCGAAATCGTAGACGTCTCAAGCAGACGACTTGACTTCAAGTGGAGAGGGCTAGGGGCGGTTTTGTCGGAGCTACTGCGGGCAGACCTAGACGGTGACGGAGTCGAAGAACTGTTGGTTCAGTATTACGCATATGCCGTCGGCGGCACATTTGGTCACGGCGATGTCGGCATTCTTAGCCGGGGCGGTTACGACCAAATATTCAAGTACAACCCCTGGTAACCCAGAGATTCCCAAGCTTGCGCCGGTTCAGAGCGTGCCGCTATTTGCTGTTGTTTCGGCTTGCCGATACCGGTCTTATCCTATATCCTTTGCCTGATGCTGCTTGCTGTCTCCAACATGGCCATGTGCTGTCGCACCATGGCTATGTGTGTCTTCATGAGGAGGCAGACAGGGCAATAAAAGCGATTTGATCCCGCACTTTTATGACCCGCTGCCTCAGGGCAGCGGGTTCTTACTTTAGGCCCGGAATGCCCGAGGCAGCAGAAATGAGAACCGCTATGAGCACAAGCGTGAAGTACGAACTGCGATGTCGCGAATGCAAGACCGCGTGGGGCAACCAGCCGGTCTCGTTTTGCCAGAAGTGTTTTGCGCCCCTGGAAGTCGTTTACGACCTGGCGGCGATCGCCAAAGAGATCAGCCGCGAGGAGATCGCCCGCCGTGCCGCCAATCTATGGCGTTACAAAGAGCTGCTTCCCTTGCCGGAAGTGTACGATGCCTCGCTGCCCGTGGGCTTCACCCCGTTGGTGAAGGCCAAGGCGTTGGGCGATGCGTTGCGCAGCCGGTCACTCTATCTCAAGAACGATTCCGCCTGCTTTCCCACTCTGAGTTTCAAGGACCGCGTGGTGGCAGTGGCGCTCACGCAGGCACGCCACTTCGGCTTTGAAGTTGTGAGCTGCTCTTCCACCGGCAACCTGGCGAACGCGGTGGCGGCGCAGGCGGCGCGCGGCGGATTCAAAGCCTGCGTCTTTATCCCCGCCGACCTGGAACCGGCAAAGATCGTGGGGACGGAGATCTACGGCGCAAAGATCGTGCGCATCGCCGGCAATTACGACCACGTGAACCGGCTCTGCTCGCAGATCGCGGACAAGCATCGCTGGGGCTTCGTGAACGTGAATCTGCGTCCTTATTATGCTGAGGGCTCGAAGACCGTGGGCTATGAAATCGCCGAGCAGTTGGGCTGGCGCCTGCCGGACAACGTGGTGGTGCCCATGGCCGGCGGATCGCTGATCACCAAGATCCACAAGGCGTTCAAGGAGCTGATTGCGCTGGGACTGGTGGAAGCCAAGAACGTGAAGTTCTTTGGCGCGCAAGCAACGGGATGCAGTCCGATCAGCGCTGCGGTGAAAGCCGGACGCAACGAGATTCAACCGCAAAAGCCCGCGACGATCGCGCGCTCGCTGGCCATCGGAAACCCGGCGGACGGATACTACGCCACTCAGATCATCGCCGGAAGCGGCGGCTGGGCGGAAGACGCGAGCGATCCGGAGCTCGTGCAAGGCATCGCGTTGCTGGCGGAGACAGAAGGCGTCTTCACCGAAACCGCAGGCGGAGTCACAGTGGCTTCCGCACGAAAACTCTTCTCACAAGGCCGGATCGCACCGGAAGAGACCACAGTATTGTGCATCACCGGCAATGGCTTGAAGACCACAGATGCATTGGTAGGACGCTTTGAAGTTTCTGAACCAATCCCACCCAAGCTGGCTGCTTTTGAAGAATATCTGGAGCGCGAGTTGGCGCCGGCGCAGTTCGCTGGGGTCCCCGGCACGCCCGATTTTGGCGTGTTGGGGCGAGGAGGCGCGCGATGAGCGTAACCGTTTCCATCCCCTCAGCCCTGCGTCGCCACACGGAAGGCCTGGACACGTTTGCATGCGCGCCGGGCAATTTGAACGCGCTTTTGGATGCCTTAAGCGAGCGTTTCCCCGAACTCAAACCGCACTTGCGCGACGAACAGGGCAAGGTGCGCCGCTTCCTGAACATCTATGTGAATGACGAGGACATCCGTTTCCTGGGCGATTACAGCTTCAAAGACGGCGACGAGGTCACGCTGGTGCCTTCCATTGCCGGCGGCTGACTGCGTCTCACTAAGACGGCACCAAACGGATTCCAAGGTAACAAGAGCTGTGCAAGTTTTTCATTGCTAAACCAGCCAGACTGTTGCATATTCCTCGCTAGTGCATCCATGACATCCGTTCTTCCGGGACCTCTTTTGGCAAGTTTGAGATGAAGGAGGCGCATGAAATCCGCGCGCGTCAAATCACACCTCTTGCATATTTCCATTGCCGTTCTTTTTCTCGTGGTATCCATGACAGCACCGGCGTGGGGCGGTGATAAGGACAAGAGCAAGAGCAAGAGCTCATCGTCAAGCAAGCCCTCGTCCGCTTCGCACAGCAGTTCATCGCATAGCGGATCTTCGCACACCGGTTCGTCGCACAGTGGGTCCGCGCACACCGGATCGCCGGGCAGCAGCGCGTCGCACAGCCGCAGCGCCGGCAGGCAGTCGTCAACGCCATCCGCGCCTGTATCGAGACCTTCGGGTAGTACCGGCCAAGCGAGGCCAGCCCGTGGGACCGGCAGCGGACATACCGTCACGCCAGGAACGTCAGCAAGCGGCGCTCCAGCCAAAGGCAACGGCGGTACCACGGGAAGCTTTGGTAAGGACACCGGTTCATCCACCGGACGCAGCCATCGGGACGGGCGTGACCGCTCGACGGAGATAAAGACCGGAGGCTTGCCGCATCGGAATGAAGTGCGCGGCAAATCTGGGGAAGCGCACGCAGCCCATCCCGGCGCCGGCCCGAGCCGGCCCGAGCGCGTAAGGTACACGCCGCCGCGCCACATCACCGAGGAGCACGGACACCGCGTGGCCCGGGATGATCATAATCGTGTGCGCGAGATCCACACGCGCGACAGCCGTGGCCGCGAGTTTGCCATTCATCGCGATTACCACGGAGAACGGCGGATCGAAACCAGGCGGCCGGATGGGCGGCGAATCGTGAGTTATGGCCACGGCGGAGGTTTCTATGAGCGGCGCTACTATGCGCCTCGCGGCCGCGTCTATTATCAGCGCACTTATATCTATGGCGGCCGGCGCTATGCCGTGGCCTATCGCTATTATCCCTATCGTGGCGCGTATTACTACCGCTATGCGCCGGTTTATTACTATCGTCCGGCGTACTATGGCTGGGCTTGGCGCCCGTGGGGCGCGCCGGTGGTGTATCGCTGGGGATGGTTCGGCGATCCCTGGTGGCCGCACTACCGCTACTACTTCAATCCGTATCCTTCCTATGTCAGCGCCTCACTGTGGCTGACGGATTTCCTGCTGGCGGAAAATCTGCGCATGGCTTATGAAGCACGGGCCAGCGCCGCCGTGGCACAAGCCAATGCCAACGCGGCCGCGGCCCAGGCCGATGCAGCAGCAGCC
>DASVFK010000422.1:0-10230 GCA_036380095.1 Candidatus Angelobacter sp. | reverse complement strand
CATCATTGCGACTCACACGCCATTCCACAGAATGCCAGACCCCCATTAGCCGTTTCTTGCCGTTCCCAAATGTTATTTAAAGCGCCACTCGTGCCCTGTTCTCACTCACTGCCAATTCCAATCGAACTCATAACCCAAAGGTGTGGCTCGAGCCCTAGTAACCGGGTATGAATTGATGCCAGGCACTTTCACTCGCAGCCGACATAGTGCAGCTAATTTTGGACGTACAACGCTCACACCGGGAGAACCCTGGGATGACGTTGGATTCCTGGTCGATGGGAAATCGTTACCTAATCGAGCACCGGAATTTCATGATCCAATCATGATCCACGAACCTGTCCTGAAGCCTACGGAAAACGCATTTGGGAGCCATCCGTGCTGCGTTGCTTCAATAGGTTACGGATCAATCAGTCCCTTTCACGGCGGTAACACGGGTTCAAATCCCGTCGGGGACGCCAATAAGACCAACCTTTCAGAAATGGCACACCCCTGTCTGTTATTCACGCGGAGTTGCTATACTGCTTTTCGAAATAATTGGCGATGGATTCTCAGTCTCCTAATCCCGTTCCGGGTAACGCTTGTCTTCCGAACCGCTCCTCGGTCATGTTGCTGGTGACCATCCTTGTATTCGTTTTTGGGATCGCTTTGCTCGATGCTCAGGTGCCTCAGATTCCCAGCGTGAGCCAGGAAGAGTTAGCTAGTCACCTGATGACATATGTCGCGCCAATTTATCCTGCCAAAGCACAATCAGCTCGGGTGCAGGGCGATGTTGTCATCAACGTCGAGATTGGCCCTGACGGTTTGGTCAGATCGACAAGGGTTCTTAGCGGACCTCCCATGCTGAGGCACGCTGCGGCATCTGCTCTGAAACAGTGGAGATATTCGCCATTTCACAGTGGCGAAGGAACGAATGCGGTGACCGGAAATGTTCTCATCAGTTTCACTCTGCGCGAAAAACCGGCAGTACATACCCCGCACGAGTCGTCGGCAAATGGCAGCTACTCTATCCCTATCACCCTAAAGCCCACCGATCACCGAGGGGAACCCGATGCAGAAATCTCCAAGCGGTTCGACATCCCATGGGAGACATGCATACGTGGCTTGATGGCAAACGCAAACGACGTAGCAACCGCAAACGCCTGCAAGGAAGCTGCGGCCATCGCGGACGAGTTCCCACCCGACCGGCGCTTCACAGAGCGAAGGAGGGCCTATGTCTATGCGGCCACCGCCTATGGGAACATCCGTGATCTCGAGACCGCCCTTCATTATGCGGACAAAGCGGTGGAGGTTGTAAAACTCGGACACGACGACCACTCCGGCAACGAAGCCGCGTACTCAATTCGTGGCGAAATCCGTGCTTTTGCTGGCGACTTGTTGGGCGGCGATAAAGACTTGTCTGTTGCCGAGGATTTTTGCCGGAAGGGCCAGCTTTCCAGGGCGCTCAAACGAGACCTCCAGTTCCATGCGGAGTTGCTGAAACGTATGAATCGACTGCAGGAAGCGCAAGTGAAGCTTGACGAGGCGGCCAAACTCTAAGCTTACGCTGCGGCTAATAGTTGTATCGTTCGTCACCGCCCCCGAACGTACGCGTACGGCCCTGTAAACCACGAAGGCTCTATGTTGGCGTCCCCGACGCGAGAGTTTTGAAGCAGATCGCCAGGGCGAACGCCGGGTGATAGGCTTGGACTCCACCACCCGGCGTGCGCATCACGCTTTGCATTGACGTCTACTGCAGCATGTCGCTCATTGGTGCGGCGCTTCCCGCGCTTCCGATGTTGCCGTCGATGCCCAAATACGTGGCGATCGTCTTGAGAAGGTTCTGATGCTGGTACAGCGTCGTGCTCTGGAACCCCTTCTTCGCCTGCGGTCCAATCACGACCGCGGCTACCCGGCCACCACCGTGCGTAGCGTCGCTGGTGGCAGCCTCGTCAAACACAATCACCAGCAAGCCGTTCTTCTGAAACGAAGGGTTGCTGAGCAGCGGCGCTATGTTGGTCTTCAGCCAGTTATCGGCTTGGGTCAACGTGCCATCATGGGCGTCATTCTGCAGGTTGGGAGCAACGAAGGAAAAGTCCGGAAGCTGGTTGTTGTTCAGATCAGCCGCAAACTGGGTGAAAGGCACCAGGTTCAGCTTTTGCACGCTGCTGTTCACCACGTCTGAAAAGAAAGACAGCGTATTGTGTTTGCGCGCATAGAGCCCGGTGTCTCCGCCGGTGTATCCCACCGAGGGGAGGCTTTCCGCATAGGACTTCCAGGTCTTTCCCGCGGCGAGCAGGTGGCGTACCAGATTATCGGCGCTGACCGTGCTTGAGTAAGAGTCGTTGTTGGTGATGATCTGGCCGGCAGTCATCATGAAGTAATTGCCGATGGAGGGGTGCGTGTTGGCGTAGTACTGCGTCGCCAAACCATACTGCGCGGCCAGGCTATTCAGGTACGGCATGGCTGTGTTGCCGATCACACTCGAGTAACCGTGGTTCTCTTCCACCACCACGACCACTGAACCGCGTTGCAATCCAGGTACAGGCGTGGGCGTAGGCGACGGAGAGGGCGCCGGAGCGGGCGTTGGCGTTGGAGACCCGGTCCCGGGCGTCGGACTCGGACTGGGGGAGGCTGACGTCGTCGGGCCGGATGTGGGTGTTGGCGAAGATGAGGCTGCCGTAATTTTTCCGCCACCGCATCCCGCTAGAAGTAACAAAGCACAAATGACGCCTGACAGAACGAAGATGTTGAAGCTGAGCCGGAAAGTGCGATTCATGGTGATCCTCCAGGGGAATACTGGAGGTTATGGGCGCATCTACTCTGGTTGCATCCGGCTCACACCTATTTGCCATAAGAAAGACCCGTAGTCCCACTGGAAGGTTTGCCAGCAACCCCGGGGAGACGTCTTACTTCTTGTTGTCGCCGCGTCCAACACTGGCCATAGTCACAATCACACCGCAACAACGTCTCGATGGTGATCTTAGCGGACAAAAGTTCAAGGGCCGGCTGTCCTTTTCTGCTCTGGCTTATCCGGGATTCACATCGGAGCTTTTCGCTGCGGAGCCACGAGCGCAACTTGCTTATGACGAAAGCATTCCACCAGATGATCGTTCACCATGCCCACGGCCTGCATGAACGCATAGCAAATCGTTGGCCCCACAAACTTGAATCCCCTCTTCAGCAAGTCTTTGCTCATCTGGTCGGAGGCCGGTGTGCGTGCGGGCACCGGGTTCATCGAGCGCCGGGCGTTCGTGACCGGCTGCCCGCCCACAAACTGCCAGATGTAGGTATCAAAGCTGCCGTACTCCCTCTGCACAGCGAGATATGCCTTGGCATTGGCGATTGCCGCCGCAATTTTCAACCGGTTGCGGACAATGCCTGAATCTAACAAAAGCGCATTGACTTTCTTCGAATCGTAACCCGCCACGCGCGCAGGATTGAATTGGCTGAAAGCCCGGCGGTAGGCTTCGCGTTTCGCCAGGATGGTGGACCAGCTCAGGCCCGCCTGCGCGCCCTCCAGGATCAGGAACTCAAAGAGAGCACGGTCGTCGTGTTGGGGCACGCCCCACTCTTGATCGTGATAGGCAATCTCCAGCTCGCTCCTGGCCCAGGGACAACGCTTTCGTTGAGCGCTCATGCCGTCTTCTCTTCCTTCAATCCCAGCCGCTCTATCATCTGCTGGCGGATCAGAAACTTCTGGATCTTCCCTGTCACGGTCATGGGAAATTCTAGGACAAAGCAAATGTATCGCGGAACTTTGTAGTGGGCGATCTGGCCGCGGCAGAAATCGCGTACCTCGTCTTCAGTCATGGATTCGCCGTTGCGTAGCTTGATCCAGGCACAAAGCTCCTCGCCGTATTTTTCGTCGGGCAGGCCCACTACCTGGGCGGCTTCGATCTTGGGATGGCCGAAGAGGAATTCCTCGACTTCGCGGGGATAAACATTTTCACCGCCGCGGATGACCATGTCTTTGATCCGGCCCACGATATTGCAATAGCCTTCATCGTCAATCGTGGCCAGGTCGCCGGTGTGCATCCAGCCAGCGGCATCAATGGCTTCCGCCGTTTGTGCCGGATCGTCCCAGTAGCCGCGCATCACAGAGTAGCCGCGCGTGAGCAGTTCGCCCGGCATGCCGCGCGGAACAATGCGCCCCTCGCCGTCCACGACCTTTACCTCCAGGTGCGGCTGGATGCGGCCCACCGTGGACACGCGGCGCTCAATGGGATCGTCTATGGCCGATTGAAAACTCACCGGGCTGGTCTCCGTCATGCCGTAAGCAATGGTGATTTCCTCCACGTTCATCATGTCCATCACCCGGCGCATCACTTCGATAGGACAGGGCGAGCCGGCCATGATGCCTGCGCGCAGCGAGCCCAGGTCAAAGTGGTCGAAATCCGGCTGCTCCATCTCCGCGATGAACATCGTGGGAACCCCGTGCAGCGCGGTACAGCGCTCGGCTTCCACCGCTTCCAGCACGGCCCGCGGCTCAAAGCCGGCGCTGGGAAAAACCATGGTGGCGCCGTGGGTGACACAAGCCAGCGTGGACATGACCATGCCAAAACAATGATAGAGCGGCACCGGGATGCAGAGGCGGTCGCCTTCGCGCAGGCCCATGGCTTCCGCTACAAAAAATGCATTGTTCAGGATGTTGTGGTGCGTGAGCGTGGCCCCTTTGGGCGCTCCCGTGGTGCCGCTGGTGAACTGGATGTTGATGGGATCGTCAAATTGCAGTTGCAAGCCTAACTCTTCCAGGCGAGCGTGTTGAGATGCCCTGGCGACGCGCAGCACATCGCTGAAGCGGAGCATGCCCGGCTCGTTTCCCGCGCCCAGATGAATCACGTGCCGCAGCGCCGGTAATCGCGCAGCGTGCAGTTGGCCTGACTTTGCGCCGGCAAGTTCGGGAGCGAGCGAGCGCAGCATGGCCACGTAGTCGCTGCTCTTGAACTCAGGCGCCAGAATCAGGGCTTTGCATCCAGACTTGCGCAGCGCGTGCTCCAGCTCGCTCACACGGTAGGCAGGATTGATCGTCACCAGGATCAGGCCGGCTCGGGCACTGGCGAATTGCGTCAGGACCCACTCGGCGCAGTTCGGCGCCCATATGCCGATGCGGTCACCCGGCTCCAGGCCCAGCGAAAGCAGACCGGCAGCCAGCTCGTCCACACGTTGTTTCACGGCATCATAGGTCCAGCGGATGTTCTGGTGACGCACCACCAGAGCTTCGCGCCGTGGCCAGCGCGCCGCCGCACGGCAGAAAATCTCGCCGATGGTTTCACCGAGCAATGGGATGGCGCTGACGCCGGAAACGTAGCTGGGAAGTGGCATGCCTGCTTTCCGTCCTCCTAAAGTGCGTTGAACAGTGTAACCCGCGCGCGTGCAGGTCTCACATTCTCGCAACACGTTCGCTCAAGTGAATTCCTGGTCCATCGCTCCAGCGGTAGAATACCCGTGATCATGCGCACGGTGGGAACCTACGATGAGTTAGCGAATTACTACCATCTGATATTTGAGAACTGGGACGTGTCGGTGGAACGCCAAGCTGCAGTTCTGAGCTCCATTCTCCATGGCAAGTGCGGTCTGCCGGCTGCCTCGCGCATTCTTGATTGTGCCTGCGGCATTGGCACGCAGGCGATAGGTTTGGCCATGATGGGATTCCGAGTTAGCGGTTGCGACCTCAGCACCCCGGCAGTTGAGCGCGCGCGGCACGAGGCTTCACGGCGAAACTTGAAGATCCAGTTCGCAGTTGCGGATATGCTGGACCTGACCTGCCTGGGAGAGTCACGCTTCGACGCGGTGGTCTGCATGGACAATTCGCTGCCCCACCTGCAAAGCGAAGCAGACCTTCTTCAAGCGGCACGACAAATCCGGGCAAAGCTTCGCCCGGGAGGCCTGCTGATGGCGAGCATCAGGGACTATGACCGTCTGCTTGAAGAAAGACCCGTTGTACAGGGACCGTCTTTCTACTCGGATCAGGGACGGCGGCGAATTGTTTTCCAGGTTTGGGACTGGAAGGATGACCGCCTGTATGTATTCCACCTTTACATCACTCGCGAGCTCGAGACGGGATGGCAGACATTTCATACATCCGGACTCTATCGTGCCATCCGGCGCGATGAGCTCGTGGCGGTACTGACAAAGACGGGATTCAAGAAGGTTCGCTGGCTGGCGGCAAATGAAAGTGGTTTCTATCAGCCTATCGTTCTCGCTGAAGCAGATTGAGCGGGCCAGGAGCAGCGCACCAAAAAGATAGGCCAGTGGCTGGCAGGCGGGATTTCATCACTTGAAGTTTGCTGGTGATCTTGCAAGATCGCGCGCGGCATGGATGGTCTTCGGTCTTGATTTTCCCCTCCCGGAAGTATTCAATTGGAAAAGCGCGGAGGTCATTCCATGAACCGCAGAGACTTCATCAAGGGCGCTTCCACTGTCGGCGGCGCGGCGTTTGTCGCACCCGGGCTTCTCCACTCGGTCACCCTTGCGCCTCCATCGAGCGCGCGCGTGGCCTTTGTTAAGACCACAGACCGCACAACTGGCGTGGCCCGAGCCATTGACCTGCTGGAGATGGGCAAGTTAGGCGGCAAAGACCTGTTCCTCAAGCCCAACTTCAACAGCGCCGATCCGACGCCGGGCTCTACCAGTGAGGACACGCTGGCCGCGCTGGTGAAGAAGCTGAAAGCCATGGGCGCCGGACCGTTGACCATCGGCGACCGCAGCGGCATGGGCAACACGCGCCAGGTCATGGAACAGAAACACGCTTTCACGCTGGGCAAGGAAATGGACGCCAAAGTCGTGGTGTTTGATGACCTGCAAGGTGATGACTGGGAGCTGATCAAGCAGTCCGATTCCCACTGGCAACAGGGCTTCGCCGTTCCCAAAGTCGTGCGCCGGGCGGGCGGGGTGGTCCAGACTTGCTGCCTGAAGACCCATCGCTATGGCGGACACTTTACCTTGTCACTGAAAAACTCTGTGGGCCTGGCGGCGAAGACTGTTCCCGGGAATGGCTACAACTTTATGCGCGAGCTTCATTCTTCCCCCAACCAGCGGCGCATGATCGCCGAGATCAACGCGGCGTACCGGCCTGAACTGATCGTGCTCGATGGCATTCAGGCCTTTGTGACCGGCGGCCCTGACCAGGGCAAGCTGGTGAATTCAACGGTCATTCTTGCCGGAACGGACCGCATCGCCATTGACGCGGTGGGTGTGGCGTTGCTGCGCTATTACGGGACAACAGAAGAAGTAAGCCGCGGCGCGATCTTCGAGCAGGAGCAGATTGCCCGCGCCGTGCAACTGGGAATCGGAGTCAGCAGTCCGAAACAGATCGAACTGGTGACGGGCGATCGCGAAAGCGCCGAGTACGCCAAGAAGATTCGCGAGATCCTGGACGGAGCTCCGGGAGCGAAAGCAGCCTAAATCGCGAGATGGAACAAAGCAAAAGGCGGCTTGTATAGCCGCCTTTGCACTTACGAAATTGGCCCGCGATTACAGGACCTTTACGTTCTCCGCCTGCCAGCCCTTCTTGCCTTTGGTGACGGTGAATTCAACCGCCTGGCCTTCTTCCAGGCTCCGGTATCCGTCGCTCTGGATGGCTGAAAAATGCACGAAAATGTCTTCGCCGTTCTGGCGGGAGATAAACCCGAAGCCCTTGGCGGCGTTGAACCACTTCACAGTTCCTTGTTCCATTTGTTTCTTTTTTCCTGATTCTGATTTTACGCTGAATGAATTATCGAGTGTTCGGCAGGTGCAGAGCGCTTGCAGAAGATCCAACAGTTCAATTTCTAACGCAACATCAGCATACCATACTCTTTTGCGCTTTGACCCGAGGCGGAAAGTCGAGAGGTGATTTGCGCCCAGGCAGAGCAGCGGAAGCAGAGTCTCGCGCCTGTTCTGCCTGACAATGTTTGAACCACCGCAAAAATCCTAATGAATTATTACGAGCACCCAATCCGCTCCAAATGAGCGAAGCTTATGAGCAAGTGCCGTCCGCTCCGTTGCGTGACGCGAGAGTTGGGCGACCAGGGTTTTCCTGGCGTGTACGGTGTGCGCGAAAGCGCCAGCATTTAACTTCAGCAAAGAGGAAGCTAACATGTTGTATCGGACCGCAGTGGCTGCCAGCCTTTTTGTCTTCTCCCTGTTCCTCAACGCACAAAACAACAATGGCCCTGCCCTCACGCCGTCACAACAGTGTCCCCCGGGTGCAACCTGTTCCACCTTCCCAGCCAATGCGCCTGTGCTGCACACTCGCGGCGAGAGCAACACGTGGAAAGTGGAGGATTTCAAGCCCAGTGATGCCGCCATTTCCTGCTCTGTGGTGAAGTATGAATGGGACGACGTGATGCCCGTCCTGCACCTGCTCTGCCCTGGGCCCCAGGTGTTTGCGCCCTTGCGCGTGCACCTTACCCTGACATGGAAGAACGAGAACGAAGTGCCGGACACCATCAAGACCATGCGCGTGGACAGCGATCGCAACAGCATGGTGCAGTTCAAGTCGCAACCCGGTGAGTCGCGTGTGGAACTTACGTTGAATGATCCCGATCAGACACAATCTCTAAAGGAATGGATTAAATTTACCAAGGTGAAGGTAGGCTTGGTGCCCACGCAAAAATAAAGTGCCCAATATCTACCTGTTCGCCCTACCGCGAAGCATGGCCTCCACGTCATCAGGGTGCAAGGCATAGAGCAAGGCATCTTCGCGGCTGAGGTGGCCGGCCTGGACCATGTCAACCAAGGATTCTTCCAGACTGAAGGACCCATTTTTTTTGGTGATGGTGATCTCCTGATGAAGGTGCTGCAAGGCGTTGCGGCGGATGTGCTGCCGCGCGCCGTAGCCAACCACCAGCAGCTCCGCTGCCGGGAGCCGCCCGCCGCCTTTCACCGGTGGCAGGATCTGAGTCAAGACCGCGGCCACCGCCATGGAGAGCTCCTGGCGGATGGTGTTCTGCCGCTCCAGGGGAAACGAATCCGAGATGCGGGAAACGGTGGACGCCATGTCCGTGGTGTGCAACGTGGAGAGCACCAGGTGACCGGTTTCCGCGGCACTTACCGCGATGCGCATGGTCTCCGGATCGCGCATCTCGCCCACCACGATCACGTCCGGCGCCTGGCGCATTGCTGCGCGCAGCGCGGTAGGAAAATCCGGAGCGTCCGTCCCAATTTCAATCTGCTCAATCAGGCTGCGCAGGTTGGGATGTTCGTACTCCACCGGGTCTTCAATCGTCAGGATGTGGCGCGCCTCGCGGCGATTGATCTCATGCACCAGCGCAGCCAGAGTCGTGGTCTTGCCTGAACCGGCGGGCCCGCCGATCAAGACCAACCCGCGCTGAATTCTGCTGAGCGCCTCAACCTGCAGCGGCAGATGCAGCTCGCGCACAGTGGGGATTTTCGACGGCAAGGCGCGGATCGCTACCGCGGCGCAGCCTCGTTCGCGGTGCAAGTTGATGCGAAAGCGCCCCAGTCCCGGCGGGCGATAGGAAGAATCCGCGATGTGAACGTCGCGATACTGTTTTGCAGCGTGCGCTGAGAGCGCGCCCATCACCGTTTCTTCAATTTCCGGCCCTCGAAGAGGTTTGCTTTCCAAGCTCACCACTTCTCCCCTGAGCCGGATGCAGGCGGGAGCGCCGTGAACCAGCAGCAGATCGCTGCCGCCTCGCTCCACCAGGACGCTGAGCCAGTGGTTCAGGCGTGTGTTGGAGATGTCGGCAGAGGCCTTGAAATCGGACTCCTCCGTGTCACGCACCAGTTCAATCTTGGGAATCTCGTCCATGATCATGGCCTTTTCCGAGGGTAACACGGCGGTCGGCGTAACGTTTCACGCTGTCAAGAACGGCGTAGCGAGCAAGTTCTTGCGAACGAAAAAAAGCCGGGCGCCCCAAGCCCGGCCCCCCGCAGAGAAACTGCCAGCGAGGCAAAATCGAGATTTCATTTACGCTGTGCGCTGCAGAAAGGCCACGTCCTGACAGGCTTGCATTCGCAATGCCTTCAGACGACTCTGCTGCAGACGTTGGCCACTGCCATAAGAGTTCTCCGGGATCAATGATTTCTCACCGGCCCGAAACGGAGAGATATGTTCTTCAGCTAAAGCTGTGCACTGGCACCGGTGACAGCAGATTTGCGTGAACCGCTGGCGCTAGACGGCTGCGGCTAGCAAAGGAGAGGCGAGAGATGCTGCGAAGACAACTTGGACAAATCGGAGTTCAGCCGCGGACCTCTGAACAAAGCAACAAGCGGCATTCGGCTGCGTGCCGAACGGAGGTTGTGGTG
>DASVFK010000421.1:0-3326 GCA_036380095.1 Candidatus Angelobacter sp. | reverse complement strand
TTCCCGCTTGCATTTGGGGTCTTGCATCTGTGATTTTGCCTCACGTATGATGCAATCCCTTGTGTCCTAAATGAGCATCGCCTCAACCAGTTACGCACCCCGGTTTCTGCCAGCCCGGCTGCCCCGGGTGTGCGTGGCCATCACCGCCTCCAATCCCGTGGAGATGGTCCAGAAAGCCGACCAGGTTGTGCGCGAGAACCCCTTTATTGAGTTCAGGTTAGACTACCTGCCCAAGCCGGCCCTTGGGCTGCAGCGGCTGCGAACATTTGTCGAATACCACCCTGAAGCCTTGATCGTTGCCACCTGCCGGCGGGCGGCCAACGGCGGAAAGTTCCGGGGATCGATCGCTTCCCAGGTGGACCTTCTGGCCAAGATGGCGCACCTCGGCTGCCACCTGGTGGACGTGGAACTGGAAACCGCAGCCAGGCTCAAGCCGGCCGATTTTGCCAAACTGCGCCGGTCCGCCAACCTGATCCTGAGCTTCCATGACTTTCGTGGCACCAAAAAGCTGGACGAAACCTTTGCCAAGATGCGCCAGTATCCGGCGGACTTCTTCAAGATCGTCACCACGGCCAATTCGCTCTATGACAACGTGGTGATGATGAAGTTTGTGGAAAAGTACAGCCATGAATACTCCATGATCGGGCTGTGCATGGGCGAGCAAGGGGTCATCAGCCGGCTGCTTTCTCTGCGCGCAGGCAGCCAGTTTACGTTTGCCTCAGTCCATCCCGGGGAAGAAACCGGGCCGGGACAACTGGCCGCGCGCACGCTGCGCGAGACTTTTCGCATCGACCAGCTCGATGCCGCTACCAAGGTCTATGGCGTAGCGGGCGATCCCGTGGCCAACTCGCTTTCGCCGGCCATGCTGAACACCGCCTTCCGGCGTGAAAACGTCAACGCCGTTTATCTGGCCCTGCACGCCAAATCCATGGACGATCTGCTCAAGTGCGTGAGCGGCATTCCCATCAACGGCCTCAGCGTGACCATGCCGTACAAAGAGGAAATCCTCAAGCACCTGGACAAGACCGATCCTCTCACCACCAAGATCGGCGCCTGCAACACCGTGGTGCGCTCGCAGGACGGCAACCTTTACGGCTTCAACACGGATGTCTTCGGTGTTGTGCGTCCGCTGGAGGGGCGTTTGCGATTGCAGGGCGCGAAGATCCTGGTGCTGGGCGCGGGCGGCGCGGCGCGCGCGGCGGTCTTTGGACTCAAGGAGCGCGGCGCGGACGTCTACATCCTGAACCGCACACCGGGTCCGGCCCAGACTCTGGCCAAAAAGGCGCGGGCCAAGGCCATCAACCGCACTCTGCTTAAGAAGCTGGAATTTGACGTGATTATCAACGCCACGCCCGTGGGCATGGAAAACAATCGCGATCCCCTGCTCATCTCGGAGCAGGAATTCAAGGCCCGCTACTTCTTTGAGATGGTCTACATGCCGGCGGAAACGAAAATGGTCAAGATCGCGCGCGCCAAAGGCATGCACGTGATTCTGGGCGCGGAGATGTTCGTACAGCAGGGCGCGCGCCAGTTTGAAATCTGGAGCGGCAAGCCCGCGCCCGTTACCGAGATGCAGCGCGTGGTGGAGTTTGCCCTGGCACAAAGAGCCGCAGCCAAAGCGGCCGAAGTAAAAGAAAAAGGTAAGAAGAGCGCAAAGGCAAGGTAACAGTTTCACATCGCGCCTCTACGTTCGCGCAAGAACCCAACCACGATTCGCAGCCGTCGCGCTTCTTCTATAAGCCTCGCCCCTTGGCGCAAGAGGACCTCACCACAAACCAGCGACTCTCATATCCATGCCCTCACCACGCAGATTGGAAGAGCATGGATTTGTCCATGCGTTACGGGTCATCCAAAGATCTCGCCGATTCCTCAGGTTTGGGGGCTTAGCGCGCCGACGGCGCGAAGGAGAATAGCCCGGCACGAAAGTGCCGGGTTGGCTTCACACAACACGCAGTCCCGACGGGACGGCTGAGACCACGGTTTCATCCCATCGCTGGAGGAAAAATGTCGGTGCGCCAGTCTGATATGTTCAATCGTCCCTGCGGGACTCTGGCTTGGTGCGGCGCCGACCCGGCACTGCGTGCCGGGCTATTATCGGTTGCGCCTTTGGCGCTGCTCATGGGTTCCCGCTAGCCAAGTCGTTTCCCAGGCAGGAAATGCCAGGCCACCAAGAGGAGATTCGGAATGGTTCCCAGGTCGGCAACGAGCGGGATCCAAAACCATTTTGCAAAACCTGCAAAAGGAATGGCGAGCAAGCCTAGCGTGCCTGATATTCCACCAATCAAGGGAATAAGAGAAGACTTCTTTCCAGTGAACATCCAGTGGCAGACGTTTCCCGCGTTCAAAAATGTGAGAATTGCCGATACCCCCAATAATGCAAGCGAAATGACCTCACGTCCGATAAACACTCCACGCTCCTAGCAAACTGTAGCGTTTGTAGTTCGGAGGAGCAACTCCTTCGATCAACAAAGCCTCATTCACCATTGTCCCAGCGCCGGAGGCGCGAAAGAGCTTAGCCCAGCCTGAGGCGAGCGAAAACGGGGTTCCAACACGCGGGGTTTTCGCGTGTTGGGTGGAAATGCGACGCTTACGTCACGCTCGCTCCATCCCCAATCACCGTACTCCACTTCCGCACCCGCCAATGCTTGATCAGGCCGTTAATTACGTAAGGATCGGCCTTGGCGAAATTTTCGGCAGCGTCCGGCGCGGGTCCGCGGAAGACGAGCATTGCGCCATCCACTGGGTCAGCGAGGGTGCCGGCCAGCAGCAGTTCACCGCGATCATAGGCGGCGCGAGCGTGTTTCAGGTGCAGCTCGCGAAACTGCGCGCGGCGCTCCAGATAATCGGACGCCACGTCGTAATAAAGGATGTAGTGCATCTTTTCCTCCGGCTTGCGCAGGGCCGCCGCATTAAGCGGTTCACCCTAAGGCGCACGCATTGGTTTTCCGGTTGTCCGGCGTACCGCCATGCCCAGCGCAAATTTTTCTGCAGAATTTTCAGCCGGCCTATATCACCGAGGCCCAAACCGACTCTACTACTACAGAAGCAGGCTCATCCGTCGACTGCTAAATATAGAAGAAGGCCACAGACCCGGAAGCTGTGGCCTTTTTCGTTGTTTTCTGTCGCTTCGCTCCAAACCGCTAGAGTACATCGCCCTTACCAAGTCCGTCCGGCTCCTGTTGCTGCGGGCTCGGCGCGCAAGTCGGCCTCGCCCTTTTCTAGCAGCCAAAAGCATCGCTTCGCTCCAAACCCACCTGAATGGAAGTACCGCTCTTACGGCTGGGGATAATAGCCTTTGCGGACCTGTACCCGGTGGCCTTCGCGCG
>DASVFK010000420.1:0-15445 GCA_036380095.1 Candidatus Angelobacter sp. | reverse complement strand
CAAAGACAACCTGGTATCGCTCGGCTACGTGACGAGTCTGGATTACCAGGACCCACGAGTGGACCCGCAGCGCGTGCTGCAGCAGTGGAAGACGCATCCATTGATCGCGCATCTGCTCGAAGGCGGCAAGATGATCCGCTACGGCGCGAAGAGCATGCCCTATGGCGGCTGGTATTCCATGCCGCCGCTCGCAGGCAACGGATGGATGATCGTGGGCGACTCTGCCGGCTTCCTGAATTCGCAGCGGCTCAAGGGCATTCACCTGGCCATCAAGAGCGGGATGCTGGCGGCGGAGACAGCTTTTTCCGCGCTCAAGGAAAACAACTTTAGCGCAGAAAAGCTAGTGCAGTTCAAGACCAGCGTTGACGCAAGCTGGATCCGCGACGAACTGTGGGAATCGCGCAACTTCCATCAAGGCTTTGAAAACGGCCTGTGGTCCGGGCTGTTTCATGCGGGGCTGCAGCAGCTTACCGGCGGACGCGGCCTGCATGAGATTTATCCCGCGCACGCCGGGCACACGCGCATGAAACACCTGGACCAGTTACCGGCGGACGGCGGCCCGCGCGCACAGATCATCGGCAAGGCCAAGGGCGACGGCAAGCTGACCTTTGACAAGCTGACGGATCTCTACCACTCCGGAACCAAGCATGAAGAAGACCAGCCTTCGCATCTGGTCATCCATGACACCAACATCTGCAACACGCGCTGCGTCACGGAGTTCGGCAACCCCTGCCAGAATTTCTGCCCGGCCAACGTCTATGAGATGGAAGACACTGCGGACACGGCCAGCGGCAAGCGCATCCATCTGAATCCTTCCAACTGCGTACACTGCAAGACCTGCGACATCATGGATCCGTACGAGATCATCACCTGGGTCCCGCCGGAAGGCGGCGGCGGGCCGAATTATGATGGGATGTAAGTAAGAATGTCAGCCTCAGGCGTCGCCTCCTCGAGGACAACCGCGCCTGGAAGCTCCGGGAAAATTCACCGAAACTTGATCTTCTTTTTCTTGCCTTCCTCCGGCAGCCGGAGCCATCGCTGATACGCCTTCGCGACCGAATCCTGTTCTTTAGTACTGAGCTGTGCAGCGGCTTTCTGCAATGGTGCGTCTGCTTCCTTGATTCCCTGCATCCCCGCCACGTAGAACCAGAAATACGCTTCTTGAACCGCATCATGCGAGCCAATCTGCAACTTGAGATTCCCGAGTTCCAGCACCCCCTGTAAGTCGCCTGCCGCAGCCGCGCTGCGGAACCACTCTTCTGCCTCTTTCAAGTTGACCTCGCTGCCGAGACCCTTCGCTGCCATCCTGCCTAGAGTCACCTTGGCGAGACGATGGCCTTCCCCGGCAACTCTCTTACAGTGAAATTTGGCTTCCGTATAATCCTGGGGAACGCCTCTCCCCAAAGCGTAGAACTCACAAATCTTAAATTCCGCCTGTTGGTGAGCAAAACCGAACTTCAGTCCCGTGGCGGCCAGCTCCCGGTAGAGCTTCAGCGCACGGGGATAGTCTTGGGGAACCTCATCGCCTTTCTCATAAATCACTGCTAACCTGAACTTGGCGTGCTCGACCCGATCATGCAGTTCATCCCTGATATGCTGCAGCGCCTGCGACGCCTGGGGATTCCCTCTGCTCTCGGCAATCGTCATGTAAGCATATGCCAGCGCCAGGTCCTCATTGACGCCTTCGCCGTTGAAGTAAGAAATGGCTACGTTATAGAAGCCTTCGGAAAGGCCATTCTTGGCCGCCTTGCGATACCAGCGCACAGCCTCCTCGCGGTTGCGTTCCACTCCACGCCCCAGCGCATACATTACGCCTAGGCTGTTTTGGGCTTGCGCATTCCCCTGCTCTGCTGCTTTGCGGAACAATTCCACCGCTTTCGTGTCGCTCTGCTCCACGCCCATGCCGTCCTCATAGGCGCGACCCAGTTCAACCTGGGCTACCGCGTCCCCCGCGTTTGCGCGACGTCTAAGCTCGGCAATCGAAGCCTCCGTCTGGCTCCACATGGCCGTCGCCAAGACAAGAATGAGCGAAATCTGGCCAAGTAGCCTTTTCATGGCAGCTTAGTTTTAGCATTAACAGCGGCTTCACCCAACGAGATCTGGCGCCGTTATGTCCAGATGTTCTGCAACGTGACCTAGATCATTGACTACCGAGCCAAGATGCTTTCTTCCGGCAATGGTGCCAAAGAAAAACCGCCGGAGAACTTTCGTTCCCCGGCGGAGAGGAAGATGCTCAGCTCTTCGCGGCTAGAACGAGTACCGCAGTGCCACCTGCATCTCACGCGGGCGGCCCTGGATCGCCGTGAAGTTTGCCCAGTTCGCTGGTGGGGTCAAATTGCGCAGTTTGGGATCGCGAGCCACACCAAAGCCCGAGCGGCTGGTGTCAATCGTCCCAAACGGTTGATAGTTAGCCACGTTGAACACGTCCCAGCGGAGCTGCAGCTTCTGCTTCTCGTCCCAGGGCACGTCAAACGTTTTGCTGAGGCCCATATCGCCATTCATGTATCCCGGTCCGCGGAGGTAATTGCGCGGGCCGCTTTCGCCCGGAAAGGCATTTCGGAAACTCTGGTAGATGGCTTTGATGTCGCAGCCGGAGCCTCCGAAGAGCTTGGGCGTATCGCTTCGGTTCGGACAAGTGTGGATTGGGCCTGTTGGCGTCACGTTGGCCTGGACGTTCCAGTTGGTCGCCCAGCGGGCATCGTCGTAAGGCATGGTGCCTCCGGCCACAGGTAACCCCGTGTTAAAGCGGTAGATTGTGGAAAGCTGCCAGCCGCCAACCACGGCGTCAACCAGGCGATTGCCTGCATTCAGGAAGGTCCTGCCTTTTCCGAACGGCATCTGCCAAACAGCAGCAGCATTGATCTGGTGTCTGGTGTCGAAATCGGAACTGCCGTACCAGGAACTCTGCCGAATGGGATTGACGATGAACGCGGCGCCAAAGCCGGTTTCAGTCTGCAAGCCTGAAGCGTCATCCAGCGAATGGGAATAGGTGTAGTTCAGGTCCAGCGTCAGGCTCTTGAAACGCTGCCGCAAACTGGCTGTAAGGGCGTTGTAGCTGGAATTGCCGATCGTGCTCCAGGCTGAGAGCGCGCCATACTGCGATTGCATGAACCGGGTTGGCGCCCCGATGGAATCCATCACCTGGTCAACCAAAGCCTGCGTGTCTGTCCAGTCATTGCCGGCAAAGAACGCACACGGGTTGGCGGAGCCGCTCCGGCTTTGCATGGCGTAGAAGACCTGGGTGTTCGTCCACGTGGGAACAAAGCCCGGGTTCGCGCCGCTGCACACCGGGTCCAGACCAAAGGTGGAGTTCATGATGGTTGCCAGGCCGGAGGGGAAGAGGTTTTCGAAGAACGGAATCGCGGCAACATTCGCCGTGGGCGTTCCCGCCTGCCGTTGTTTCTCGAGGGCGGTGCCGGCGGTGTACCAATCCATACCGCTCTTCGGGTCAACCACGTTGTTGAATGCGGTTACATCGCGGCGGGCCAGCAGATGACGCGCCTGGCGTCCGATGTAGGAAATCGTCAGTTTGCTGTTCGAATTCAACTGGCGTTCGTAGGTCAAGTTCCACACGTACTCGGTGGGCGCCTGGAGGTTGGAATCCACGCTCGTCTCGATGCGCTCGCCGAAGTCGAGAGGCTGCGACAGCGGGAATTTGATTCCTCCCGTCGGCACCACCACGTTCGGAAGTGAATGGACGTTCTGGTTGAAGCCGGTAAACGACGGCGCCAGTCCTGAGCAGATAGTGCCGCAGTTGAGTGTATCGTAAGTGTTGGCCGGGGTGGTGAAGTTGGAGGTGAACCCGAGAGTGTTATTGAGGTCCCAGTCCACCGCAAGGGCCTGACCGTAGTAGTCGTTCGTCATGGCGAAGCCGCCGCGCACAACGGACGCGCCACCTTCTCCAAAGAGCCTGTGGAGGAATCCGCCGGAAAAATTCGGCGACCACGCTATGGCCAAGCGGGGCTGGAAGTTGTTTTTGTCCCAGTTGTACATCGGCTTGCCGCCATTCGCCGGGCCCGAGCGGCCGATCACGATTGGGTCGGTGAAGTTGATGCCTTGCTGCGCCGCTGCCAGGCGTTTCTGGAAATAATCGCTCAGAGGCAGTATGGGCTGCACTTCAAAGCCGTTGGTTTCGTATACCGGGCGCTCCAGGCTGTAACGCAGGCCCGCGGTGAAGGTAAGGTGCGGACGGAACTTCCAGGTGTCCAGGACGTATCCTTCGTAAGCTTGGGTGGCAAAGTTGCGCGTGCTGGGCGTTCCCGCCGAGAGCAAAGTGCCGTCCTTGCCGAAGGTGAAGTTGGCCGTATATTGCGAGAACCGGCCGATGATAGCCGTGGCGGCGTTCTGTACGGCCGTGATCCCGGCTCCGTCCAGTCCATTGGCTCCGCCAGGCAAGCTGTTGAGCGTCAAGAAATCCTGGAAAGAGGTGGAAACGTGGTCGCCGGCTCCGAGATAGAACGACGGGTTGGTGACTGCGTTGTCAAAGGCATTGGCGAAGCTCACGCGAGCGTTGCTGACAGCGCGGAAGTTGGCACCATACTGGATGATGTGATTTCCGTGGGTCCAGGAAACATCATCGGTAATGTTGTGGACGGGAGTCACGCGGCTTATATCATGTGCCTGGCCGGTAGGCTGAAACACGAAGCGGAAACTGATGTCATTCCCTGTGCTGTCACCGGCACTTGTGAAGGCCTGGCGGGTATAGCCATAGCGAATATTGTTCACCAGGTTGTTGCCGATCGTCCAGGTGTGCCCGGCTGCGATGCCCATGGGATGGCTCCATAGCAACGGGGCTTTTGAATCGGGGAGCCATCGGGCAAGTGTCGCGTGGTCCATAAGCACATTGGCTCGGACAAAAAAGTTGTGGTTGCTGGTGGGCGTAAAGTCAAATCTGGCGTAATGGTTGTTCAGATGTGTTGGTATTGGAGCGTTGAAGCGGAACCCACCCGTGTTCAAGCCGTCGCCAACCGAAGTGTCATTGGCTTGATACTTTTGCGCAGCCTGGGCCAGAGCGGCCAGGGCGGCCGAATTGATGCCCGTGGTGGCATATACCTGCTGATTTTGGGCCAGGTTCAGCGAGCCCACTGCCGTACTGGCGCAAGCTGGGTCCACACAGTAGGAATACCGGATGTTTCCTGCGCCCAGATTGGCGAGAGGGACAACGCGGGTTACGCCTGTGGACCGGGCTTCTCGCTGGCCCTCAAAGGCGTAGAAGAAGAACATCCTGTCTTTCTTGATGGGACCGCCGAGCGATCCGCCAAAGAGGTTGTGCACCAGAGGTGAAACGGGAACGCTGTCACGATTGTTGAACCAGTCATTGGCCTTTCCCAAGGTGCCGCGATACCACTCAAAGAGCGCTCCATGCCAGTTGTTGGTGCCCGTCTTGCTGACCAGGTTGATCTGGGCGCCTGCGGACCGGCCCTCATTGGCATTGGCATTGATGGTGTTGACACGAAACTCCTGGATCGCTTCTGCGTTCAATCGCAGCACCGGACCTTCGATCGCGTTGCTCTGCGCATCGTTGATGTCCACGCCGTCAAGTGTGATGTTCGATTGATCACTGCGCGCGCCTGCCACGTAACCGTCCTGGGTCACGCCGGGCTGGAGCGTCAACAGGCTCAGCACATCGCGGTCGCGCATGGGTAATTGGTTGATCTCCCGGTTCTCGATATTGTTTCCCAGGGTGGCGTCCTGAGTGTTGACCTGGACCGCGCCCCCGGAAACCTCGACCACAACGGTCTCCTTCACTTCGCCGACTTTCAACGACTGCGTTACCTCGGCGATGCTTCCAACCAGGGCCTGCACGTGGGGCACCACGCTTTTGCGGAAACCCTTGGCTTCGATCTCAACTTTGTAATCGCCCGGAGGGATCAGCTCAAAGGAATAACTCCCGTTGGCCTGCGTGGTCTGCTTCCTTGACAGGTTTGTCTGCAGGTTCGTAATAGTTACGGTGGCGCTTGCCACCGCGGCGCCGGAAGGATCAGTGATCGTGCCTCTGATCGTTGAGGCCCCGAGCTGGCCCCACACGTAACTACTGGACGCGACCAGAATCAACAACAGGAACGGCAAACTCCACTTCTGGAAAAACCGCTTCATTAGAGGGCTCCTTTCGACGCAACCATCGATGAGAATTTTGAAGCTGACCTGGACAGGCAAACAGGCAAGGAGCGGCACATGACCGCAGGCTGAAACAACCTCGAATTGTTCCGGTTCCCGGGACAAACTCTTCCCCGCCGCTTACTCAAGCTCGAGTGAAACAGCTCTTTTGTAGCGGCTGAGCAGCGTGCATCGGTGCCCGGTGACTGCTTTCTCTTGGCGCTTTGCTCTTATCTATCTATTCGAAAGGTCTCGCTCCGTCGATTGAGCAACAAGTGATTCCAGTCTTTTTCACGCAGATGCCCCACGCACAGCCCCTATACTGAGTCGCCGCATTTTGCCCAAGGCAACGGGGTAAGTCAAGCATTTATTGTTGGGATTCTTAGATGGTGGACGGATGTCCCTTAATGAAACTTGATCTTCGTTCGCCTGTCGGAATCCGGAAGTGCGGCGCCAGTGCAACATTGTTTTTCAATTCGGCGATATCGTCCTCGTTGAATGTGTGCGCCTGTCGTTCTCGAACGGCGCTGCAGACGATCTACGGAAATTCATATGACTTTTCGACTCTGATAGATTTCTATTATGGAAATTCGGATTCTTACCGAACATGACGCTCCTGCCTGGTGGCATCTGCGCCTGCTGGCCTTGCGCACTGATCCTCATTCCTTCGCCGAGTCGGAAGACGAGCATCAAGCCACCTCCATTGAACAGGCGCGGGCGCGATTTCGCGAATCTGATTCGCAGAAGAGTTTTGTGCTCGGATTGTTTGAAGAAGACGAACTGGCGGGCACGGCCGGTTTCTATCGCATGGGGCATGCCAAGTTTCAGCACAAGGGACGTATTTGGGGAGTCTACGTGCGGCGAGAGTCGCGGCGGCAAGGCGGCGCCCGCGCTCTGCTGACTGAACTCATCGAAAGGGCCTGGGCCACTCCGGAAGTCCAGCAGATTACTCTGGCGGTGGCGGCAACCCAGTTGCCGGCCAAACTGCTGTACCTGCAGCTAGGTTTTATGGTCTATGGCGTTGAGCCGCGGTCCCTCAAAGTCAACGGCGATTACGTGGATGATGAGCTGATGGTCATGCTGCGCCCGCGGTCATCGATGTAATCTGCGTCCCGATCTTTGCTTTTTTCTGGGAATCTCAAAATCGCCGCAGGGCGTGCGCGCCTGGTCTATAATCACTCTCATAGGTTCCGACCACATTCCGGCCCAAGGCATACCCGGCCGATGTGGCGGCTCCTTGCGAGTAGCAAGGACAAGGGTCCAGACGGAAACGGCTGGGCCTCCCGACTTCCAGCCCTGATCACGGAATGCGATCAGGAAGAAGTGGAAGACCTTGGAAAGGAACCGGAGCGCCTTGGGCGCGTGTTCCCTTCCTTGTCTTTTCTCCTTGCACATCTTCTTGGGCCGCAAACTACGCGGATGAGCAGGATGAATTCGTGTTGTTCGCGTTGATTCGCGGTTAAATCAGATGCGTCTTCGTGACAAACACGGACGGGACATTACAGACCTGCGGGTCAGCATCACCGACCGCTGCAATTACCGCTGCGTCTACTGCCGTACCGGCAACCAGGGCGCGCAATACTCCGAGCTGCCGTTTTCCGACTACCTGCGCATGGTGCGCATCCTGGTCGGGCTGGGTATTGAAAAAGTCCGCCTGACCGGAGGCGAGCCTCTGCTGCGCAGCGGCTTGGTGGATTTTGTCCGCGACGTGGCTGCGCTGCGCACGCTCGACGGGCACGAACTCGATATCGCCATCACCACCAACGGCCATTTGTTGGCGGACATGGTTGGGCCACTCAAGCAAGCAGGTTTGCGGCGTGCCACCATCAGCATGGATGCCGTGGACCCCGCGAAGTTCGCCCGCATCACGCGCGTTCCCAAGGGCTATGACGCGGTGCTGGCCGGGATTCGCGCGGCCCGGCGCGCCGGACTCGATCCGGTAAAAGTAAATTGCGTGCTTCTCCGTGGGTTCAATGAAGACCAGATCGTGGAGTTCGCGCGCTTTTCCCGCGAAGAAGGCGTGGTGGTGCGCTTCATCGAGTTCATGCCTCTCGAAGAAGACCGCGTGTGGTCGCCGGATATCGTGGTCACCATGGACGAGATCCTGGAGAAGTTGAACCAGTTTCGTCCGGTGCGGCAGCTGCCCAACGCGCCCAGTGAGACGGCCCGCCGTTACACTTTTGACGACGGCAAGGGCGAGATGGGCATCATCGCGCCGGTATCGCATCCTTTCTGCGGGCACTGCTCGCGCATCCGCCTGACCTCTGACGGCAAGCTGCGCACCTGCCTGTTTTCACTCTTTGATCACGACATGGCCGGACGCATGCGCCAGGGCGCCACGGACCAGGAACTGGCTGATTACGTTGGTTCAGTGGTCGACCAGAAGGAGGCGCGCCATCATATTGGTGAGGCAGGATTTATCAAACCTTCGCGGAGCATGGTCCACATAGGCGGGTGATTTTCCCAATTGCAAACTAGTAACTATTCGCCTTAAAATCCGCCATCCTCCTCCACGTGCAGGCACCTTTTTCAGCAATAGAGAATCCCCCGCTGAAAGCCGCCGAAAACAGGATAATGAGGCATAAGGCAAGCATGGTCTGGCCGCCGGCTGCCACACGACACACGCATGACGCTTGCGATTGAAGTTGCCGGCAAAACCGACGTTGGTTGCGTGCGCAGTAATAACGAAGATAACTTCGGCTATGACTCGCGCTACGGAATCTTTGTGGTTTGCGACGGCATGGGCGGACAGGCAGCGGGCGAAGTCGCCAGCAAGATGGCAGTGGACGCGCTGCTCGAATACTTCCGCGATCCGGCCAATGTCGTGGGCGGCAACGCGAGCAACCGTCTGATCACCGCTGCGGCGCCGGTCAGCGCCAAGTCGCTGGCTGCGGCCATCGATCGCGCCAATCGTACCATCTATGAAGCCGGCCACGGCAAGATCGGCCGCAACGGCATGGGATCGACCATTGTTGCAGCGCTGGTGCGCGGACAGTCCCTCGCCATCGGGCATGTGGGTGACAGCCGCATCTATCTCATCCGTCGCGGCGCCATCCAGCAGCTTACCCAGGACCACTCTTTGGTGATGGAGCAGGTGCGCCTGGGCTACATCACGCGCGAGCAGGCGGAACAATCAGAGCTGCAAAACGTGATCTTGCGCGCGCTGGGCGCCGAGCAGCAAGTAGAGCCGGAAGTAGAAGACCTGATCGCGGTTCCTGATGACATCCTGCTAATGACTTCTGACGGTCTTACCCGGCACGTGCACGACGATGAGATCTTGCAAATCGTCACCTCCAGCCGCAGCCTTGACCAGGCATCGAGCGCGCTGGTGCAGGCGGCCAAAGACCGCGGTGGCGACGACAACATTACCTGCCTGCTCCTCAGGATTGTGGAGCGGCCCTGGTACAAAAACTTACTGAGCAAACTGTTTCCCGGAGGTCCACAGTGGCAAAACTCTATTTGAAGTTCGACAATTCCGTGCTCAAGGAGATCACGCTCTCCCAGGCGGCCACCACTATCGGCCGCCTGCCGGACAATACGCTGCAGATCGATAATCTCGCTGTCTCCGGACACCACGCGCGTATCTCCTGGGAGCAGGGTTTCTACGTGATCGAGGACCTTGGGTCGCTGAACGGCACATACATCAACGCCGAGCGCGTGAGCCGGGCCAAGCTGCGCCACTGCGACACAGTAAAGATCGGCAAGCATGAGATCGAGTTCAAGAACGAGGGTCCCGCCCCGGTGGCGGCCATCGCAGCCAAGGCAGGCCCGTCCGCGCCCAAGCTCGACGCCACCGTGCTGCTCGATACCAAGCACGCGCAGGGCGTCCTTGCCTCCCAGGGCGCGCCGCCCGCGGTCATGACCGCCAACGGCACGCCCATCAAAGAACGTATCGGCCTGCTCAACGTGCTCGAAGGCAAGACCGACCAGGAACGCTACGTGCTTACCGGCAAGATGACCATGATCGGAAAGTCCTCGATGGCGTCTATCCGCCTCAAGGGCTTCTTCGCGCCCACCTCCGCCGCTCTGATCAGCCGGCGTGACAACAAGTACTTCATCGCGCCCGAGCCCAAAGCCAAGGTTCGCATCAATGGCGAAGAAGTCTCTGGCCAGCGCGAACTGTCCGCCGGAGACGTGCTCGAGATCGGCAAGGTGAGGGCGGCGTTCTGCTTCCAGGACTGATAGCGTTAATGCACTTGATTGTGGAGCGCAGGCACTCTTGCCTGCGCAGACCCCAACCTGCTTGTTACAGCAAACGGCGCGGAACGGCGCTTTTAGGCGCATCTTCCGAGGCGCCCATCGCCTTCGACTATAGTCTCCCTTGTCCGTCCGATTGCTTTACCATCGTCCTAAGGTACAGCGTCCGAAAGTACGAAATCATTTCTGCTTACCGAGCAGCCCTTTCCTCAAGTCCTACACATCATTAGCCGTTATACACGAAATAGTACATGGTGCACGCCATAGTACTTCCGTGCCATCGTAGCTATCAACTAAATCTACTAAACTGTGCAAATTCTCTTATTTCCACATTCCATCTCTGTTAGTTTCTTCGCCAGCAGACCAAGGCAAGATCAACTTCAACCGTCCCGCTTCCGGCCGTGGACGCCGCTGTAACACGCTCGAGCCGTACTGTTGTCTGACTTCTTGTAGCTCATTAATCGTGAGGTCCATGTGAAGAAAGTCCTGCTGCTTGCCGTTGCGTTGCTGTCCGCCATCATCTGCTCCGCCCAGACCCAGCCCAACCTGGAAAACGGCTGGAAGCCTTTTGGCTCCTATGACGGCTCGCATCTCGACACCGTCAACCTGATGAACGGCAATGTCATGCTGCACGCGCCGCTCACGCCGGATACTCCCCAGCGCGGCTCATTGCTTGTCCGTAGCGTGCTCTATGCCAGTTCCAAAGATTGGCAGGTCGTCTGTGTTCCTGGCCAAAACGGCGTGATGCAATGCTCCTGGCAGAAAGGCGGCACCGGCGTCGGTATCAACCTGACGCCCAGCCTCACCGTCCACCGCACCATCAACAAGCAGTACACCAATGCCCAGGGCAGCACCACCTATGCCTGGCCACCAGCTTCTTTGACGGTCTCGGCCGCGTCACCAAAACCCAGCACGCCATGCCCAGCGGCTCGCCTTCCACCGTCGATACCGTCTATGACGAACTGGGCCACGTCTTCTCCGTCAGCAACCCCTATTTCACCACCGGCGAGCTGACGTACGGCGTCACCCAGACGATCTACGATGCGCTTGACCGCCCGCTGCTGGTCCAAAAACCCGACGGCAGTTACTCCACCGTGGCCTACCACGACAACTGCACCACCGCCCAGGATGAAGCCGGCACCGCTCGCCGCTCCTGCACCGATGCCATGGGTCGACTTTACCAAGTCGATGAGCCGGGCGATGCCACCGCCTCCGCCGCCACTGACAGCTCCAACACCGATTCCACGGCTACCGCCACCGTTAATATCAGCGGCGCTCTGCACATGTTGCCGCCACCGCCGCCACCTTCGGCCCTGACGGCGCTATCACTGGCTTCAAGAGCGGGCAATCCGCTACCTTCGCCGGCATCACCAACACTTTCAGCTACAACAAGCGCCTCCAGCCCATCAACATGTCGGCCGTTGCGCCCAGCCAGCCGCCTGCCAATCAGACGGTGTTCTCCATTGGCTATGACTTCCACCTGGGCAACGGCGACAACGGCAATGTGTTCGGAATTACGAACTACAAGGACCCCACCCGAAACCAGGCATTTACGTATGACCCGCTGAACCGGCTTATCTCCGCGCAGAATGCCGGGTCCAACTGCGCGGCCATGACCGTGAATAACAAGACCGCCTATTGGGGCAACACCTACGCCTACGACGCCTGGGGCAACCTCCTGCAAAAGAGCGTCACCAAGTGCTCGGCTGAGAACCTGAACGTCACGGTCGGCGTCAATAACCGCATCAGCACCGGCGGCTATGTCTATGACGCTGCCGGCAACATGACCTCAAACGCAACCGACAGCGTTACTGCCACCTACGACGCAGAATCCCGCATCGCCACCGCCCTTAAAGGCGGCGTCACCACCACTTACACCTATGACTCCGGCGGCAACCGCCTGAAAAAATCCAGCGGCTCGACCGGCACGCTCTACTGGTACATGACGCCTGGCATCGTCGCCGAATCCGACCTTTCGGGCGTGACCAAATCCGAATACGTGTTTTTCAACGGCGAGCGCGTGGCCCGCCGCGACGGCGTCAACGGCGCAGGCGGCGTCTTCTATTACTTCTCTGACCACCTGAAGACAGCCTCCGTGATCACCAACGCCACTGGTACCATCAAAGCCGAGTCCGATTATTACCCCTGGGGCGGCGAGCTCCAGTTCGTCAACGCTGACTCCAACCACTACAAATTCACCGGCAAGGAACGCGACACCGAAACCGGCCTGGATTATTTCGGGGCACGGTATTACAGCAACGCGCTTGCCCGATTCACAACCGTTGATCCACTTTGGATAAAAGTGGATCGGCTGATTGATTCGCAGCGGTTGAATCTCTACGCATACGGTCGGAATAATCCGCTGAAGTTCACTGATCCAACCGGCATGGATGTGACTCTTGGAACGTGCAAGGGCGGGGATGCTCAGAAATGCTTCGATAAAACCATAAGCGGTCTCCGCAAGGAAGATCGCAGCCACGTGCATCTCGTGGCCGGTGACGGGAAGAATGGATTCAAGAAAGGCCAGTATGGCATCATGGTCGATGCTGGCTACAAAAGCAAGTCCGGAAACTTTCAAGCGCTCCAAAAACTTGCAAATGATCACAGCGCCACCGTCCAAATCGACGTGCTTGCGGCTAAGGTGACAATATCCGGAACGATCGCTGTCAAGGATTCGTCCGGGAACCTTACCCTCAAGCCTTTAAAGGAAGCATTAGGGATGGATTTCTTCTTGGAGACTCCCTGGAACGGCCAGACGTTGTTTAAGAACTGGGGCGGTCCATTGGTTGAGGACTTATGGTACTCCAACGGCAAGAACACCGAAGTGAAAGTCCTGGCCGATACAAGCGAAGAGATAATTGTGGAAACTATCCATCACGAACTCAGGCACGTGCTTCTCGGTGATTTTGGACGTGCGGCTGGAAAGGGAGCTCATGATGCACCTGGCGTAAATGCAGCGACAAGAGCTGCTGAGGATGAGGCACGCCAGAACAGGAAGGAGAAATAAAAGCTATGGTTGCGATACTACGTTCTTTGGCTGGCATCTTAGTCTTGGCACTTTTACCTGCGGGGAGTCTCAGCGGGGAACAGGACTGTCTTTTGCTCAACGGCAACATACGAAAGGTTACTGAGAAATCTCTGCGCCAAAGAGCCGTGCGGACGATGTCCCCTTCCATCCCCGCCGGTTTTGGAAGTATAGACGGCATCATTCCCGTCACAGTAGTTGTTGATTCAGAGGGGGCTGTGAAGTGCGCACACGGAGATCCGAATTCTCACCCGGTTCTCAAGAAGTACTGCGAGGAGGCGGCCCTCCAGTGGCGGTTCAAGCCCCTCCTGATTAGTGGGAAGGCAGTATCGACTACAGGGTTGATTACATTCCATCTCAAGAGATGAGACGCGCTGGTGTCTTGGTTTTTGACGGGTGGCCCAGGTATTCTCCAGGTTTTTCTCTCCCTCACGCAGAAGAGGGGACAGCCTGAACTGAGCGATTTTCTGTACAATCCTGGGCATGCCGCGGCGAAACCGATGCGTGCTGCCAGACTTACCCTGCCACATTACCCAGCGAGGTGTCGACCGCCGCGAGGTCTTCTCCACTGATCAAGATCGCACCACCTATCTGAGGCTCCTGCAGGAAAATCTTGAGGATGCCGCTACCCGCATTCTCGGCTATTGCCTCATGACCAACCATGTCCACTTAATTGCGGTGCCGGGGAAAGAAGATTCCTTAAGCATTTTGCTGCGCAGGGTACAGGGTAGGTACGCACAATACTACAACGCCCGCGCCGGCCGCTCGGGGCACCTATGGCAGAACCGGTTTTTTGCTTGCATGCTCGGTCAATCGCATCTGTGGACCGCTCTGGTGTACGTGGAGCGAAATCCGGTGCGAGCAGGAATGGTGGAGCATGCCGCTGAGTATCCGTGGTCGAGCGCCGCGGCGCATCTGGCGTATGAAGACCAAAGCAGAATATTGGACCTGGATTGGTGGCGCCGGGAAGGTCCAAAGAACTGGAATGACCTGTTGGAAGATGGGCTCGAACAACAAGAATCGAATTTACGAAGCTGCACCTATGCGGGGAAACCATTCGGCGAAGAGAGTTTCGTGTTGGAGATGGCAGAACGGTTTGGCCGGCACTGGAATCGCGGGCGACCTAAAAAGAACAAGGTTCCCACGGGAAAGGAAACCGGGGCCAAATCAGCGGTCGGGGATCGGCAGTTTCCTTTGTTCTAAGAAATAACGCTGTTCAGGCTGTCCCCTTTTTCTCCCCTTTTTCTCTGGAAACCACCTATAGCTAATTTTTCGACATCAGATCAGGTTCAAGCTGGCGGAAGATTTAACGCTTTCGGGAAGGAAATCTACAACTGGTGGAAATGAAATGAAGGTATTGCGGGGGACCAAATTCTTGGCTTTTACCGTGCTCCTATTGCTGGCAGATTCTCTGGGAACTTCTGCAGTTTGGATTGGAGCGCCGATGGACGCCCCGCCTGAAGCGGCACCCAGCATCAATTCCTTTGAAGCCTGGCGATTAAAGTACTGGTTTTTTTTCTTCGCGCTCGCTGGCCTGATTTGGCTGGTGGCATGGAATTGCCTGCGGAGACAAACCAATGCTCAAAACAAATTCCCAATACACAAGGTCGCTCTTGTTGTGATTGGTGCAGGATTGTGTATTGGCGCTGAAATCGCTACTTCATACTGGTATTGGTCGGTACTTCCTTGGAGGGATGCTTACCGTTTCGAGCCGCCTTTTTTTCCTTATCATCCTGTCTTTCACCGCTACGTTTGGACTCACTTAATTAGTTGGGCCGTCGTTATGCTCATTGGTTTGGGATCATGGTATCTCTGGCAACGATTCGCCCACCCTGTTTTTCTTCGATTATTCGCGAGGTCCCGACTCGGGCCCCTGGCCTAGCCGTGTCGGTCCCGAACCGGGCAGTGAGGGGCGGGTTCTATAAAAGCAGTTAACGGCGCCGGACTCGTCGCTGGCGACAAAAACGTGTCGAGAGTATCCGTCTCTGGGCCGGGTTCTATAAAAGGGAATGTCAAGAGAATGTTTTTCCCCTGAGACGGAGGGGAGGGCAGATTCTCGGCATTCAGCCCCTTTCGCCAGACGGTTTGTTCGCATGTGCGCAAGCTCAGCGCAGCCAGGATGGTTTT
>DASVFK010000419.1:0-7406 GCA_036380095.1 Candidatus Angelobacter sp. | reverse complement strand
AATCCCGGCTTGAGAGAGGACCGGAACTCGCTCATAGTAAAGTAAGAATGGAACCGTCACCGCAAGCAGTTCAGCCTCACGGCGTGCCCGAGGGCTATACAATAGAACCTGATTACATGGTTTCGACGCAGCTTCACTCCTCAACGGCCCCACGCGCCCATGCCATCGAGCAATCACTCCGCACCATCATTCGCGGCAACGACGAGGTAGTACGCCTGGCTATGGTGGCGGTGCTGGCGCGCGGCCATCTGCTGATTGAAGGCGTCCCCGGCGTGGGCAAGACCACCATGGCGCACGCGCTGGCCCGCGCCATGGATTGTGGCTTCCAGCGCCTGCAGTTCACCAGTGACATGCTGCCCTCAGACGTCCTGGGAATTTCCATCTATTCCGCCACGGAACAGCAATTCGAGTTCAAGCCCGGGCCGGTCTTCACCAACGTACTGCTGGCCGATGAGATCAATCGCACCACGCCCAAGACGCAGTCAGCTCTGTTGGAAGCCATGAACGAGGGTCAGGTGACCATGGACGGGCACTCGCATCCTCTGCCGCAGCCGTTCCTGGTGCTGGCCACGCAGAACCCCGTGGAGCACCACGGCACCTATCCGCTACCGGAATCGCAACTTGACCGCTTCCTGCTGCGCGTCCGCATGGGTTATCCGCAGGCAGAGAGTGAGCGCCAAATCCTGCGCTCGGAAGCCGGCGCCGCCCGCCTGGACGATGTCAAGCCGGTGGCTTCCGCCGCCGATCTGATCGCCATGCAGGACGAAGTCACGCAGGTGAAAGTCGACGACTCGCTGATCGATTACGCGCTGCAGATCGTCAAGCGCACGCGCGAATCGGAGACCCTGGCGCTGGGCGTTTCTCCGCGTGGAGCGCTGGCGCTGTATCGCGCGGCCCAGGCGATGGCCTATCTCGACGGGCGCAGATTTGCCACTCCCACGGATTTCAAGCGCCTGGTGGTGCCGGTGTTCTCCCATCGCCTGGTGGTCAACGCCCGCTACACCTCCACGCTCAAAAAATCCGAGCAGGCGGAAACCATCGTGCACGACATTCTGGAAAGCGTTCCCGTTCCGGTATGAGCTGGCTGCGCGCCCTGATGCTGCTGGCGCTGATCGTGTGGATCGGCGGCCTCATCTTCTTTTCTTTCGTGCTAGCGCCCACGGTCTTTGCCGTGCTGCCAACCCGCGAGCTTGCGGGCAACGTGGTCAGCCGCTGCCTGGGCGCGCTGCACTGGATAGGCCTGGTCGCGGGCCTGGTCTTCCTGCTTTGCTCCGTCATCTACAACCACATGAAGTACGCGGATGCGCGATTCCTCTCCGCCACCCACGTTCTGTTGGCCATCATGCTGGCCCTGACGGCGATCTCGCAGTTCCGCATCACGCCCAGGATGAATGCCTTACGCACTGAGATGCACGCCATCGATAACCTTCCTGCCGGTGATTCCCGCCGCGTGGAATTCAACCGCCTGCATGAATGGTCCACCCGCGCTGAAGGCGGTGTGCTGTTGTTCGGATTGGTGGTGGTGGTTTTGACCAGCCGGCGATTCAGTAATTAGCAAATGGCTGTTGGCTGTTAGCTCTTGGCCCTTAGCTCCGGCTCTTCGCTAATTTGCGTCAAACTTGAAGCCGGAGCAAAGAAGCCGATTCGGCTCAAATCCTCGCACTCAAGCTAACCCAGCTCATAATTTACAATCGAAATTGATCAAAAAGCTAAGAGCCAAAGGCCAATAGCCAATAGCCAAAAGCCAATACCCCCATGAAAACCGGAATCATCGGCCTGCCGCAGGTGGGCAAGACATCGCTGTTCAAGATGCTGACCAAGCTGGCTGTCTCAGCGCACGCCAACCCGCGCGAGGCTCACCTGGGAGTAGCCAAAGTCCCTGACGACCGTCTGGATCGCCTTTCTGCCCAGTACAACCCCAAGAAGCTCACCCACGCCACCGTGGAGTACGTTGACGTAGCGGCCATCGGGAAGGAGGCGCTGAAAGAAACAGCCTTCCTCACCAACCTCCGCACCGTGGATGCGCTGGCCCACGTGCTGCGCGCCTTTGACGATCCCGCCATTCCCCACGTGGGTGAAATCAATCCCTTGCGCGACGCCAAGTCCGTGGACTTTGACCTGATCGTGAGCGACCTGGGCCAGGTGGAAAAACGGCTGGAGCGTCTGGAAAAAGACCTGAAGAAGATGAAGAACGCCGAACTCGAGCGCGAAAACGACCTGATCCAGCGCTGCAAGACTCACCTGGAAAAGGAGCTGCCGTTGCGCGAGATGGAGATCGCCGCGGACGACGAAAAGCGCATCCGCGGCTTCATGTTCCTGAGCCAGAAGCCGGTGCTCTACGTGCTCAACGTGAACGAATCGCCCACCCTGGGCGCGGACCTCGAGAATGCAGTCACCAAATTCAATCTCTCCGAAAGCGCTGCGCGAAAAAACGCAGCCGCCACTGCCATCTGCGGCAAAGTTGAGGCCGAGCTGGCCGAAATGAGCGACGAAGAAGCCCAGGAGTTTCTCTCCAGCTACGGCCTCAAGGAGAGCGGGCTCACGCGGCTGATCCGCAAGACCTATGAGCTGCTGGGCGTGATCTCGTTCTTCACCATCGGCGAAGACGAGTGCCGCGCCTGGACCGTGCCGCGGGGATCGCGCGCCCAGTCCGCCGCCGGCGCCATCCACAGCGACCTGGAAAAGCATTTCATCCGCGCGGAAACCATCCACTGGGACACGCTCCTGGAATCCGGATCAGAGGCCAATGCGCGCGCCAAGGGCCTGTTGCGCCTGGAAGGCAAAGACTACATCGTGCAGGACGGCGACGTGATGCACATCCGGCACAGCGGCTGATCTGTTATTCTCGCTAGTTTCACCAATGAACTCATACACAACGATCTTCATGTTGGGCTTGGCCGCGGCTGCGGCCAACGGGCTTGGCGGCGCCGTGATCGTGCGCAACAACTGGGAGCGCCGTTACCTGCAATACTTCATCGCCCTGGGATCAGGCTTCATGCTGGCGACCGCTATGCTCGAGATGCTGCCGGAGAGCATCCGGCTGACGGGCGCGAAGGCGCCTCTGCTGTTGCTGGCGGGTTACTTCATCGTCCACTTCTTCGAACACACCGTCACCAAGCATTTCCACTTTGGCGAAGAGACGCACACGGAAGAGTATTCGCGGCCCCACCGCGTGTACGCGGTGATCTTTGGCCTGGTGATCCACACTTTTTTTGACGGCATCGCCATCGCTTCCGGCTTTCTTGTCTCGGAGTGGCTGGGCTGGGTGGTTTTTGTAGCGGTGATTCTGCACAAAGTGCCGGAGGGCTTTACCGCGTCATCCGTGATGCTGGCCGGCGGAAGAAGCAAGAAAGCGGCCTGGCTGGCTTCCGTGGTGCTGGGTGCGGCCACGATGCTAGGCGTGTTTACCGTGATGGTGTTTACTCATTCTCTGCCCGCCGGGCTGCCGCTCTCCGCCGGCGTCACGCTTTATGTGGCTGCCTCTGACTTGATTCCTGAAGTCAACCGCGAACCGGGGCTGCGCGTGGCCTTGTGCGTGTTTCTCGGGGTGGGACTGTTTATGTTGTTGGAAAACGTGTTCAGGTAAACGAGCGTGTCTGCACTGCCAGTATTGCCAGGATTTCAGGGCGGTCCATGAAATTCGACCGCTTAAGCTCTTCAATCTTCAATCTTTGGCAATTTTGGCAATCCTGGCAATTGCCTGCCTCTTCGTGGGTCACTTGTTTGTTGCCGGCAACAATATCTTCTCCAGTTGCCCGAGCGGCAAGGCTCCCTCGTCCAGCGCGCGGTCGTGGAACTCAGCCAGGTTGAAGTCTTTTCCCTTGGCGGCTTCGTACTTGTTGCGCAAGCGCCACCACTCGCGCGTGCCCACGTAATAAGTCGGCAGCTGCACGGAGCTGAGTTTGGCGCGCTGCAGCTTCCCATCCGCCTCCGCCTGGGTCTGGAAACCATACTTTGTCATCAGCTCCATGGCTTCCGCGTCAGTCATGTTCATCGTGTGCATGCGGACGTCGAGCACGGCGTTGGCCAGTGCGCGCAACCACACCTTGAGATAGCTGATGCGATAGCGTGGATCGTTGTTGGCATAACCTGACCGCATCATCACCTGCGCCACGTATTCCGCCCAGCCTTCCGCGTATGCGCCGTTCGCGAACAGGGAGCGAGTCAGTCGCCGGGTCACGGGCGAAACGTCATTGGCGTGCTCAGCCTGCACGTAATGTCCCGGCAGCGCCTCGTGGATGCTGAGCCATTGCAGCACCCAGTTGTTGTATTCGCGCAGCTTGGATTCGGCCCTTTCATCGGACATCTTCGGGTCGATGGGAGTGACCCAATACTGTGCCTCAGCCGACGGATCGAGCGGCGGCGCCGAGTGAAAGCCCGCCACCGAGTAGACTCCCCTCATGAACCCAGGCGTGGGGATCACTTTGAGGTTGTCGCGCTGTTTGAGGGAGACAATCTTCTTGTCGATGATGAACTGCCGGATCGCGGCCAGGTCCGCTTTCACTGTTTCCATCAACTGGTCGCGCTGCGGACGATCGTCGGAAATCTTGCGCAACACTTCGCCGATGACCAGGTTTTCCCGCTCCGTCCCGTTCAAGTCCGCATGGTCGCCGTGCTCCGGATACATCTGTTTGTGCAGCGGCACGGCGATTTCCATCATCTCGGCGCGAGTGGCCTTGATGTCGCGTTCTGCATCGGCGAGAACCTGCTGCGGCGTGACCGGGGTTTGCATCACCAGCCGGAATTTTTCCGGGTAGAGTTCCTTCCCCAGCCGCCAACTGCGCGGGTTAGGACGCTTGCCCAGATCGTTCTCAAGCCACTTTGAAAAATCTTGCAGGGCCCGAATTGCGGCAGGCGCCACTTTGTCGTATTCGGCCCGCAATTTGCTGCCCGCCGGTATGGCCGGCGCGATCGCTCCCTGGATCAGGTCGATGTTGCCCTGATTTTCCTCCAGGGCCACCTTGATGTAGATGGGATCGGAGTCCACCAGTTGCTGCCGCGCCTGGTTGAGAAAGCGCGGGATCTGTCCGATGCGCGAGAGTATGTGGCCCAGGCGAACATCGGTGGCGGCGTATTCGTTGGTCAACGGCTGGAACAGCGCGTCACCAACCAACTCCACGTACATGGTCGCATTGTGGCGATGGCCCTGGATGCGGTCCAGGTTCAGTAACCCGAGCGAGATCTGGTCGTCAATCAATTGCCAGTCGGCGGCGTCTTCCGCTTTCAGCGAGCTGAGCGGCGTCTCCTTGCGGAAGCGCTCACGCCACTCGGTGTACAGCCGGCGCTGGGCCGCCACCCCTTCCGGACCCACGTCGTCCAAAAGGCCATCAAGCTCAATGGTCTTACCGGTCTTCTTGTCCACGTGTTTGTGATATCCGGCATCCGACGCCGTCGCGGGGGAAAGAGTCAGGCTCTCATCCATGAAAGCCTCCACCAGCTTAGCGAACTTCGCGTTCATCGCGGAAGGTGACGCGGATTGGTTGGATGTTTGGCCCATGAGCGCAGTGGCGGCCAGAAAAAAGACAGCAACGCGTGACAATATCATGTAGACCCTCGTGGTCTAGTCTAACCTGTACGCCTGGAAATGATGAGCCAGCATCTGTTCTGCGCGAGGGTTCTTGCCGACAGTGATCTCTCAAGAGAGCGCCCACTGTTGTTCACTGCCTCTGAACAAGAATCTGGAGATCGGTTCATCGGGTCATCGGCCCACCAGAAAATCAGTGGTCGCTAAAGAGTTCAGATCACCCGGGGTCCCCTGGCCGCGCCGCTTTTGCGTGAGCAGGGGTGGTCACCGGATGACCCGATCACCCGATGTTTACTCCACTTCCCTCTTGGCCCGGTAGCCTTCGCGGGCGATGATCTGGACCTTCACGTCCTTGCCTTTCTGATCGTGGATTTTGAGCGGGCTGCCATCCGGTCCCACCAGTTCCACCTTGATCTTGCGAAAGCTCCCGTCCTGCGTGGAGTTGGTGGGATGGTAGGCCAGACTGTACTGGTTGCGAATGGTTTGCCCGAGTTCGCCGAAGATCTCCCGGAACTGCGCGTCAAAGATAGGGGCCCAGTACTTGCCGCCGGTCATCCTGGCAAACGTCCTCATTTGATTGTCCACCTGGGCCCATTCCACCGTGCAGGTGTCTCTGCTGGTGATCCCGCAGAGCAGGTACATGGCGTTGTGGCTTTCTGCCCAGTTCCTCAGCGCCTGGCCGGTGCTGACCACGTAAATGGCTATGTCCTTGGAGCCTTGCACCTTCTTGTAGATCTGGTCCAGTGTCTTCTTGCTGAAGGTGTCTTTGCCGCTCGCGATCAGGACGATGTACTTGCGCCCTTCCACCGACTCGAGCCGGTCAATGGTGTCATACAACGCGTCAAAGATATTGGTCTCCCCGGACATGGGTATCTGCAGGCTGCGCAACCCCTCGTAGATGGCGCGTTTGTCCTGGGTAAAATCCGCCAGCATGTGAGTTCGTATGTCAAAGGAGATCAGGGCGATCCAGTCCTCTTTCTTCATGGTGCTGGCAAAGGTGTAAGACGCGTTCAGGGCGTCATACTCGAACTGATAGAAATTCTTGGAAAATTCCACCAGCATCACGGCGGTAATCGGCGCCTCAGTCCGGTTAAAGCCGGTGACCTTCTGCGGCACGCCGTCTTCCAGGATGCGGAAGTTCTCCTGCTTCAGCCCAGGGATAAACTGGCCGTCCTTGGTCAGCACTCCCACGTCCACCGTCACCAGCGGCGCATTCACGCGCAGAGAGTATTGGGGCATGCCTTCCGGGGTCTTGGGCTTTTTCGGCGTCTCTTCTTTCTTGGGCTCCTCCGGCGACTTTTTGGGAATAGCGATGGGGCCGATATCGCCGGCAGGGCCTCCCGCTTCCGGTGACGACGTCTGCGGGCTCGCCTGCGGCGTGGGACTGGGGGCCGGCTGCTGCGCAAGAAGCGGCACCGCGGCGACTAGAAACAGGGTTGCGATGAAGGCCTGGACAGAAAGGAGCCGGGTTTTCACCTTAGAAATGGTCTGCGGTCTTGGGGGCTGTGTTAAGAACATTTCAAGCTGCCTTTTTACGGATTTGTTTATTAGTATAGATGCTCGCACTCAGCCTTTCAGAAGTCATTTTACTGAAGCGGGTGGGTCCGTTTGGGGCCGCGCGCGATGCTGCGGTCATTAGCTGTATGAAAAAAGCCGTCACTTTTGTCGCTCTGTTAGTTTTCCTGAACCTGGGCTTTGCCCAGACGCACGACAACCATCAACCAGCCCCGCAGAAAACCCAGGCACTGCAGATCATGACCGTGTCTGAGGTGCGTCCGGGCATGAAGGGCGTTGCCTATACCGTTTTCCAGGGCACTCAGCCCGAGCCGATGG
Organism: Candidatus Angelobacter sp.; assembly: GCA_036380095.1. GTDB lineage: Bacteria > Acidobacteriota > Terriglobia > Terriglobales > Acidobacteriaceae > Angelobacter. The sequence goes on along the minus strand of DASVFK010000419.1, from coordinate 49 downwards.
AAGTCGAGGTCCTGGGCCTGCTCAAGAACATGAACGGACCGCGCAATGA
>DASVFK010000418.1:0-2179 GCA_036380095.1 Candidatus Angelobacter sp. | reverse complement strand
GCTCGGCTATTTTCTGGGTGAATTCCCTCCGGGCAAGAAAGGACGCTTTGTTCAGGCGGCGCTGGTCACACGAAACTTGTGCCTGGCGCATGCGGCGGCTTATCGCGCGATTCACGCGCTGCAAGCGAACGCCAATGCCGGCTGGGCGCAGCACTATGTGGTCTTCAAACCCAAGCGTCCTGAGGCCGCGGCCGACCGCTGGCTTGCCGGCTTTATCGATCGCAGGTTCAACGAGAACTTTGCCGAGAGCATTGAGACGGGCGCGGCGCCTTTCCCACTCGACAAGTTCGGCGGGGCGCTGGCGGAAGTGCGGGGTACTTGCGACTACGTGGGTATCAACTATTACAGCCGGTTGCGCGCGGGATTTGAGCCGCGCAGTCCCAAGACACTCTTCTTCCAGCTTACGGTGCCGCCGCACAAGCCGCAGGGCGACCACGGCATCGAGGTCCCGTACGGCGAGGCGTATCCGGAAGGCCTGCGCCGCGCGGTGGAACGGTTCCAGCGCCTGCAGAAGCCTATCTACATCCTGGAAAACGGCGTGCCGGACCGTGAGGACCGCATCCGTCCCTGGGTGCTCAAGTCAACCGTGCAGCACATGAAGGACCTGCTGCGTGAAGGCGCCGACCTGCGCGGCTACTTCCACTGGAGCCTGACGGACAATTTCGAGTGGAATGAAGGCTGGCACCTGCGCTTTGGCCTGTACGAGCTTGATCCGGAAACACAGCAACGGAAACCAAGACCGAGCGCGCAGTTGTATTCGGAGATCATCAGGAAGAGCAGGAACGGGTTTAGGATTACCGGAGCGGTGCGGGGAGATCAGGGTTTGCCATACACGGGAGTTCAAAAGACACCCGGCGATGAATGAGCAAGACTGCGTGTTGTTTCAAAGAGAAAGCTGGAAAGTCAAGCACGGCGCCTCGTTGAAATTCCCTGAATCCGCATGGTTAGTGACGGTCCCTCGGGGTCCTTCGACTCGCCCTTAGTCCCCTTCGCAAGCTCAGGGTCCTGCGGGCATCGCTCAGGATGACAGAGGTTAAGTTAAGTCGTCCAAGATTTAACGTAACGCCGAGAGAGCACAAGCCCTAACGCGAGACTTCCGCGCCGAGTTGCTCTTTGGGGACGAACGGCAGGTCTTCCTGCGCTCCGAGGGTCGGCTTGATGTGCCAGATGTCGCGGGCATATTCGCTGACGGTGCGGTCGCTGGAAAACTTGCCCACGCGCGCGACGTTCAAAATCGCCTTCTCGCGCCAGACTTCTGGATGCTGATAGTCGATCTCGGCGCGGCGTGCGGCCTCAAGGTAAGAAGGCAGGTCGGCGATGAGGAAGTAGCGGTCGCCGCGGTCAAGGACTTCATCCACGATCCAGCGGAAGAGGCCGTGCTCGTCCGGGCAGAAGCGGTCCGAGGCCAGGGAATCCATCACGCGGCGCAGCGCGGGATCGGCGTGGCAAAGCTCGCGCGGATTGTAGTTGCCGTGCTCGTGATACCAGCGGATGTCTTCCGGTGTGAGACCGAAGGTGTAAATGTTGTCCTGGCCGACCTCTTCCATGATCTCGATGTTGGCGCCATCGAGCGTGCCCAGGGTGAGCGCGCCGTTCATGGCCAGCTTCATGTTGCCGGTGCCGGAGGCTTCCATGCCGGCGGTGGAGATCTGCTGGCTGAGGTCGGCGGCGGGCATGATGATCTCCGCCAGCGAGACACGGTAATCGGGAACAAACACAACTTTGATCTGGTCTTTGGTGCGCGGATCGCCGTTGACCACCTGGGCGACGTTGTTGATGAGCTTGATGATCTGCTTGGCTGCCCAGTATCCGGGCGCGGCCTTGCCGGCAAAGAGGTACGTGCGCGCGATGCGGGGCGTCACGCCATCATCCACGATTGCCAGGTACTCGTGGATGATGCGCATCACGTTCAAGAGCTGCCGCTTGTACTCGTGGATGCGCTTTACCTGAACGTCAAACATGGAGGCAGGATCAATCGTGACCGCGGTGGTGCGCAGGACCTCGCGCGCCAACTTTTCTTTGTTCCGTTCCTTCACGCGATGAAAGTCCTGCTGGAAAGCGGGATCGCGCGCCAGCTTTTCTATGCCGCGCGCCTGCTCGAGATCAACGATCCAGCCTTCGCCCACGGTCTCAGTGAGCAGGCGCGCCAGGCCGGGATTGGCCTTGAGCAGCCAGCGCC
>DASVFK010000417.1:0-22030 GCA_036380095.1 Candidatus Angelobacter sp. | reverse complement strand
AAACTCACGCGGCAACGGGTGTGGCAGATGGTGAGCGCTGCTTCGGCCTCGGAGCGCCACGCCAGCCCACACATGCTTCGCCACAGTTGTGCCACGCACATGGTTGAGAATGGCGCCGATCTGCGCACGGTGCAAACCATCCTGGGACACGCCGATGTTTCCACCACGCAGGTCTACACACATGTGGCGCTGGACCGGCTGAAAAACGTCTATCGCCAATTCCATCCCCGAGGCAGGAAGCGGGCCGCCCAGGTGAAACCGTGAAAAGAGGTGAAGCCATGAAGCCTGCCAAGGCAGCGATCGGCCCTGAGCTTCGCCGCGGCATCGGCAGGTTTCTCGATCATCTCCGTTCCGAGCGCAACGCTTCGGCGCACACCCTGCGCGCTTATGACAACGAACTCGAGAGATTCGGGGCCTACCTTGGACCGGACATGCGATGGAAGCAGATTGATCATGTAACCATCCGCGGCTTTCTTTCCCATCTTCATGAAGCGGGGTTGAGCAAGGTTTCGATTGCGCGGGCGCTCGCCGCCTTGAGGTCGCTGTACAAGTGGCTGGCGCGGGAAGGCATCGTCCAGCAGAATCCAGCCAAGCTGGTGGCCACGCCCCGGTTGCCCAAGAAGCTGCCACGCGTCCCCACGCTGGAGGAGATGAACGCCCTGCTCGAGAGCGCATTGCCGGAGAGTGCGGCGTTCCCGGAACGCGATCGCGCCATCTTTGAGCTTTTATATGGCTGTGGCCTGCGCAACTCGGAGCTGGTGGGGATTGAGATGGGTGACATTGAAGATGCCAACGGCGTCATCCTGGTGCGCGGCAAAGGTAAGAAGCAACGGTATGTTCCCCTGGAAGGCGCAGCGGCGGAAGCGCTCAGAGTTTATCGCCAAGCCCGGCAAAGATTTCTGCACGAGTCCGGCAAGAGCACGCGGCGTCTGCTGATCAACCGTCGCGGCGGCCCGTTGACCACGCGCAGCGTGGGACGCATCGTCAAACAGATCGCCATCGCGCGCGGCCTGCCGCCGGACATCCACCCGCACACGCTCCGGCACGCTTTCGGCACGCACATGCTGGCGGAAGGCGCCGACCTGCGCGCCATCCAGGAACTACTGGGGCATGAGCGCCTTTCCACAACGCAAAAGTACACGCAGCTTTCCATCCATCAAGTGATGGAAGTTTATGACCGTACCCATCCCCGGGCGAAATAGCGGTAGTTCCGGACTACTCTGAAGTAACGTTGATGGTTCTTGGCAAGCAGCACAGCTTGTGCGATGCTAGACCTTCCCCAAGGAGAGAACCTGTGGCGAAGACAGTCTTGCTTTTGCTCTGCTTAAGCGCGACGCCAATGCTGGCGCAGAAAGCGCCGGAAGGCATATGGCAAGGTTATGACGGCGAGTGGAAACACGTTACCAGCCAGTTGATCGCGCTGGCTGAGGCCACGCCGGCGGACAAGTTTGCGTGGCGTCCGGCGGCAGGCGTGCGCTCCACCAGCGAAGTGTACATGCACATTGTGGTCGCCAACTTCTGGCTGTTGAGTATCACCGGCCCCAAGATGCCGGCGGACCTGACGGAGGATGCAGAAAAGAAGATAACGTCCAAGGCCGAAGTCATCAGCTGGTTGAAGCGGTCACTTGAGACGGTGAAGAACGCGCATGCAGGGATCAAGCCGGCTGAGCTGCAGCGCAAGGTGCATGTTGCCGACCGCGACGCAACCGTGGACGGCATGTATCTGCGGATCATCATTCATGCCAACGAGCACATGGGACAGTTGATCGCGTACGCGCGCATGAGCGGTGTTGTGCCGCCATGGTCGAACCAGTAGGTCTGATGCACTTATTTGGTAATTACAGCTTCGGCTTCATCTTTGTCGCCCTGGCGCTGATCCACTTCGCCCGCCGCCGCCCGGATTGGTACTGGCTGTGGATCATCATCATGGGCGGCGGACTGGGCGCCATCGTTTACCTCATCGTGGAAGCCCTTCCCGACGTGATCATGGTGCGCCAGTACTTTCGCGTAGTGTCGCATCGCAAGCGCATCCGGCAACTGGAGATGATCGTGCTGGATAATCCTTCAGCAGGGAACTATGAAGAGCTGGCCGATCTATATCTCGAGCAGAGGAAGTATGCCAAAGCGCGGGAGTGTTATGACCGGGCGATTTCCTCGCGCACTGACTCTCCTGACCCTTTCTATCGCCGCGCGCTCTGTGAAATCGAGTTGAACGATTTCAACGCCGCGGCCGCCGACCTGGAGCGCGTGGTAGCGAAGGACCGCAACTATGATTATCAGCGCGCGTCCGGGCTGCTGGCGTATGTGTGGGCCAGGACCGGGAAGCAGGAACAGGCGGAAGCGCTGTTCAACCAGGTGACGCAAACCTCCACGCTCTCAGAGACGCAGTACAACTTTGCCAGCTTTCTGGCCGAGCAAGGCAAGAACGCGGAAGCACGCCAGTGGGCGGGAAAGATCGTTTCCAAAAAGGCCACCATGCCGCGTTATCTCAAGCGCCGCGAGCGGCCCTGGTTTCGCCGCGCTTCAGCGCTGCTCAAGCGCTTGCCCGCCTGAGGCCTCCTGAACGGCAAATCTGGAACTGCTCTAGAATTGGACTATCCTGTTTCTTGAGAGAGGTTCCATGAAAAAGCTGGTGCTGGTTTTCGTCGTCACAGCCGGTGTTTTTAGTTTCGGGCAGACTGCTGCTGCGCCTGCTCCTGCGCCCGCACAGAGTCCATCGGCGCCCGCACAGAAAACTACGGCCCGGCCGGCAGCCAGCGAAAAGCCCACGCAAGAACAGGTGCTCAAGCTGCTGGAGCTGTTGCGAGTGCGGGAGAGCGTACAGATCAGTGTGGACGCCATGAAGGAGCAGGTACGGGCCACGGCGGAGCAGAGCCTGCGCGAGAGCGTCCGCGAGCCCACGGTGGAGCAAATCAGGCAAATGAACGCAATCGTAGACGGCGTGTTCAAGGAACTGGTGCTGGATGACCTGATCCAGGACGTGGTGCCGGTTTACCAGAAGCATCTCACTCGCAGCGACGTTGAGGCCGTGATCGCCTTTTACACGACGCCTGCCGGCAAGAAGATCCTGCGGGAACAATCGGCCATGATCCGGGAGAGCATGCAGGCCACCGCAGCGACCCAGCAGAAAAAAATGCAGTTGCTGTTGGTGAAGCTTGAGGTACGCATGAGGGAGCTGATTCAGGGTCAGCCGGCGGGAACGCAACCGGAGAAAAAGTAGAGCACAGAGGCATCAAGCTGGTGCGTAAGACCGGGCGGCGGACAATTTTGAGAATGCTAAAATTGAGATAACGTTACACCGTGGCCCTGTAGCTCAGATGGATAGAGCGACGGTTTCCTAAACCGCAGGTCGGAGGTTCGAATCCTCCCAGGGTCACCATTTTTCGCCGCACCCTCACAAAGGCAACATCAAGGACACTTCCAGCAACTTACTTTTGGGAGCCGAGGACTGATCCATGAGAGTTCTGGTAGTGGACGTCGGCGGGACCAACGTAAAGTTTCTGGCCACAGGGCAAAGGACGCCGGGAAAGTTTCCTTCCGGACGCACGCTCACGCCGCAACGAATGATAGCGCTGGTCAAAGAGAAGACCGCGGACTGGAACTATGACGTGGTGTCATTGGGCTATCCCGGACTGGTGCGTCGCGGGCGAATCGCCGCCGAGCCACGCAACCTGGGCAAAGGATGGGTCGGCTTCAATTTTTTCCGCGCCTTCCGCTGTCCGGTGAAGGTGATGAACGATGCGGCCATGCAGGCGCTGGGCAGCTACAACGGCGGCAGGCTGCTGTTTCTCGGCCTGGGGACCGGCCTGGGCTCAACGCTGGTGGTGGATGGAAACGTCATCGCGATGGAGCTGGCGCATTTTCCCTACAAGCGCGGGACACTCGAGGATTACCTGGGGCTTCGCGGCCTCAAACGGCTGGGCAAAAAGAAGTGGCAGCGGCAAGTGGCGGGGGCAGTCGCCCAACTCATTGACGCGCTTTTCCCTGACGACGTGGTCCTGGGCGGAGGCAACGCCAAGAAACTCAAGACGCTGCCGCCGGGCTCCCGCGCAGGCAACAACGCACTGGCGTTCCTGGGCGGCTATCGCATGTGGCAGAAGGGTTACCACGTTGAAGCCGACTTTGCACCCGGGCCGCGTCTTGTTTCCACTCGTCGGAGCGAGAAAGCGGAAGCACGGCAGTTGCGGCGGGCTTGATTTTCTTGGTCAAGCTAGTTTGGCACTGTGCAACCGGATCAGAGCAATGACAACGTAGCGAACAATCCCGTTGTTGGCCTTCTTCAACAGGCTGGATGGTCGCGAATGCCGAGGCCTAAAATCAACATTAAAAACTCTAATCAAGATTTAATGATTGCCTAAACCAGGAACGTCATCTTAAGATTCCACGCACGGCGGAGCGCTTTTGAACACCGTGTCGCTCAGGTGACGAGAAGAAGATGTTTCTGAGACGTTATCTACGGGGTACGGTCCTGGCTGTGATGTTTGTTCTTGCAGCGGCGACCACCTGTCTCTGCGATTCGTACGACCCTGACCCCTACGACGACGCGCCCCCGGTGGTTATCCTGCAATTCCAATACCTGGTTTCCGAGCACGCCAGCGCCCAGGTGCAGAATAATTTCTCCCGCGGCCGGTTGAATCTATTCGGCGGCGCGCAACACCGCAACCGGGCGCGCGCAGGGCGGGCCGTGGCTTTTGTTCCTCAAGATTCTGCCAAGCTCTTTTCAGATTACTTCCAAACCCCAGTGCCTCTGCGCTGTTAGAGGCTCATCTCCGTGGCGCCAGCCTGCTTGATCGCGCAGGCTGACTTGACTCCTTTGTACTTGCACGCGCGCTCCTAGTCCTGCAAAGTCACGTCCCCTGGAACTGCGCACCTGTGGACAGACTGGTTTGGCAGCCGCAAGAAAGAGAGCGTCAGTTGTTTGGAAAGACAGCAAGTTTCCTTGCCGTTTTCCCGGCAAGGATGGCCGGTTCAAAATCGGGCACCGGCCCCAGGGTAAGCCGGCCCATTGGCAAGCGGGCCGGAACGGCCGGTTTTATCGGGTGCCGGCCGAAGGAAGGCCGGCCCACGAAAGCGGGTCGGACAGCCGGTTCTATCGGGCACCGGCTGAAGGGCCGGGCTATCGGGCGCCGGCCACTAAAGAAAGGGCTGGACTCAGGGCGTCCGGCCCTTTTTGATTTTGAGCTTTGCTTTCTGATTTTCTCTTGAGATTTTACTTGTGTCTTTCCGGCTTCTACGCCGCGCCCGCACCCGGGGTTTCATCGCGCCAAACGCATCATCCGGGCTGCGCATTTCAGGAAAAGACCCGGCCGTAAATTCCCAAGATCAACCGACTCATGGCGGAGATGGCGAACACCCTGTGTTCGAGGGGGGATGCTTTTTCATGAGCCGTTTTCGGGGCCCCGTCTTTATGGGTCCTTTATATCTTTTGTTAGATTTGCGTAAACACTCAAGAAAAATCATCTGGATACCAGACCAACTTAAGTTAATATGCGGGAAGCAGAAGCGCGGGCATTTTGTGTTTTCTGCGACTTTTGGCCGGCTCAACCTGAGAACGGCCTGCCGCGTTGCGGCTGTCGCGCTTGCCCGATAGCGCGCAGTCGTGACAAGGGCTGCCGGCCCACCCGCAAGACGGCAGCCCTGGTTCTTCAGCGTGCCTCACTCCGGCAGCCTTCAGCTGCGCCGGTCACGCATTGGTCCATGGGACGGAACCCTTCTAACGACGCCTTCACCTTAACCGTCAACGCCAAATAGCCCGTCGACTGAAACCCGGCCTGCGTCCCGAAGTTTTAGTGCTCCCATCACGCCCAGGATGCAAAAAAGCAAAACTGATTCCGTTCTCGTATTGAGAATAGAAGGCAGAACGGCGACCGTGACACTTTTTGTCAATCGTTTTTTTGCAAAACCAGTGATACGAACTTGGGTTTAGTAACACTAGACATGTAACGGAAGTAATGAAGCCAAAAGAAACCGGATGGCGCAGGCAAGGTGACGGTGACAACGCCCATGCAAGCCGGTTCTTCCGGGACAACGATCTCAGGATCTGGAGGAGACTTGTGACAATCTTTGACGCTTTGTTCGGATGCTGGCACAAAAGGATGAGCTTTCCCCTGACCAGCAAGAGAGGACAGCGCCGCTCCGATGCCGCCACGCAGACGGGGACTTACATTGTGTGCCTGGATTGTGGAAAAGAATTCCCCTACGACTGGAAAAACATGCGCGTGCTCTCCGCACGGGAAAAACCTGCCTATGCGGGGGCCGCGGTTGAGATGGAGGCCAAGGCGAGCTAACGCCTCCTGGGGAGTTCTGGGCAATGAGTACACAACATAGAAGCTTCCGGGCAGAGGACCTGCTGACGCTGGCCCTCTGCTATGTCTGGTACAACCCTGTGGTGCATCTGGCTGTGGTCAGGGTGTTCTGGTAGCGACGGCGGGTGGGGGTTCGATCTCAATGATTTCCACCCATTCCGCCTTGTAGTGCTCCTGGTAAACGCGCCTGCCGCCGAGCAGATCGGTTGCTGCCTGCGGAGTAAGGTCGCGATGATAGTCGAAGAACCTGCGATTCAGGCGGTCCCACAGCGCCGAGCGAAACCACGTTGAGGCCTCGTACTTGGTGGAGAAAAGATAGACCACCTGATACCGGCCCTGAAGGTTCCGCACCTTCATCAACTCATCCACCGTGAAGTCGCGCAGGCTCAGCGTCTGGAACGGAATCTTCACATATCCCAAGTAAGGTTTGGTCAGCTCATCGGTGGCAGGCCAGGCCGTGAGCACTGTTGCCCCTTTCTCATGCTGCTCCAGGAAGCGCGCCGCATTCACGTGCAGCTTCACGAAGTCGCGATAAGTCAGGTTGTCCTCCGGAGCGAAGCGGTACGGCGGATCGAAAAACAAGCCCATCACAAAGAAGATGACAATCACCGCGGCCGGCCACTGCCAGAGCAGTATGCGGCGGCGCAGCGTAGACATGCCGATGATGATCACCAGCGGGTATGCGGCGAGAAGATAACGCGTGAGTAGCGCGCCGCCCAGCAGAGAGAACGCAAGCACCTGCGCCAGTATGATCAGCAGAAATTGGAGTTGCACCGCAACGGGAATCCGCCGGCGCTCGCCTTCTTCATCCTGCACCGGCGGGAAACGCATGGCGACCAGAGTGGCCGCGGTCAGCGCCAGCATGTTCATGGTCCCGAACAAGTGCCAGAGCCGCAAGGCCAGCGCCAGCAGGAAGCGGAGCGGGTTGAACGCCTGCGCAACGTTGTACTGGAAGAATTCAGAGCTGCCGAAGAACCTGCCGGTTTCAATGCGATGGAAAACCAGCCACGCCAGCAATGGAACAAGCGGGACCAGACACGTCGCCGTGCGGGCGATGCGGCTGCGGCCGGATTCATCCTGCGGATGCCACGCCTGCCACGCCGCCAGTGCCAGAGGAGTAAGAATCGCAGTCTCCTTGCTGAGCACAGCGAGCGAAAAGGCAAACTGCGCAGGCCAGGGACGCTGGTCAAACCACAGCCGCAGTCCCCACAAGGCGAACGCGGCGGCAGCCAGGTCCGCGTGGGCCAGCGAGCTCTGCACAAAAAAGATGGGATACGCCGCAATAGCGATGGTTGCGGCGAAAGCCACCTGAGGGTTGGCAACGCGTCGCGCCAAAAGAAAAACGTTGGTGAGGGCAAATGCCGCCAAAAGCAACTGAGCAATGCGGGCCACGACAGGCTTCCATCCACTGATGGCAAACCAGGATGCAAGATATGCCGCGGGCAGCGGCGGATGTCCTGTATCGATCGTGGTCTTGGGGATGAGAGTGTGAGAATGCACCAGGTCATACGCGGCGGGAACGTAGAATCCTGCTTCGTCCCAGAAAAACGGCAGACGCAGCAGAGGCCCATGCAAAAGGAAAATAGCGACGAAGATAACGGGAAAAACATGGACCGCAGAAACATTCGCCAGGGGAGAGAATCCCCGCTTGGTCGCCGAGGCGCGCTCTTTCATCGGCGCTTAGTGCACCTGCCCCTGGGGCTGGCCGAGGGCCGCATCGAGCTTGATTTCACCGAAAGCGTTTTCATACTGGGCAACGTTCTGTTGCAGGATCGCGAGCAGGGCCTTGGCCTGTTGCGGGCTCAGGTAGATGCCCTGAAAGTTCTGCACCTCAACCTGATCAGTCGACTGAGGATGCAGGCGTCCAAAGATGAGCAGGAAGTCCCACACGCTGACGCGCACCTGCACGGAGTTGGCGTAACCGTCACGGTAATCGGGTGCGTTCACGATGCTGATGTTGGGTTGCTGTGCGGGCGTCATCGATTCCTCCTGAAGTATTGAACATAACAGAAGAGACGCGGGCCTGCGAAGTTTTCCGTGGCGTCACAGGCGCGCGGCCTCCCCAAGATTTATAATTTGTGTTTCTGCAAGCTTAGCGAGGCGCGCTATGGACCTGAGCATTGTTGATATTCACGGGCGAGAGATCCTGGATTCTCGCGGCAATCCCACAGTTGAAGCGGAGGTGCTGCTGGCCGATGGCTCCATGGGCCGCGCGGCGGTGCCCAGCGGCGCTTCCACCGGCGAACATGAAGCCGTGGAGTTGCGCGACGGCGACCAGGAGCGCTACATGGGCAAGGGTGTGCTCACGGCCGTGGGCAACGTGAACCTTGCCATCGCGGACGCGCTGCAAGGGATGGATGCTAGCGACCAGCGCCGCGTTGATGACATCCTGCTGGAGCTTGACGGCACGCCGAACAAGGGCAACCTTGGCGCCAACGCCATTCTTGCCGTCTCCATGGCGTGCGCGCGGGCCAGCGCCAACGCCATGAAGATCCCGCTCTATCGTTACCTGGGAGGCGCGGCCGCGAACATCTTGCCCGTGCCCATGATGAACATTCTCAACGGCGGCGCTCATGCCGATAGCAACGTTGACTTCCAGGAATTCATGGCTATGCCGATCGGCGCGCAGACTTTTTCTGAAGCGCTGCAGTGGGGCGTGGAGATTTTCCACACGCTCAAGTCCGTTCTGAAGAAACGCGGCTACAACACTGCCGTGGGGGATGAGGGCGGGTTTGCGCCTTCGCTCAAAGCCAATGTGGAGGCGATTGAACTGATTCTGGAGGCCATGCAGCAGGCGGGATTCAGCGTGGGCGAGGACGTGGCCATCGCGCTAGATCCCGCGGCCAGCGAGTTTTACGACGCGGAAAAAGGCAAGTACATCTTCAAGAAATCGGACAAATCGGTGAAGTCGCCCCAGGAGATGGTTCGCTTCTGGGCAGACTGGGTGAGGCAATATCCCATCGTCTCGCTGGAGGACGGGCTGGCGGAAGACGATTGGGAAGGGTGGCGCATCCTCACCGACGAACTGGGCGACAAAATTCAGCTTGTGGGCGACGATCTCTTTGTTACCAATACTGAGCGCCTGGGCCGGGGCATTGAAGAAGAGACGGCCAACTCCATCCTTATCAAGGTGAACCAGATCGGCACCGTGAGCGAGACTCTGGATTGCATTGACCTGGCGCGGCGCAACGGTTACACGGCGGTGATCTCGCACCGCTCCGGCGAAACCGAAGACACGTTTATCGCCGATCTTGCCGTGGCCACGGGTGCGGGACAGATCAAGACCGGTTCGGCTTCACGCACCGACCGCATCGCCAAATACAACCAGCTGCTGCGCATCGAACAGGAACTTGACGAATCCGCGCGCTTCCTGGGACTGGAAGCAGTGAACTGCAGCGCGGAGGCACTGACCAAGGTCAACGTGTGACTTCTTAGCTGAATGGACAAAAAAACGTGGCCGAATGGTTCGGCCACGTTTGGTTTTTGGGCTTGATCTTCTAGCGATCGTTATCGTCCTCTTCTTCATCCTGGTCGCCGGCGCCTGATGTGGCCGCGCCAGCGCCTGACTTGATTTCCACCGGGCCTCCCGCAAACAGCGTGCTGGAGCCATGCTCGGCGGCCTTCTTGTTAAACGCTACGACTTCCGTGTTCAAGAAGCCGTTGAACTTCGCCAGGTGCGATTCCAGCTCCTTGCGCACCGCAGCGGCTTCCTCCATCTGCATCTCGTTGGGCGCTTCGCCGTAACCGCCCATCACGCTGCGCATGATTCCCTGCAGGCGGTTCTGGAAACGCTGCAGGTAATGGATGTCATCCTGTCCGCCGGGCTGGATCTCGGAGTTGTACAGCGGTTCCTGCATGGCGCTGATCTTCTTGTCCAGAGCCCTGGCTTCTTCCAGCACGGGTTTGTAAGACACGTTGGTTTCCCCGGCGCCGCCTTCCTCGGGACCGAGCATCTCCTGCAAGCTGCCAATCTGCTTGTGCAGGCTGTTGAGGCGATTCAAAGCGGCGTGCAGCGCGGAAACTTCATCGCGCAGCTCCAGTCCCAGCTTGAGTTGGGCCTTCTGCGCGTTCGGGTCAAGTTTGAAGCGCGGATCGTTTTCGACTACCACGGTCTGCGTTTCGGTTTTGCCCTGAACGGTTATCGCGACTTTGTATGTTCCCGGCAGCGCCGTGGGGCCGGAGTTGGGATCGAAGAAAAATTCTTCTTCGTCTCCGCCCTCTCGCGGCGGCAAGAAGGTCAGGCGCTGTGGACCATCGTAACGCAGGTTCCATACAGCGCGATTCACGCCGTATCGAGCAGGCCCGTACATGGTGTGGACGACCTGCCCGGCGCTATCAGAGATCACGATCTTCACCGGACCTTCCCCGCCTGCTCTGCGGCGCGGTCCGGGCGGCGTTTTGATTTCAGCCGGCAGATAGTAGGTGATGGCGGCCCCGGTCGGCGGATTCGGAGCAACGTAGCCGCCGGAAGCGAAGCCGTGCTTGTTCCAGGCATGCCAGTTGGCTGCAGGCGCCATGGGGAATGTGCGGAATTGGGCGCCAAAGTCGCCGCCGGTTTCTTCGAGCGGAGTGATGTTGTCCAGCACAAAGAGTCCGCGACCGTGCGTGGCCACCACCAGATCGTGGGTCTTCTTGATGAACTTCAGGTCATAGATGGGCGCGGTGGGGAAGTTGCTCTTGATCTGCGTCCAGTGGGAGCCTTCATCGGCGGAATAAAAAACCCCGGTGTCGGTGCCCAACGCAAGAAAGCCTTTGTGGTTCGGGTCCTCACGCACCACGCGCGCTGGATCATCCTGTGGCAGGCCCGTGGCGATCGCCGTCCACGTCTTTCCGCTGTCGTGCGTCTTGAAGACGTAAGGCTTGTTGTTGTCCACTTCATGGAAGTCCACGGCCACGAATGCGGTGTTGGCGTCGTGCGGTGAAGCGTCAATCTGCTGGATGCGTCCCCACTCCGGCAGGCCGGGGATGGCCGCCGTTACGTTGCTCCAGTGTTCGCCGCCGTCATGCGTGACCTGCACCAGGCCATCGTCCGTGCCAACCCAAATTGTCTTGGGATCGATGGGTGAAATCGAGATGGAGAGAATGCAATCCACGCTCTCAGCGCCGCTCAGGTCCCACCAGATGGGGCCGCCGCTGGAAATCTGCTTGGACTTGTCATTGCGCGTCAGGTCCGGGCTCACGGGAGTCCAGTGGCGTCCCTGGTCAGTGGAATGGAAGAGCACGTTGCCGCCAATGTAGACCTCGTCCGGGTTGGTTGCAGAGACTGCAATTGGCGACGTCCAGTTGAAACGGTATTTCAGGTCCGCGGGCTTCATCGCCTGCACGCCATAGAGGTACGGCCGCACAAAAGTAGATAAGCCGTTTTCCGCATTCACGCGCTGGATGGCGCCATTCTGCGAATCGGCATAGATCAGGCGTGTGTTGTTGCCGTGCGCGGGAACAATGTATTCGCCGTCGCCGCCCACCACGGTGTACCAGTCAAATCCGGTAATGCCGCCGCGGCTCAGGCTGTTGGAAGGCCCGCACCAGCCGTTGTTGTCCTGCAGGCCGCCGCAGAGGTTGTAAGGTGCGCTATCGTCCTCCGCCACCATGTAGAACTGCTCTATCGGCAGATTGTCCAGGTAGCGCCAGGTGCGCGCGCCATCGGAGCTGATGTACACTCCGCCGTCATTGCCATTGATGATGCGGTTCGGGTTCTCCGGGTCGATCCACATGGCGTGATGGTCTACGTGCACGCGCTGCGATGTGGGACGCGCGGTCTTGCCGCCGTCTTCTGACAGCATGATGTTGTAAGAGAGGAAGTAGATGCGGTTCTCATCGTTGGGTGAGACCACCAGCTCACTGAAGTAGAAGCCGCGCGCCGCCAGCTGATGGTTGTTGCTCACCATCTTCCAGTGGTCGCCCAGGTCCACCGAGTCATAGAGCACGCCCTTCTTGTTTTCCACCAGCGCGTAGATGTGCCGCGGATTGCTCGGCGCCGCACCCAGGCCGATGCGTCCCGTGGCTTCTTCGGGCAGGCCTTCCTTGAGTTTCTTCCAGGTCGCGCCGCCGTCCGTGGAGCGGAAGACGCCGCCGCTGGTGCCGCCGCTATCCAGGTTCCATGGAGTGCGGCGCACGCGCCACAGCCCGGCGAACAGCACCATGGGGTTGCCGGGGTCCATGATCAGCGAACTCACGCCGGTGTCCTGGTCCACGAACAGCACCTTCTGCCAGTTCTTGCCGCCGTCGGTGGTGCGGAAGACGCCGCGCTCGGAGTTCGGCCCCCAGGCATGGCCGAGCACGCCCACCAGCACCGTGTCGGGATCGTGCGGGTCAATCACGATGTTGGAAATCTGCCCGGCGTCGCGCAGTCCCATGAACTTCCAGGTGGCGCCGGCGTCGGGAGAAAAGAAGACGCCTTTGCCTGTGACCACGTCATTGCGGATGTTCTTTTCGCCCGTCCCCACCCAAACCAGGTTGGGGTTCGATGGCGCAAGGGCAATCGCCCCGATCGAGGCGGTGGATTCTTTTTCAAAGACCGGCTTCCAGGAGAGGCCTCCGTCCTGGGTCATGAAAACGCCGCCGCCTGCAGCGCCCGCATAATAGACGTTGGGCTTGCCCGGTATTCCAGCCACGGCGGTAGCGCGCCCGCCGCCGACTGCGGGACCCAAGTTGCGCCAGCGCATGTTCTCCAGCGGATCTTTACTTGCGGCCCCTTCTTCCGTTTTGGCCGCGGGCTTCTGCGCGGTATCGCCGGCAGGAGCAGTAGCGGCGGGCTTTTGCGCTTCAGCTTTCGCCTTCTTCTGGGGCTTGGATTGCGCCGCCAGCAGGGCGAGTGACAACACCACGAACATCCATACAGCAGCGAGCATTCTCATTGACTTTTTCATTGGACATACTCCAGCGGATAGTAGGAAGGTGAACGCGAATCATAAACCAAAATAGGGGCTCCTGCCAGTCACATTGCGGGCGTGGCTAAGGTGATAAATCACTGCGCCCATGGCTGCTGCGGTGATAAGATCGCTTTTCTTTCCACGCCAAGAAAAAAGAGGTTGCCATGAAAAAGACTTTTGCGCTTACCCTCGCCGCTCTGCTGCTTTCCACGCTGGTCCAGGCCCAGGAACATGAACAAGAAAGGCTGAAGCACGCGGGCGAAGTATTGCTGGAGATCCTTAACATTCCCGACAACCTCCCGAAATCCGTGCTCGACAAGGCCGAGTGCGTGATCGTGATCCCCTCGGTCAAGAAAGTTGCTATTGGCGTGGGAGGCAACTACGGACGCGGCGCCATGACCTGCCGCGGCGGCAAGACCTTCACCGGCCCCTGGGGACCGCCGGCCATGGTTGCTTTGGAAGGCGCCAACATCGGTTTCCAACTCGGCGGACAGGCAACCGATTTCGTCCTCCTGATCGTGAACCCCAAGGGCATTGATTCCATCTTGAAAAGCAAGGTCAAACTGGGCGCGGATGCCGCCGCCGCCGCCGGGCCCAAGGGCCGCGACGCCCAGGCCGCAACCGACGTCCTGATGACCGCCGAAATCCTTACCTACTCACGCTCCCGCGGACTGTTTGCCGGCATCTCGCTCGAAGGCTCCACGCTACGGCCCGACAACAGCGCCAGTGAGAAGATATACGGCCGCAAGGTCACCGCCCGCGAAATCGTGATCGAGCACAAGGTGAGCACACCCACAGCCGGCCATTTGATGGTGCAAGCGCTGCAGAAAGCGTCGCCGGTGAACAAGTCCGATCCCAAATCGCTGCAGGAGGCGGCGAGTGAAGGGAAGAAATAGCCGCTGAACTCCTAATCGTTGGCCGTTAGGCGGTCGCTCCGGTTATGGCGCGGCCGCCAAGACATGAGGTCTCAGCGTTTCCGCGCCGCATCAACCGGCCTAATGCCGCTCGAGAGAGCTCAAGCTCCGGCAACAATTGTTGACATTTCCGCCCCCGCGCAGCGCAACCAGCAGCATCAGCGGCGCTGCGCCAAAGTTGATCCCATGTTGGCCTTGCGCTGCCAGTGACTCGGCTCAGGTTCGATGTCCCACCTCGTGAAGATTGGTCGTGAGGTTGTGGACCGGTAGGTGCAGCGCTGCTCCGGGCGCTCTCGGCGATTCTTTCGTTGCCTTTGCCTGCGCTTGACGCTATCTTTATTCCTCCTGGGAGGAACCCTGAATGTTCCATCGCATTCGCCTCATCGGCTTTGTGGTGTGTTTCGCGCTGGTCGCTGCGCAGGGCCAGTCCGCGCCGGATCCTGATATCAACAAGAGAATCCGCACGGAAGAGACGGACCATTCGCAGATCATGCATACCATGCACTTCTTCACGGATGTTTATGGCCCGCGCCTGACCGGCTCGCCTAACCACAAGGCCGCAGCCGAGTGGGCCATCAAGCAGATGAAGGAGTGGGGTTTCGAGAACGCGCACCTGGAGCCGTGGGACTTCGGGCATCCCGGATGGATGAACGAGCGCTCCAGCGGTTACATTGTGGCGCCCATCCATGACCAGCTCACCTTCAAGGTGCTGGCCTGGACTCCGGGCACCAACGGCACGGTGACCGCACCGGTCATGCAGATGGTACTGCCGGAGAAACCGAAGAAGGAAGAGCTGGCGACCTATCTCGAGGCGCTCAAGGACAGGGTGAAAGGGAAGATCGTGATGGTGGGCAAGGCGGAAGCGGTGCCTGTGGTGATTGACGTTCCTCCGCGACGGCTCGATGACAAGCTGGCCGCTGAGCGCTTTGATCCCAAGAATCCCAACGCCGGACAATTTGGCCCACGCAATGCCCAGCAGCAACAGCAAGACCCTCCGGGGACGTTGACAGGCCAGCAGATCAACCAGCAGGTGGATGAGTTTCTGGTGGTCAATGGCGCGGTGATGCGAGTGAATGACGCACGCATGGGCAACGGCCGCATTCGGGCCTTCAACAACCGCACCTTCGATATCACCAAAGTCGTGCCCACCGTGGTGCTGCGTAATGAGGATTACGGCCGCATCGCGCGCATCCTGGCCGATGGCTCCAAGGTGGAGCTCGAGCTCAACATCCAGAACAAGATCTTTCCCGAAGGGAAAACTTCCTACAACACGATTGCCGAAATTCCCGGCACCGACCGCAAAGATGAAGTGGTGATGCTGGGCGGGCACCTTGATTCCTGGCACTCCGCGACAGGCGCCACCGACAACGCCATTGGCTGCGCGGTCATGATGGAAGCCGCACGCATTCTGAAGTCGCTGGGAGTGAAGCCGCGGCGCACCATCCGCGTGGCCTTGTGGAGCGGCGAGGAAGAAGGGCTGCTTGGTTCGCAGGCTTACGTGAAAGAACATTTCGGGAGCTTTGAAGAGCCCAAGCCGGAATTTCACAAGCTCGTTGCCTACTTCAACGTCGACTCCGGCACCGGGCGCATTCGCGGCGCCAGCGTTTTCGGACCGCCGCAGGATGCTGATATTCTGCGTGAAGTCCTCTTGCCCTTTGCCGATCTCGGCGTGGCCGGCGCAATCGCCAACAAGAACCGCCGCGCCGGAGGCACGGATTCAAGCTCCTTCGCGCAAGCCGGTCTTCCCGGCGTTGGGCTGGGTCAGGACCCGATCGAGTATTTCACTGACACGTGGCATACCAATCTCGATACCTACGAGCGCATCATTGAAGACGATGTGAAGAAGGACGCGATCGTAGTGGCTGCGGCCATCTATCAACTCGCCATGCGCGACGATATGATCCCGCGCTTCACCGCTGCGGATATGCCGCCGAAGCCCGAGCCTCCGGGCGCGCAACCGGCAGTACAGGCGGGAAGCGCACCGGCAGCGGGAGCAGCACAGCCGCCTGCAAACGGCGCAGCCCAGGCCAAGCCGGCGACGCCAGGCACCGGCGCTACGCAGCAGGGAAGCACTCCTTCAGGAGGAAAAACGAGCGGGACGAATCCGAGGCGGTGATCTGAATCGGGGCAAGGCCTGCAGCCGCGCTCCCGGAGGTAAAAAGTCTGCTGGTCGTCGAGGGACGACAGAGTTTTAGTTGCGCATCGGCGCTGTCCTGCCGCCGACGCCCGGCAAGGGCGGCGGAGGGCTGAAGGTATTCGTTACTGTACTGCCGGGTTCCAATGATCATCGGTTCGTCGAGCATTCCTACCACCACCGTGGTGTCACCTACGGTCACCTTGAGCGTCTTTGTGCTGATATTGTCTTTGTCAACTTTCATCTGCTGCTTGAGGGTCTTGAAGCCTTGCACCTCCACTTTTACTGAATAATCCCCTGGAGGCAGGCCTCTAAAAGTGGCCACACCGGCGGCGTCACTTGTGGCTGTCCATCTGTTCTTACGTTTGGGGCCCTTCAGGCTGACCCTTGCACCAGAAACAGCCGCGCCCTGCGGATCGAGGATCAGGACAGAAAGGCCATCGTGTGCCGGTTCTTTGCTTGCCGGCTGCGAACAAGACATCTGCTGCGGCATCTGAGCCACGGCAAAGCCCAGGCCCATGATCGCCGAAAGCGCCGCCCCCGCCACCCGCGAGACTCGTTGTATCAGCACCCGCAATCCGCGAGGGCAGTTCTGGGTGATGATTGTTCCGTCAGCGCGCCGATAAAAGCGCACACACAGCCGCCCTTCGTGCGTGGCAATGAGTTGTTCGGCCTCCCGCCTGGTCATTTCGGAAAGGTTATAGACGTTCAGCGTGCACTCGGAGCAGAACCGGACGCGCTCGTCGCCGGCCATGGCTTCCCAGCTTGCCGGGCAGGGCGCGGCGACGCGGACATTGTGCAGGGCCACTGGCTTGGGCGTCGGCTGTGGTGGGCGGTATCTGGGATTTCGGCGGATCAAAAAGGAACTTAAATCCATTGGTGTGGTCCCTCCGTTTCGGCTCTTTCAGAACGATCAAGAACGTCGAGAAGTGCAGCGCTTTGTTACTCCGACGAGTCCCAAGTATTAGCGCATCGGAGCTGGCCGCCCGCTGGAGATTGGCATGGGCGGAAGGGGATTCTCTGTCGTGACAATGACTCCGACCGTCGTTCCCATAACCTCCATAGGCTCAGCTTTCACTTCCACCGTGGTTGCTACTTTCGCAACCTGGAGCTGAACCTGCACCCGCTCGTTTTGTTTGACCTTGATCGCTTGCCGGCTGGTCCTGAAGCCAGGCGCCTGCACGCTCAGGTCATAAGTCCCTTTCATCAGATTCGAAAAATGCGCGACTCCACCCGCGTCAGTCATGGTTTCCATGGTCACGCGACTCTTACAGAGGCACAGCGTAATTTTTGCGTTCTGGACCATCGCGCCCGTTGGGTCGAGCACCGCGACTTCCAGCGCCGGCTGTATCTTCTTGTTCGCAGCTGAATTTGGAGCCGGTTGGGCTGGGGTTTGGGAAAAAGCTGAGGTTGCGGCCATCATCGCCGAAAGCGCGGCTCCGGCCACGCGCGAGACCCGCTGAATCACAACGCGTAATCCGCGAGGGCAGTTCTGGGTGATGATCGTGCCATCGGCCCGCCGATAAAAACGCACGCACAAACGGCCTTCGTGCGTGGCGATGAGCTGTTCGGCCTCCCGCCGGGTCATGTCGGAAAGGTTATAGACGTTTAGCTTGCACTCGGCGCAGAACCGGACGAGGTCGTCGCCGGCCATCTGCTCCCAGCTTGCCGGGCATGGCGCCGCGACGCGGACATTCTCCAGCGCCGCAGGCTTGATCGGAGACTGGCGGTTAGTGAGAAGGGAACTCAGTTTCATTGGCATGGAACCCCTTTTCCTGGCATAAGGAGAGAACGCACTAGAGCGGAAAACTTGCGGCCGGTGGTACTCTATCGCTTTGCCAAGGAGACCCGAATGAACCCGTCCCGCCGCCATTTCTTGCAATCCGCCGGAATCGCCGCCGCCATCGCCACGACTCAGCCCTCCGCCCTGCTGGGCCAGCCCGAAGGCGCAGCCGAGAAGAAGCTGCCTGAGCCAATTGCCAAATTGAAATCGCGCAAGGCTGAAGCCCATCCCATCACGGCGGCAGAACGCGGGCAGCGCGTGGAGCGAGCACGCCAGCTCATGGCGGCCAATAAGCTGGACGCCGTCATGATGATCGGCGGCACCTCGCTCGTCTACTTCACGGGCATACGCTGGTGGCTGAGCGAAAGGCTCTTTGCCATGGTGGTGCCGGTGAAGGGCAAGCCGTTTTACGTCTGCCCGGCGTTTGAAGAAGACCGCGCGCGCGAACAGATCGCCAACGGCCCGGACGGCAACGATCCGGAAATCCGCTTGTGGCAGGAAGATGAAAGCCCTTACGAACGTATTGCCCAGGGACTGAAAGACCGCGGCATCTCTGCCGGCAAGCTGGGCGCCGAAGAGACGGTGCGCTACGTCTTCAGTGACGGTGTGCGTGCGGCGGCAAACCCTCTCGTTAAGGCGGACGGCGTAAAGAACGTGAGCATGTCTGCGCCTGCTCTGGAAATGGCCAGCGCCACGCCCGTAACCGCTGGCTGCCGCATGATCAAAAGCGCTCACGAACTCGAGCTGATGAAGTTGGCCAACGAAGTAACGCTGGCAGCCTATGAAGCCGCATATCGTTCGAGCAAAGAAGGCATGACACAGCGCGATTTTGCCCAGTTGGTTTCGCAGGCGCACGAACGCCAGGGCTTCCAGGGCGGCGCCAGCATTCAAGTGGGCGAGTTCTCCGCGTTGCCGCACGGTTCGGTCAAGCCACAGGTACTGCGCGAAGGCACGATTCTTTTGATGGACGGCGGCTGTCGTGTGGAAGACTACGAATCCGATATCAGCCGCACGGTGGTGCTGGGCAAACCCACGGACAAGATGAAGAAGGTCTTTGACATCGTGCACCGGGCGCAATCGGCGGCGCTGGCCGCGGCCAAACCCGGCGTGCAGTGCCAGGCCGTGGACGCAGCCGCGCGCAAAGTCATCACGGACGCCGGCTACGGCCCGGACTACAAGTACTTCACGCATCGCGTGGGCCACGGCATCGGCATGGACGGCCATGAGTGGCCGTACCTGGTCCGCGGCAACACGCTGCCGC
Organism: Candidatus Angelobacter sp.; assembly: GCA_036380095.1. Lineage (GTDB taxonomy): Bacteria > Acidobacteriota > Terriglobia > Terriglobales > Acidobacteriaceae > Angelobacter. The sequence continues at coordinate 2,761 of DASVFK010000417.1, read as the reverse complement.
TGGCGCCCAACATGTGTTTCAGCGACGAGCCGGGAATCTACATTCGCGGCGAGTTCGGCGTGCGTCTGGAAGACGATATGCACATCACGGAAACCGGAGCGGAACTGTTTACGCCACAAAGCCCGAGTTTGGATGAGCCGTTTGGGAAGGGCTAGGATCACCGGAATCGAGGCGAAGAAAGACCAAGTAAACGCGAACCTGTGCCTTACTTGATGAGGAAAATTACAAATTTGTAATGGAAAAAGTGAGGCAGAATTAGCTGCAGGTGGAGCAGTCTCTGCCGGGGAAATTGAAACGCAATTGCCAAGGCCTTTTAAGAAGGAAGTTGTATGAATGACTGGGCGCCGTGGAGAATCACCTGCAATCTTGTCCGCGCGTTCTTTCCGACGTTGAGCATTTTGCTCTGTTGGGACCTGTGCCGCAACCTTACGCAGGCGACGCCGGCAAAGCCGTTGTCAATCATGACGGACGCAGTCGCATTGGGCGCAGTGTTGGCAGTAAGACTGGCGCGTTTTGCGGGTGCCCGTGAACAAATCAAGCAAATCTTTCACTGGTCCCCGGCCAGTGGCCTTGGGATATGCGCCTTGCTTGTGCTCCTGTTGCGCAATCCTCTGGATGCATTGTTAGCGGCAGCTGGGTACGTGCTCTATGCCGATATATCCAGGGTGTGCAAGCTCTCGCGCCGACAGGCGGTGCAAGCAGTCGAGTTCATTTGTATCGCGTGCGCCATCAGCGCAGGCGTTGCCTCCAATCTGGTTTCGGGCTTGGAGCAGATCCGGCAGGGTACGTTTTCATGGCAAGATGGCAGGGACTTTGCGGTTCTTATCCTGATCCTTGCAGGCATCCTGGTACTCGGGTGGCGGTGGAGAGGGCGCGAAGAACTCCCTGTGATTCAGGAGCTGAGGCTCAATCGATGAGCCCTTCTCCTGGTCCAGCAACCCCAGCGCCAAGCTCCTCTCATTTCAGCGCATTCTGCATAAACGCTCCTACGTCCTTCTTCAGTTCTCCCAGCGACGAGTCCTGGATGTACATCATGTGCCCGGCGCCGTAGTAGCCCAGTGATACCCGCTTGTGCTGGTCGCCATCGAGGTTCATGTGGTTGAGCGTATATTGCGTGGCGAAGTAGGGCGTTGCCAAATCGTAATAGCCTGAGCCGACGAACAGCTTCATGAAAGGGTTCTTGTCGAAGGCGTCTTTGAGCGCCTGCGCGGTATCGGGGAAGCCGCCGCGCTGCACGCCCCAGTCCCACTCGTCAAAGCGGAAACCGCCGCCCAGGATGTAGTACTCGAGATCTGACTTATACCCAAGTTCCGTGCGCACGTACTGATTGAACATTGCGGTATAAGGCGGACGGATGGCGCTCATGCTCGGGTCGTAGCGACCTGTCTCAGCGATCTGCGAGCGGTCGCTGCCGACAAAGCGGCTATCGAGTCGCCCCACGACTTTGTTCTGGTCGCGCAGCAGCTCTTTCACGAAGTGCGGCTCATCGATGCGCAGGTTGCTGTGCTCGATATAGGTCTTGCTCAGCCCGAGATAACGTGAGAGGTGGTCGACCACAGCGGCCCGTTCCTGCGGGGTGAGGCGATCGCCCTTGGCCAGCGCCTCCGCGTATCCGGTCGCAGCCCATTGCTCGACTTCCGCGCGCATCTTGACGAAGTCCTGCAGCAGGTCCGGCGGCTGCTTCTTGTGATACCACGCGGTGTCAGCGTAGGTGGGAAGGAACAGAATGTAAGGCAGATCGTTGCCCGGCATGAAGTCGGTGGTCTCAAAGTTCAGGATGCTGGAGATCAGCATGATGCCGTTGAAGGCGATGCCATGCTCCACCAGGTAGCCGGAAAGTCCGGCGGCGCGGGTGGTGCCGTAGCTTTCACCCACCATGAAGAGCGGCGACGACCAGCGCTCATAGCGTCCGAGATACAGCCGGATGAAGTCGCCCACGGACTCGATATCGCCGCGAAGTCCCAAGAACTTCTTGGTTTGGTCACGCTTAACGGCGCGGCTGTAGCCGGTGCCAACGGGATCGATGAAGACCAGGTCGGTCTGGTCGAGCCATGTGTATTCGTTATCGACAAGCTGGTACGGAGGCGATGGCATCATGCCATCCGGCTGCATCTTCACGCGTTTGGGACCGATGGCGCCCAGATGCAGCCACACTGATGCCGAACCAGGCCCGCCGTTGAAGGAAAACGTGAGCGGGCGGCGTTCCGCCTGCTGGCCGTCCAGCGTGTAGGCCATATAAAAGATGTGCGCTTCCGTCTCGCCCGTGTCAGTGTTCTTGAGGGGCATCATGCCAGCAGTGGCGGTGTATCGCAGCGTTTTGCCACCGACCCGGATTTCGTGATGCGTGACCACGGGCGGCTGCTCCGGCACTTCTTTCTTGGGTTCCGTGGCGGCCGGCGCTCTGGGTGTCTGCTCCGGCGCTCCGGGGGCGGCTGCAGGCCCGGGCTGGCGGTCCTCTCGGGGACGTTGTGCGGCGGCGCAGAGGGGAAAGAGCAACAACACACAAAAACACGCAGGCAGAATGCGACGTAGCGTCATCGTGGAATCTCCAAGCTGGGTTAGACGTGAGTCGGGAAAACAAGTGAGTTTAGCTGGAGATTGGGGAAAGGGCAATGGCGCGTCAAAGCTTCAGTGCTCCAGAAGCGCGACCACATTAACCCTGATCGGGTCGCCGGTACATCGGAACATCGGTACATCGGAAGGCAGGCTCAACGAGGTAACTTCAACCCGCGACCTGAGAGCTGCTGCGCATCACAGATGG